>DASVKG010000043.1:0-5650 GCA_036385495.1 Anaerolineales bacterium | reverse complement strand
GACACGCAACAGCCCGTCGGCGGAGGAGAAACGGGGGAAACTCCTGTTCGGCGAAAAGCCCGACCGGAAGGTGGAGGAGAACGGGGTCTGGTATGCCCTCGACCTGTGCATGAACCAGGACGCCAGCCTGTACCTGGATACGCGGAACCTGCGCCATTGGCTGCGCGAACACCTGCGCGGCAAGACCGTCCTGAATACCTTCGCATATACCGGCAGCCTGGGTGCCGCAGCCTGCGCCGGGGGAGCGGAACGGGTGGTGCAGCTTGACCTGAGCCGTCAATTCCTCAACCTCGCAAAAACATCCTACACCCTGAACGGGTTCCCAATCCACAAGGCGGATTTTATCGCCGGGGATTTCTGGGCGCAGGTCAACCAGTTCAAGCGGAGGGGGGAACGCTTCGACTGCGTGCTGGTGGACCCGCCCTTTTTCTCGGCAACCTCCAAAGGCGCACTGGACCTGAACACGGACAGCGCCCGGCTGATCAACAAGGTGCGCCCGCTGGTCAACGACGGCGGGTGGCTGGTCTCGGTCAACAACGCACTGTACGTCAGCGGGAAGGAATACCATGAGAAGCTGGAGGCGCTGTGCGCGGACGGCTACCTCAAAATCGCGGAACTCATCCCGGTTCCGGAGGATTTTATTGGATTCCCACAGACCAAAAGTGGGGCAACCATCACGGACCCGAGGCCATTCAACCATTCGACGAAGATCGCGGTGCTGGAGGTGAAAAGGAAGAGGGGATGAGGGAAAACGACCGATTCGCGCCAAAACGATTAGAAACGAATGACTGTTTTGGAATGGCTTTTTCATGCAGGCTTTTGAAAACATGTGGAAAAGTACCAGAAAGAGGGTGATTTCACCCAAAAAAACCCTATCGCTCTGCCCGATATAGATCCAATGGGCGGGCGCCATCACCCCACAAAGGGAAGAGCGAGCACCCCCGGGGATGTGAAACGTCTGCCGTGAAAGGAAAAAAGAGGAACGAACGGGGCTGCCCTGCATGCCCCAGATGTGGGGGTATGGAGGTGGAAGATGCCAGGAGTGGGGGTTGTTCCTGAGGAACAATTGAGGAACAATTAAATCCCCTGCCAAAATTACGCAGGACCCGCACCGGAAGAACATTAGAAGATGAAGCCTGAGCATGGGCGCAACAATCCTGCGAATGAGCCCAGAAAAAATGGTGCGCGCCCAGTACAGTTGCAGTTGTTAAGGTTCGGGATAGCAAGCAGCAAGGGTACCCATCGACCGTCCCCAGTCGTGCAAATATTTTAGCACATACGTTCTAGTCCGTCAACCCCGGCACAACCACCCCGCGGGTATGCAGTGCGAGGGAGGACGGCGGGAGCGCTGGACCTCTCCAGGGACCGGGCGAGTAGCTCTTAAGTACTAGTGTGAGCCATTCTAACAGTTCTGTAATTTTCCCGGGGTATTAGCATGCTATACTCTGATAGGGTTTGTACCACCTTCACAAGGGAGGCGGAAATCACTGTCTCCGCCGATGTCGAAGGAAAAATTGAAAGGAGTACCGATATGACCCGAAACAAAATATTCTCGTTCGTACTGATCTTTGCCATGGCCGCTGCGCTGTTTGCAGCCATCCCGGCCAGCATTGCACAGGCTGCCACAGGTACCCTGGGCTCCGGAACCATCCTGAGCATCAGCCTGGTTAAAAACCCGAAAACCAGCATAGCCACCGGACTTGTCACCCTTTTGGATGAGTCAGGCGCGACTCAAAAAATAAGCATCAGCCTGGAAACCGCTATAACCATGGAGCTGGTTATCCCCAACGCCAAGATGGTCGGTAAAGTTGTGGTCATCAAGGATCCATTGAATCCCAAAATTGTGTTGACGAGCGGTGTGGTGGACAGCCTCGTCTTTGTCACCGACCTACTAACCAAGATCTCTTCGCTCAAGGTAACGTTGACCGATGCGTCAGACGTTGAACAGGTGGTCAGCCTGAACTTGTCAAAAGCTCTTTCGCTGGACCTGATCTCCCCTAATCTAGAAAAGTTCACCACGTCAATCGTAATCGATCCGGCGGACATTTTGAAATCGACCACCGATGTCAAGGGTATCAGTACCCTGGAAACATATTTCGGAACAGCACTGGGCGTGACAGGGGACGAACTGGCAGCCTATAAAGCAGCAGGTTTCGGATACGGTGAAATCGCCCAGGCCTGCTGGATGGCCACGCAATTGGGCGGCGACGCGGCGCTGTTGGATCAGATCCTGATGGCAAAACAGAGCGGCGATTTCAGCGGCCTCGTCCTTCCGGATGGAGCCACTGCAAACAACTGGGGACAACTACGCAAGGCGGTACTGACCGACCCGCACCAGAACTTGGGCCAGATCATGTCCGGTCATGCGACTCCGCTAGCCATTACCACGCCGACGGAAACCCCCGAACCTTTAATGTCGACGCAAGGAAGCAGCCATGGGAATGGACATGGGCATGGGCACGGGAAGGGCGGGAAGAAATAACACCATCTGAAATTTAGACAAAAAAGGCAGGTCTTTCGACCTGCCTTTTTTGATTCGGAAAGTGAATGCCACCCTGCAAGCGCGGGAGAGAAAGGTGCGGTCGGGACGAAAAGGAGGGCCCTCGCCGCTTTGGCTGGATCGGTACCACAAATGGAAAATCTGCGCGGGTGGTTTCGGCAGGTACAACGTGAGTGCCAGAAATGGCGCGATAATGAGATAAGGAACGCTGGACATGTTGGTCCTGACGTCTCTTCGGGGATAACATTCCCTCCATGAGATTAGGCGATGCCATTGGATGGTTGAAAGAGGAAACCCAAATGAACCAACAACCTTTTTTCGAAAAAGTCGTCATCATCACCGGGGCAAGCTCCGGGATCGGGGAGCACCTGGCGCTGCGGCTTGCCGAACAAGGGGCATGGCTGGCTCTGGCGGCGCGCAATTCCGGGCAACTGGAAGAAGTTGCAAGACAATGCCGCCAAATTGGAGGAAAGGCTGTGGCGATCCCAACGGACGTGGCTGAACAATCTCAATGCAAAAACCTGATCGAGCGGACCGCTGCAGAATACGGGCGGATCGATACCCTGATCAATAATGCAGGTATCACCTTGGCATCCCGATTTACCAAACTGCGTGACCTGTCTTTATTCGAGAAGGTTGTGCAGGTGAACTTTTTCGGCAGCGTATACTGCACCCATTATGCAATCCCCCATCTCAAAGAAACGCGCGGACGCCTGGCAGCCATCTCCAGCCTGCGCGGCAAGCTCCCATCGGCTAGAGCGGACGGGTACGGCGCCAGCAAACATGCAATGGCAGAATTTTTCGAGTCCCTGCGGATGGAATTGTCCAGCAGCGGCGTGAGCGTGACGATCATTTACCCGGGGTGGGTCAGCACAGGCATCAGCAGCCGATCCTTTACAGCAGATGGCAGGCAAACAGGAAAAATCTCAAAATTCGAGGAAGGTGCCATGCCGGTGGAGACCTGTACGCGCCTGATTATTAATGCAGTGGCAAAGCGAAAGCGCGAGGTCGTAATGACATTCCAGGGCAAGCTGGGATTATGGTTGAGATTAATCGCTCCCAAAATTGCTGAAACATTAATCCGAAAAAACATGGGGTAATCCCGGAAAACCAGCAGGCAGTGAAATCGATTCCAACCTTAGTGGTAGCGCCAGCTGTTGTCAAGAATACACAGGACAAGTCAGGGCTGTCCTGTAACTATTATCCAATATGAGGGTGATGCAGTTGAGATTCTCCAAGGTGCAATGGTATAATGGGATAAATATGGTGATTTTTAGATAGTATTTTATAGGAGACAATATGAACACCTCTTTTTTGAATGGAAATAGTACGGTCGAGCACCCGCGGCTGCTTAAAACGTCCAGCGGACAATCGGAAACCCAGATGTACCAGGATGAAGCTGCCCCCCAACCCGCCCCGGAATTAGCGCAAGTCCATCAGGAGAAAAACCATGTCCGCAAATAAACCTTTAACCAAACCGTCTCCCCGGGTGCCATTGGGGGGTGATTATTGGGACGCCGAACCGGGCGCAGCTTTATGGGGATTTGCCGACCTGCATGCCCATTTGATGGCACACCTGGCCTTTGGCGGCAAGGCGTTCTGGGGCAGGCCCTATGATCCAGAGCACCCAGGTCCGGATGGAATAGAATTCGCACTAAATTCCTGCGAACCGATCCACGGGGGTTTGATCGATATCAACCCGGAATTTGGACACCCGGCAGGCGGCGGCTGGCCGGAATTCATTATCTGGCCGCGATTTACGACCCTCGTCCACCAGCAAGCGTATATCGACTGGCTGTACCGCGCTTACCAGGGCGGATTGCGCCTGGTCACCTGCCTGGCGGTCAACAACGAGTTACTGGCATTCAAGACCACCCCGAACCTGCCTCACGATGACAAGCACGCGATCGAGGTGCAAATTGCTGCCATGAAAGAGATGGCTGCGTTCATTGAGACACAAAGCGGCGGCCCGGGGAAGGGCTGGCTGCAAATCGCCTATTCGCCGGAAGAGGCCCGCAAAATAATCTCCGAAAACCACCTGGCGGTCATCCTGGGAGTCGAGGTGGACTCGCTGGGCAACTGGCACAGTTTCGACGAATTGGACAAGCTGAGCCACGGTGACATCGATCAAGCCCGGCAGTTGATCTCACAGGAACTGGATTGGCTGCACGGACTGGGAGTACGCCAGGTCACGCCCATCCACCTGACCAACAATGCCTTCGGAGGCACCGCGATCTACATGCGGTTTTTGGAGACGGTAAATTTATTTGTGACCGGCGAGCGCTGGTCTGTGGAGGACCGCTGGGAGACAGGGGTGCGTTACCGGCTGGATGAGGACGGCGAAGATGCAGTTGACGAAATCGAACGCACGGCGGCTATCTCCGGACGCCGCCTGCATGCGATGCACCGCAGCACGCTCATCGACCAAATACCCGGCATTCGCGACCTATTCGAAGCAAATGAACCGTCCAAGCTCAAGGGAGGCCACGCCAACGCGCTCGGCCTCAACCAATACGGAACCGTGGTGCTGGAGGAGTTGATGGCCCGGGGAATGATCATCGATGTCGATCACATGTCGGAAAAGTCCACGGATGCCGCGCTGGCTCTGGCTGAAACACACAATTATCCCGTCATCTGTTCGCATACCTGGTTCCGCGACCTGCTATTCAGTGGAGAAGTTGAATTTGACCGGCTAAAACGCGAGCAATATGGGACGAGCGATGTCCACAAGGTTGCCCACGAAGCCGGCAAGCGCGGGGACCAGATCGAACGCATTGGCCGCCTGGGGGGGGTAGTGGCACCGATCATCAACCAGGGGGATATCGCCGGGCTGCGCCGCTGCCTGCCCGACCTGGTTGAAAAAATACCGGAGCCGTGTGCCGGATCCAGCACCTCCTGGGCACAAGCATTCCTTTACGCAGTTAACAAGATGGACGGGCGGGGGGTGGCAATCGGTACTGACATCAACGGAGCGGCGGGCCTGCCCGGGCCGCGCTTTGGCTCCATGGCTGCCTTTGGCACACACCACGACGCCCGGCGCGAGGTGGATCGCCGCGCAGAAATTGACCGGCAGACCAACGGCGTAGCGTATGATACACCGCTGCGCGATCACCGCTGGTACCGGTTCGACCCGAGCGGGACCAGCGGATA
>DASVKG010000042.1:0-5836 GCA_036385495.1 Anaerolineales bacterium | reverse complement strand
TCCGCGAGATTACCAATGGGCGAATCGGCTCTCCACAGAACACCGTCCATATCGAGAATGAGGGATTTAATTGTTGGAGAAAGCATGGGAATAAATATTCGGGCAGACATGCGTGTCTGCCCGAATTCTTATTTCTTGGTTGGGACTTCGAGTACCTGATCCACTAATCCATAATCAACTGCCTGCTTGGCATCCAGGTAGAAATCACGTTCAGTATCTTGTTTAATTACATCCACTGGTTTGCCGGTATGCTTGGACATAATATCATTCAACAGCGTGCGGAGACGCAGGATTTGCTTGGTTTGAATCTCGATATCCGTTGCTTGACCCTGTGCGCCTCCCAGTGGCTGGTGCATATGGATGGTGGCATTCGGAAGGGCATAGCGACGTCCCTTTGTTCCAGCAGTAAGGAGCACTGTTCCGAACGAGGCGGTCACCCCAACGGCCACGGTACTAATAGGGTTGGGAATCATTTGCATTGTGTCATAAATTGCAAGTCCAGAGTAAATCACCCCGCCAGGTGAGTTGATATACATTTGAATTTCTTTTTCCGAGTCTTCCCTGTTGAGGAATAGTAATTGCGCTACGATGACATTCGCGACCTGGTCATCTATTGCTGTACCTAAAAAAACAATGCGTTCTTTAAGCAGTAGAGAATAGATATCATAAGCTCGTTCGCCGCGGCCTGAAGACTCTATTACCATTGGTATTACGTTCTTAATATTTGGATCCATTTTTTACTCCATTTCTGAATACACTTTGCGGTCTTAAATTGTTGGGGTTGATTTCTTCCCTTTAGAGGGAGATGGAGGAGTCACGGCCTTTTTTGAACTTCCCGCCCTTTGCTGGGTTTTTGGCAAGCTGGGAGTCGATGTAGCCTTGGCCACTTTGGGTGATTTTGCACTCGAAAATTTGTCATTTTTCACCGAGGACGCTTTAGCTTTTTTCCTAGCAGCGGGTTTAATTGTTTCAGGTTCAAGTTCCGGAGCTTGACCAGTAGCAATATCCTTAAGCCGATTCAAAGTCTGCTGAATGTAAGCTCGATTTGCAGATTCCATTGCCACAGCGTTCATCACTTGTTTAGGGGGTTGAGATTTGCCACGCATCGACTTTTGAAAATTAGCATTCCCCTGATATTCACCCCAAGTCTGCTCGAACGTGGACTGCAGCACTTCCCGGCTGACATCGATCTTTTCAAGCCTGGCAAGTTCATCTATGATCAATGAACGTTCCAAACGCTTCACTGCAATCGGCCTGGCTTCCTCAGTAGTAAATTTTTCCTCATCCATTTCGCGAGATTTTAGGTAAGCTGTCATGTCCAAGCCTTGCTCTGCGAGACGGGATTTCAAATCTTCCATTACGTGTTCCAATTCATGAGTTAGCACTTGGGGAGGATATTTGATTGCTGCTTTCTCTTTGATTTTCTCAATCAACTTGCTGAAATAATCGTCGTCATATTCGGCTTTGGACTGTGTTGCCAAGTTCGCTTTGACCGCATCATGCAAGGCCTGCAAATTCTCAAAGGGACCAACTTGCTTAGCAAACTCATCGTTCAATTCTGGCAGAATACTGCCACGTACCATCTTAACAGTAATATCAAATTTTACTGTCTGACCTTGCAGGTTTTCATCCTTATAATCTTTTCCGAATTTGTGGGTGACCGATTTAGTCTCCTCCCCGCTCAAACCCATCAACTCTTTTGAGAATCCCTTGAAGGGGAACTCGTCGTCTTTTTCTTCGTTACTGACAAACACTGGCAATCCAGGACGGTCAAACGCCGGAGCTTCACCTTCCGCAGCTTTTGACTTGACACCTTTCAAATCAATCATAACGAAGTCACCAATCTCGATCGGCCGGTTGACCGATTCGGTCTTGGCATACATGCGTCGCAATTCATTTATGGCTTCTTCGGCTTTATCTTCGCCAGGTTCTTTCCAATCGTATGGTGCTCGAATTGAACGGTAATTTCCCAGGTTTGCTGTCGGAGCAAGCGGGACAGTAAACGTAAACCTTGGCTTCTTATCAAGATCTTCGACTTTCTCCAGGGATCCCGCCGCGGCTGGTTCTAGTTTGGCGTCTTCCAATGCCTTGGGGTAGACTTCCTCAAGCAGCAAATCCACAGCCTCTTCAGATATAACACCTTCACCAAAACTACGCACAACTACTTCATAGGGCGCTTTCCCCGGGCGGAACCCGGGGATGGATTTCCGTTCTGAAATCTTCCTGGCAGCACGGTGCTTGGCGCCTACCATTTGTTCGGTTTCCAATTCAACGATCAGGGTGACTTGGTGGTCATCACGGGGTTGGGTCTCGATTTTCAACGCTTTATCCTTCTTTATTAAATGTGTTTTCTTGGTGAAGTGTGGGGAAGACGGGACTTGAACCCGTACGCCTCGCGGCACAAAATCCTAAGTCTTGCGCGTCTGCCAATTCCGCCACTTCCCCGGAACTGGAAGATTATAAGCGTAAGGGGGGTGTGCGTCAATAAAGGGGGCGCCGCTGTTAATCTTTTGTTTACAGGGAATGAGAGAGTCCGATTTAAGGAAATCTAAAATCCTTTGCAGTATAATCGCCACATTCAATTTACATAGTGCGGAGATTGCATTGAGTCGAATTATTAACCCCGATAGTGCTGGAAAAGAAAGGTCCCGTCTTACCAAATCCATAGTGCTGGCGGTACGTGAACTGGCCCTTCAGACCGAAATAGACTCTGAATCTCGGGATCTAGCCGCTTTTATTGTATTAGCCCTAGAAAAAATTGCCGGGACGATTGATATTTCTGTTGCTGCTTGGGAAAAGCGCGATTATTGGGTAAAAGCCGATAAGTTCCGCATGGAGTGGGCCTGGTCCGGTCGATTGTCAAAAATCATGCGAGAAGCTTTGAGGACCGACGATTGGAATGTCATTGCGAAAGCAGCTGCACAAGTTGCCGGAAAACTAAACAAGATAACAGTCTCCCCTAGAAATCGGCGTGGGAAGCCTTGGGTGGGTGCCTGGGAGGTATTGAGAGATCATTAATACAGCCTCGGTGATTATAACCGGGGTTGTATTAATGATTATTATTTAATTACGGTACCGTGTAGGTTACGATAAGGCTCGGATTTGTGAAGGTAATCCTATCCAGAACGGCATCCCCATTCGACCCGGCGAATTGCAGGCGTAATTGGAGACGATTTGTACCCAATTTTAACTGCAGGTTAGACTTGAGTTCAGGTGACGATCCTGTGGCATTTATCGCGTCAGCCGAACCCCAATTTAATATTTTCCCAGGAGGGAAACCAGCAACAAAATCGGAAGGTTCGAGTGTGAGCCCATAATCTGAAGAATATGCATTCAATACACCAAGACTTCCGAAAGGATTTCCTGCAATAGAGTAAGCTGTAAGGTCAAACTTAACTTCGGTGATGGTTGCGTTGGTGGGAATACCGGTGATATCGTAACTTAAGAATGCTTCGGTCGTTCGGGTAATATCCGCGTTTGACTCGCCGGCTGTGTAGTCTGGAAATGGTCCCGCATCCGTACGGATTGTTCCACTCTCGCCAACCTTTGGTACAAGAGTGATCGAGGTCTTCGCCACTACAACGATCTTCACGATGAAAGTACCTGCTGAAGGAGTTATCCCAAATACTACTCCACCCGGATCGCGCAGGCGCCAGAAACCAGTGTATGTTCCGGTTGCAGCTGGCGCTTTCAGATTGTTGACAGTTAGGTCAACCCATTGACCTGGGTTGACAACGCCGCTGGTCAACTGCTGTGAGTACCCGTTTGTGATACCAAGCCCATCGCCATGGTCAAAGATGAGAAGGTAACTGGAATTCCAGGAGCATGTACCCGCATTCCGGATGCGCCATGTTTTTGAAAACACCTGATTTGGAGCCATTTTTGTGTTATCTGGGATCGTCACATCGATATTGGCTGGATCCCAAGTGGCCAAGTTGCAAGGAATAGGTGTATTGGTCGGCGTTTGTACAGCTGTATTTGTTGGGATCTGCGTGTAGGTTGGTGTAGGTATCTTCGGCACGGTAGAGACTGGAGAAGCGATTAATGCCACCCGGGTTAGCTCTGCTGCAACTGTCTGAGCTGCTTGGGTAAAGATAACCTCCGGTGGTACCAGGGTTACGGGGTTAACATCGCCGGGCAGGTTGCAGGCCACAGCTAGAAGAGCTAGCAAAACAAATAGAATTATTGATTTTTTCATTGCGTTTCTTCTCCTGCAAGCACTTTAATAAATTATACACATGATGTCAATGGGTTAGACGATTTTCAACCCACAAAAGTTCCTGAGCTGACAAACAGTGCAGACTGATTATTTGTTCGTCGCTCCCTCATTCAGGAATTAGTGAATCATATATTATTTCCCGTTTTCAGAGTCTCTTCCCATATTAATGAGACATCCTGTTGGGTGGGGGGGTTGTCAACTCCAATATCCATTAATGAAAAGTTTATTTGCGGATGATCCTGCCTAAAGATGAAACTGAAGAGTCTTAAGAAGCGAAGGGCATAAATGATTGAGCGTTTCAAGCAGCAGGGAGGGCTTGACGATGACAGGATTTTGAAATATAATCTTATTGATTTCGATAAGTATTATTATCACTAACATAAAGAAGGTTGCATGGAAACCCCTACAATAGCCCAGACGATAAAAAAGTACTTGGATACCGTAAGAATGGCTCGCAGTGTGAATACAGGTCGGGCTTACGCCAATGGAATGCGAGTTTTCATTTCTGTATTGCAAGAAAATCGCCTGGATCCTGAGGACTCCCCCGCAGCACTTCTTACAGAAGACGCAGCCTCTTGGATGGCGGATGCGCTCAAGGACTTCTCTCCCGCCACCGAACAACTCTACCTGGCCTCCACTGTTCGATTTTTTGAATATTTGGCAGCGGAAAAACTTGCTGAAATTAACCTGCCCCGCCTCCGACTTCTCCTACGCCAGCGCACTCGGCGGCCTGGCCAGCGGTTACCCCAATTCCCGAGAAACGAGATAGAGTCAGTACTTGAATATGTGAATAATATCACTAATAATCTGTCAGACAATCCAGAAGAACGGTTACGCGCATTGCGTGATCGTTCTTTCTTGATTACTCTTGCAGATACGGGACTACGCGTCCACGAGGCGTGCAATCTGCGCCGGGGAGATATAGACTGGAATGAGGGCCGAGCCATCATTATTGGCAAAGGCGACAAGCAAGCTGTTGTACGGTTCTCAAGCCGCAGTCTGGACGCACTTAGGGATTATCTCTCCTCCCGGGCCGTTCTGGACGGTGGTTCCGGACGTCCCCTCCCCTCCCTACCCCTCTTTGCACGCCACGACAAAGGTGCTGGGAAGAAGGTCAAACCAATCACGACAACAACTGGAAGAAACATAGTCAACGAACGTGTCCGGCATGCGCTCGGAGATCAGGCCGAAGGTCGCATTACACCCCACTCTTTCCGTCACTATTTCGTGACCACTGTCCTGCGCGCCTCAGGGAATCTCAAACTTGCCCAGGAACTGGCCCGGCATGCAAGCATCCAGGTTACACAGCGATATGCACATCTCTCGGATGATGAGCTGGATAAGGGATATCACGAAATTTTCGAAAAGTAATGTTTCTTAAATGAGCACGGGGGAAATTTATCAGTACCTGTATGGGTCGGCGGGGTGAAAGTTCTGTCAGCAATATTCCCCAATGGATTATTATGACATTTGCACCATTTAAGTCGTTCTTCTGCCCGTCATACATCCGCCCAATTCAGGATAAACATCACTTGCCTTAGATTGTGCTAAACGGCACAATCTAATAGGAGTGTTTTTAACAGACGAGGAGGTACCAGAGGTGTCCGTTTCGTCTTT
>DASVKG010000041.1:0-8214 GCA_036385495.1 Anaerolineales bacterium | reverse complement strand
TCGTGTTCAGGCTGGGTGAAACAGGCCGCCAGTTCGGGCTTGGAAATTCCCAGGGCGATCTCGCCTGCGCCCGGGTTGCAGAAACAACCCGTCCGCAGGGAAATATTGTGCTGATTGGCTTCCTGCTCAATGGAGCGGTGGTCAATCGGCTCACCTTCCCGGTTAAAGAAATTGGCCGTCACTGCGCCGCCGCGCTTGACCGTGTTAAGCGGCCCGTAGATGCGCACCAGCGGGGCACCGCTGCTGTGCTTCATTTCCGACAGGTTGTCGAGCAGCCAGCCGGTAAGGGTGCGCACGCGCTCATGGATGGTCTCATAGCCGAGGGACTGGATATGCTTCAGCCCAATTTCCACGGCCGGGATGTTGAGATAGTCGAGCGTCCCGTCTTCGAAGGCCGCAGGAGCTTCGGCCAGATAGTACTTATCCCCCTGGACGGAGGCGACGGTGATCGTCCCACCGGCAAACCAGGGGCGGTGCAATTTCTTAAGTGCCTCACGGCGGGCTACCAAAGCCCCAATGCCGGTGGGGTAGCCGAAGATTTTGTAGAACGAGAGCGGGACAAAATCTGCCTTGAACCTGCCCAGATCGAGGGGGTTGCTGGGGGCAAAAGCCGCCGCATCGAGCAGCACATCCCAGCCCTTGGCATGGGCGCGTTCGATCCATTCGAGCGGATGCTGGACTCCGGAGAAATTGGATTGGGCCGGGTATGCAAACAGGTTATTCTTGTGCCCGGGTGCCAGGTCGAGGGACGCATCGAGAGCCTCCATTTCCACGCGCATGTCCGGAAGGGAGACCGGGATGTAGGTGACCTCGGCGCCCTTGGCATGGGCAAATTCCCGGATGCCGTTTACCGAGTTATGGTTGTCGAAGGTCAGCAGGTAGTGGCTGCCCGGTTCGAAAGGATAAGACTCGCCGACCAGTTTGAGTGCCCCGCTGGCGTTCTGAGTGAAGATGACGGTGTATTCGGCGGGGTCAGCCTTGAAGAATTGCAGGATGGTGGCACGGGTGCTTTCGATCAGCCGTGTGGTGGCCAGCGAAGTTGGGTTGGAAGAGTGCGGGTTGCCAAAGACATGTTCGGCCAGCACCTGTTGGTGAAGGCGCATCTGCGAATCGGCATATAACCCGCCGCCGGTGTAATCGAGATAAACCTGTCCAGAGCGGTCGAGACGGGCATAGTCACGGTCACGCAATTCGTCCACATCGTGGGTTTTGTCGTAGGACGGGTATTTTTGGATAAATTCTGCGTACTCTGGCATGGGGGCTCCAAGTGGGTTACGGGGTGGGCGTGGGGTTGGGCTCGTAGGGAGGCCAGGGGATCACTATATACCCGGTGTAGCCGTGCTTCTCTGCAGTGTAAATGCGGGCACTGGAGGGTTCCAGGCAGCCGGGTTCGTCGGTGACAATTCTCCCTTGCAAACCGGTGTTCTGGCTCAGGGGGGGCTTATATTTTAGGGGAGTAAAATCCAACTGACCGTCCTTGCAAAGCCAGGCTTCGATAAGATAGCCTTCGTAATCGTCCTCGGTCATCCAGACGGCAGACCAGTAAATGGTGACCTTATTCCCGGAGCGGATGGCCTGGACTCCAGTCGGCGGACGATAAAGATTCATGGAGAAGGGCAACTCTGCATAGACGATTGGAATATTGTGATTTTTTACGTCGCCGCCGTCATTGAAACGTACCTGTGCGGCATTCACCCAACAAGGGTTCCAGCCATGGACTCCCTGGACCCAGAGCCAGGTGCCGTCCATGTTGCGCCCAATGACCTCCATCCAACTGGTCGCTAGCAGTCCGTATTTGTAAAGATAGGCATCCCCCGGACCATAATAGCATGCCGCATGTACCAGGATGGTGACAACCGGCGGGTCAGGCGTAGGGGTGATGGTGGGGGTGCGGGTGATCGTGCTGGTCAGGGAAGGGGTCACGGAGATGGCGGGGGTTTCGGTGGGGGTAACCGTGACCGGAACGGGCACTTCGACAATCCGGGTGACTTCCTGGGTCACCTGGCGGGTCACTTCCTGGGTCATCTCCTGGGTTACCACGCGGGTTATCTCGACCGTTTGAAGTACCGGCGTGAGGGTGGGCGTTAACGCCGCAGGTTGACAGGAAACGCCTGTAAGAATAAGCATTAAAGCAACAGCGTACACCTTGCGGAATTTCGGGGGAAGGACAAGGTTTACCATTATAATTTTTCTCTCTGCAACATTTATCCTGGACCAATAAATTTTCAAGGTTCTGAGACCTTGAACCCGGCTGGATTTTGGAACTTCCATTGGCACGCTCCTTGGTATTTTAGCACTGCTTTACCCATTTTATAGGGTTGCCTCTCTAACCGGCTCGTGATAAACTTATTAAAGATGTCAACACCTGTGCTGATCATCACGTCAGACATCCCATTTGGGGAACATATCCGCCAGATTTTGGAGGAGAAGCGGCGGTATGTTGTCCGCGTGACCGGGGAGCCGGGAGCAGCTGCGGTTTATGCACGGGAATTCAAGCCTGCGCTGGCATTCCTGGACACTTCCCTGCCTGAAACCAATTTGCTGAAAATCGGCACCCATCTGCGGCAGGCCAATCCCGAGATTATTTTTGTGGTCATTTCAGAAGCGGGCTGGCATTCAGCCCTTGAAGAGCTTTTCCCCCGGGATTACCTCTCCAAACCATTCTACGCGCCCGACCTGCAGGAGATGATGGAGAACTTCTTCCCTCCCTCCGCATTCCAGGATAAAGCCTCCCTGTCGAAAAAGGTTGGCGCGAATGGTGATCTCCCCTGGCTCTCGGATGTAACCCGCGCCGCCCAGCATCTCACCCGGCTGACACTCGAATCATCGGCTCAGGCGGCTCTCATCACCCGCACCGACCAGCTGTGGGCTTATGCCGGGCAGTTACCCCAGGAGGCAGCCCGCGAACTGGCCGATACTCTCTCGCGTTACTGGGACCATGATGAGGAGAATGACCTGGTGCGCTTTGTCCGCCTGGCCTCCACTGACGCCGAGCACATGCTGTATGCCACGCGCCTGGCTGAAGGCATGGTCCTGGCGCTGGTTTTCGATGCAGAGACGCCATTCAGCACCATCCGTTCCCAGGCCTCGCAATTGGTGCATTCCCTCTCGACCACACCCTCTGATGAAACACCGGACGAGGATGAGACGGGCAGCGAAATGGATCTTAACCCGGGTCCGAAGACCCGCCCGAGCGTCCCGGCCCGTAACCCGCTTTTTGACCTTCCGGTTGGTTCCGGGTACGACTCCGGACCGTTCGTTAAAAATCCCAGAAACAAGTTCGATCCGGCGGTCCCGCAGCCTGCAGGCATACCCCAGTTAAGCCGCCAGCCTTCGCCAGCGACGCGCTTCAGGATGCTGGTTGACACTGATCAGAATGAGCTTCCACTTGCCCCTCCCGAGGAGACACTCCCAACCGAGGAGGTCACCCGAAAGATCAAACCCCGCAAGCCTGATCCGGCCCCGGAAACCATCGAGGCATCCTCTCCAATTTCGATCCCCGAAGTGGCCCGCAAAATCGTCCTGGAGCCGGTCACTCCCGCGGTCTATAACTTGGACTACGCCTGCCTGTTGCTGCCGCGTTTCCCGCACCATCATTTGACGGGCGACCTGCTGAACCGGCTCGGGGAATGGGTACCCAATATTTGCATCGCCTTCGCCTGGCGGCTCGAGTATATCTCGGTCAGGCCTGAACATTTGCAGTGGATCGTCAACGTGCCGCCGGCCACTTCTCCCGCCTACCTGATGCGTATTTTGCGCCAGCATTCCTCAGAGAGAATTTTCGACCAGTTCCCGCGCTACAAAAAAGAGAACCCCTCCGGCGATTTCTGGGCGCCCGGCTATCTCATCATGGGAGGCTCCCAGCCGCCCCCAGCTCAGTTAATCAAAGATTTCATCACCCAGACGCGCCAGCGGCAGGGGATCATTCAACAGAATAACCGTTAGTCCCCTTTACATATAGTACCAGGCGGCTAGTTTAATCCGCCTCCTCGGAAAACCGTGCCCCCAACCTTATACCTAATTGATGGCCATGCCTTGGCCTACCGCATGTATTTCGCCCTGACAGCTGGTGGGTCCAGCCAGCGTTGGCAGACCTCCACTGGCGAACCGACGGCGGGAATTTACGGGTTTGCGCGCGAACTCCTGCGCATTTTGGAGCTGGAAAAGCCTGATTATCTGGCGGTGGCCTTCGACACCGGCAAGACCTTCCGCGATGCCATTTTTCCTGAATATAAAGCCACACGCGCCAAGATGCCCGAGGATTTACGCCCCCAAATTGAGCGTATCCGCCAGCTGGTGGATACCTTCAACATCCCGCGCCTTGAGATGGAAGGTTTCGAAGCTGACGATGTGCTTGGGTCTGCCGCAGGGTGGGCCGCAAAACAGGGGTTGGGTGTCAAGATCATCACCGGTGACCGCGACCTGCTTCAACTGGTCAATGACCGTACCATCGTCTATCTGGCGGGTGACGACCAGAATTACATCACTCCCGAAGACGTATTGGGTAAACTGCATGTCCGGCCGGAGCAGGTGGTGGATTACAAAGCCCTGGTTGGAGACAAGTCAGATAACATCCCCGGTGTGCCCGGCGTGGGTGAAAAGACCACCGAGAACCTGCTGGCGAAATATGGGACTCTGGACAACATCTATGCCCACCTGGACGAGATCGAGCCGCGCTGGCGGAACAAACTGGAGGCCGGAAAAGAATCTGCCTATATGAGTTACAAGCTGGCCGCCATCCGCACCGATCTACCGGTGACGATCGATCTGGATCAGGCCCGTACCGAGGTATTCGAACCGGCCAAAGTGGAGGCATTATTCCGTGAGCTGGAATTCCGGACGCTGATCGATAAACTCAAAAAACTAACCGGCGCCTCCCCTGAATCGCCTGCCGGGACTAGGCAAATGAGTCTCTTCAGTGAGGCAGCGGCTCCGGCCGCGGGCGGAGTAAGAGAGTCGCGCCCGCAGACGAAGAATATGAAGGTCCTTGTGGTGAATTCCGCGGCAGGTCTCGCCTCATTGGCCTCATCGCTGTCAAAGGCATCCATCATCTCATTCGACACCGAAACCACTTCCACCGACGAGATGACCGCCAGGTTGGTGGGGATTTCGCTCGCCGTGAAAGCGGGCGAAGGGTACTACATCCCGGTGGGGCACAATGCCGGGACGCAGTTGCCGCTCGAACAGGTCGTATCTGCTTTACGCCGCCCGATGACGGATGCCCGCATCCCGAAAATCGGGCATCACCTTAAATACGACTTCATCATGCTGGCGCGCAGCGGCCTGCGAGTTACACCTCTGGGCTTTGATACCATGGTGGCCGAGTGGGTCATCAACCCTGATTCACGCAACCTGGGGTTGAAGAATTTGGCCGATGTCCGGCTGGGCGAGAGCATGACCCACATCGAAGAACTGATCGGCACGGGAAAGAACCAACGCTCGATGGCGGAGGTGGTCATTGCCGAGGCGGCACCCTATGCCGCCGCAGATGCCGAGACCACCCTGCGCCTTCGCCCTATCCTGGAACAGGAACTCAAGCATGTCCCAAAATTATGGGACCTGTTCGTCAATATCGAGGTACCCCTCATCCCCGTTCTGGCTGATATGGAAATGGCGGGAATCGCCCTCGACAGGGATTTCTTTGCCAAATTCTCTGTGGAACTAAACGGGCGCATTGCACAACTTGAGAAGCAGGTCTATGCGGCGGTGGGAAAAACCTTCAACCTCAACTCCACCCAGCAACTCTCGGAAGTGCTCTTCGGGGTTCTGAAACTGGCACCGCCCAATAAAGGGCGCAAGACCGCCTCGGGGCATTATTCCACTGCGGCTGGGGTGCTGGATGAGTTGAGCGGACAGCACCCCGTGGTGGATATGATCCTGGAATATCGCGAACTCTCCAAGCTAAAATCCACTTACGTGGATGCGCTGCCGCTTCAAATTCACCCGGAGGATGGCCGCGTTCACACCTCCTTCAGCCAGACCACCGCCGTCACCGGGCGGCTCTCCTCGTCAGACCCGAACTTGCAGAACATCCCTACCCGCACCGACCTGGGCCGCCGCGTCAGGCGCGGCTTTATTGCCGACCCCGGCAACGTGCTCGTCTCGCTGGACTACTCGCAGATCGAGCTGCGCATTGTGGCACACATGGCCGGTGACAAGGCAATGTTGAACGCATTCCGCGCCGGGCAGGATATCCACGCCACCACTGCAGCAGCAATTTATGGGGTGCCGCTTGGAGCAGTGACGAAGGAAATGCGCCGCCATTCCAAAGCCATCAACTTCGGTCTCATTTACGGAATGTCGGCTTTTGGTCTGACGCGCACCACGGAGCTGACACTGTCCGAGTCGCAGGATTTTGTTGAAGCGTATTTCAAGCAGTTCCCCGGGGTTAAAAAATACCTGGACGGTATCCGCAAGGAGGCAACGCAGAACGGTTACGTTGAAACGATGCTGGGCCGCCGCCGGTACTTTCCCAACCTGAAGAGCAGTTTGAACCAGGTGGTGAGGGCCCGCGAGGAACGTGAAGCCATCAATGCGCCCATCCAGGGGACCGCTGCTGATATAATGAAAATTGCCATGATCAAAATCCCGCCTGCCCTGGCGCAGGCCGGTTTACATGGCAGAATGCTTCTGCAGGTCCATGATGAACTGGTGGTCGAATGCCCGCGCACCGAATTGAGCGATTTGGTTGGAGTAGTCCGGAACGTCATGGAGAATGCTTACCCGCTGGGTATCCCGCTCACAACCGAGGCGCGCTGGGGCCCGAACTGGGATGAATTGAAGCCGCTGGCGTAAACTCTTCAGCGAGGGAAAACAATGGCAGGAAGCGAAGATATTTTCCAAAAAGCGATGAATATGGGCCACTCGGTGGCCTGGGATCTGCAGTGGGACCAAGCTGCCGCGGCCTATCGGAAAGCACTGGACGAATTCCCGGACAACCCGAAGGCGCTCTCCAGTCTGGGACTGGCCCTGTTCGAATTGCAGCAGTACGACGAGTCGCTCCAGGTTTATCTGAAAGCTGCCCAGGTTGCGCCCAATGACCCGGTCCCGTTGGAGAATGTGGGACAACTTTCCGAGCGGCTTGGGAATAATCAGGAGGCCATCATCTCTTATATGAAGGCCGCCGAGGTTTACATCAGGAACCAGGACGCGGACAAGGCTCTCGCAAACTGGGCGCGCGTGACCCAGTTGGATCCCGAACATGTTACCGCTCATTCTTATCTGTCCATGGTTCACGAACGCCTCGGCCATGCCCAACAGGCGGCGGCCGAGTATCTGCTGCTGGCCAGCCTGCTTCAACGTGCGGGCAGCACGGAAAAAGCGATGGAATATGTCACCCGTGCAATGCGTTTGGATCCCGACAACACTGAAGCTGATCAGGCGCAGACCCTGTTATTAAGCGGACAGTTGCTCCCCAAACCCGTGCAGCCCGAGGATGTTACTGACCAACCGATTCTTTCGCCGTTGAAAAAAGAGCCATCCCTAAATATTGCCGATACCGGTCTTGACCCGGTAGATGAGGCGCACAAACTCGCACTGTCCCGGCTGGCTAAGATTTTATTTGACTATACCGACGCGGCTGGCAACCTCCAGGTACCCAAACTTGGGATGCAGGCCATTGCACGGGGCCAAGGAGAGCAGGATCCGAAGCAAAGCGAGCGCGCCAATATCATGCTTTGCATTGGCCAGGCAATTGACGCCCAGACGAACGATCAGGAGGCTCAGGCTGCAGAAGAACTCGAAAAAGCACTTGCAGCCGGTTTTGCGGACCCGGCGCTTTACTTCGACCTCGGCCTGCTGCGTTCAAAGGGCGGGCAGCAGGAAGCCGCCATAAGGCACCTGCAGATCGCTGCCAAAAACTCAGAATATGCCGTGGGGGCACACCTGCTGCTGGCACAGAACCAGCACCAGCTGGGGCGGCTTCCGGAAGCCGTGATCGAGTCCCTTGAGGCGCTCAAATTTGCCGATGCACTGGTCGTCCCGCCCGACCAGGCTGACGCGATTCGCCAGTTTTACGAACCGCTCATCGAAGCCCAGGCCAAGCAGACCGACACTGCCGTCCTGGAACAAGTGTGTGACAATGTCAGGAAATTATTGCTCCGCCCCAACTGGCGTTCGGAAGTACTCATGGCCCGTGATCAGCTTCCAAAGTCTGAGGAAGGGATGCCGCCCATGCCTCTGGCAGGAATCCTTGCCCAGACCCAGAGCAGCGAG
>DASVKG010000040.1:0-2090 GCA_036385495.1 Anaerolineales bacterium | reverse complement strand
GCACATCCACCTGCGCTCCGCTTTCGGCCAAGGTTTTACCAATGGCTTCGGCGACTCCGGCTGTGGATCCGGCCCGGCTGGCGTAGGTGACAAGGATCTTGTTTGACATGTGAATTTCTCCCGGGGACAAAAGGCAAGTACTCCCTTCCCCTCTGATAGGTTACTTGATCTTCTCCAGCCAATTGATGGTCTGGTCAAGCTGGATAATTTGTCTCTCGATGGCTGCTTTTTGACTTTCCTGCGGCCGCAGGGCGGAGGCTTTGTTCAGACGGATGCGACGCCTATCCCCCTTCCCATATTTACCATAATTGGTGTTGGCGGTTTGCTGCCTGGCCTCCACACGGATGGAAGACATTTGAGCTTTTACAGCCTTCTTTTCTACAAGTAATTCACTTATTTGCAACTTGCATTCTTCGATCAATTCCATTAATTCGGCGGGGGTATCCGGGGAAAAATCAATCGCGGATTCGAACTGATCGATTATATTTTCAATATGCGCTTTTTCCCTGGCCAGCCGGGATTGTTCAGCAAGCCATTGTTTCTGTTCCTTGCGCCGGGCGAATAATTGGGTCAAGAACGGTTTCGCGGCATGTTCCTGCTGTTCCTGTGAAAGGACCCGGGTCAACTTTTGTTGTTTTTCCTCGATGCCATTCAAATTTGAACGCATGACTTCAACTTCAGCCGCTGCTTTTTTATTCCATGCGGCGATCTCATCGAAACTGTGCAGGTTTTTTATCGCATTTGCCAGGATACCTGCATTGGCTGTGTTGTATTCAAGAGATGCAGGAATATGGATGTCTATCATATTGCCTCCTCGATTTTTGGAAGAGCAGACCGGTTAAGTACCGGGATCTGTGTTGGGAGTGTAACCCCAAGCCAATTGTTTTGCAATGGTTTCTGCGATAGTACCGGCGACCTGCCAGATCCAGTAAAGGCTGCCCGATTTACGGTCGCTGAGCCAGGGAAACAAAATCCCGGGCATTCGATTAGCCACGTTTGGGGCTACGAGTTTCCGGGTGTAAGAATATAGCCAGTAAACCAATTATTCTTCCATTAAATTCATTGATGTCACCCTTTTTTATTTTACGGGTGCGGGTAAATTGAGTTCCATTTTGGAGCGGCATGTAAATACAATACACAAACGGCTTTCCCCACCTGCAACTGTTGTCCCGGCTGATTCAGTGTAGTTACCTTCCCTTCCTGACTCTGTCCATTGACCTGAAATTGATATCGAATTATCCAGGGATGCCGTCCATTGACGCTTACAGAATAATTTTCCCGTGTCTCAACTATTTGGCCGCGCGTTGTTTCCCCTTCGCGAAGGACATTAATAATCTTCTGCGTTTCTTGATACCGCCAGATGAATACCCACCCACCTATTCCAAGAAATACCACCCCGAGCAACAGAAAAGGTAGACCCACAAATGCTGTGATGATGCCAATGGTAAGACCTGCCCCCACCAGGCTGAAAACAACCCCAAGTAAAACAAAGACAAAAGCAGCAATTGACCATCCATCTGTAGATAAGAGCCGCCAAATGTACCTTTCGGAAATCGGTCGTGGAGCCGAGGGCGGCGTGGGGAGGTTTTCGGTCTGAACCGATAATCCGATTGTCTCTCCAACTGCTTGCAAAGGGCCCCCACAATTCTTACAGTTGGATTGAAAAACCAGGTAGTTAGTACCACACCAAGGACAGATGATCATAATTGTTTTTCCATTTAGCTTTGAAATCTGATGGATGCATTGCTAATTGATACAACCTAGTGACGCCTATCTATGATACTTTAGAATATTTTAAATAACATACGATTATGAATGATATATAAGTTCAGTATATAACCGATTTCCCAAAAACAATAACCCTTTCTTCACCTGCTGGGGATAGGAGCAACGAGCCCTTTCGCCGCCCATTGGGAGACATCGACCTCAAATAGGCAAGCCCCCTCGCATCAGGACCATGAGGCATATGGCCGGGTTGGTGGGTGCCCGCCACTTAATTAATCGAGGTTCCCGGTTTTCTTCATTTGTTCGACCAGGGGATCAAGAGCGTTTTACGCCATGGGTTCAAACCCTGCAGGAAAGTGAATGTC
>DASVKG010000039.1:0-4419 GCA_036385495.1 Anaerolineales bacterium | reverse complement strand
GCCGTCCGCTTTGTCCATGGCGAATTCGCCTGTCAGCTTGTAGCGCACGAAGTCTTTTGGCAGGAGCACATGCGCCGCTCTGGCATAGACATCCGGCTCGTTTTGCCTGACCCACAGGATCTTCGGCGCGGTGAAACCAGTCAGAGCTACATTGCCGGTAATCTGGATAAAGCGTTCCCGCCCGATGCGGCGGTGGATCTCATCGCACTGGGCCTGGGTGCGCTGGTCATTCCACAGGATGGCAGGACGAAGAACATTCCCCGCCTCATCGAGCAGGACCAGGCTGTGCATCTGCCCGGTCAGCCCCACCCCGCCGATCTGGGTGGGGCCAATTCCCGTTTTTTCGAGAACGGCGCGGATGGATCGTTGTGCACCATCCCACCACAAGTCAGGGTGCTGTTCACTCCACAGCGGGCGCGGCGTCTCGAAGCCATACTGGGTGGAATGGACGGCGATCACCTGCCCCGTAGAATCAATCAACAGGGCTTTGGTGGCAGTGGTGGAAATATCGATACCAAGGAAATAATGGCTTGACATAGTTTCTCCTAAAAAATCGAACACATGACACAGGTCCGCATTACGTGTTCCTCATCGCTGGCATCCCGTTAGCAAACACCAGGCAACACCTAAATTGTCAACTGACCAAGCCATTTATTCCGCGGCTGCTATCCTTCTGAAACCTCCGGCATGCGTCGGATGCGCGGATCGGTAAAGCTATCGCTCTCGTCGCGGCTGGTGCTGGAAAATTCCGAAACGATGGCGCCTTCATCCCCTGTCTGGAACCAGTGCAGGGTATCCGGCGGGAGGGTAAACTGTTCCCCCGGATTGAGCGTAATCTCGTGAAAGACAGTGTAATACGCTTCGCTCCCAGCTGGCGGTCGGCCGGAACGTTTCCATCATACCGGGTCCGCCAGCGACAGCAGGGTGCCGATGCTCAGGGCAGGTCTGGCGGGGGAACAGGATCAGCTCCTTGGCGCAATACCGATCCGTGTTGACCTACACCACCAGTTCCAGCCCGGTCGATTCCAGTTCACCTAACCCCAACTCGGCGGCTTCGATGTTCTGGCATTCTTCCGGTGTAATCACGATCCCAGTTTGTGTCAACATCTGGGCGACACGGGCCTGCGCCTTTTTTACCTGACTGCTCGAAATCATTTGCCCCACTCCTTTCCTAGCAATTCAGCCGGCTCCCGGGGCAGGCAAGAAGAGCAGGGTCATCAGGCGGGGCCTCACCAGAGATTGAACGCGGGATCAAATTCCCAGCCAGACGCTTCCAGGTGGATGGCACTGCGCGCCCATCCCTGTTTGATCCGTTCTCGGGTCGCACCCCAGTCACGGCGGAATCGACCAGCAGCGCCTTGGTTCCGGTGGTGGACGTACCGCTGCCGAGGAAGTAAGCCGTAATTACTCCAATCCAAGTTTGTCCACGATGGTCTGGGCGGCATCCTCGTTTTCTGGAGCGCTGACATTCCCATGCAGTTCCCAGGTCTCCGTATGCGTGAGGGCGCTGCCGGGAGCCAGCGTGGCCAGCGGGCCCAAGGTTTCCAGCTCGATGAAGCGGTGATTGCAGTAACATTCGCTTGAACTGCCAAAATCGACATAGTGCGCCTGTGCATCGCAGGAGGCCCGCTTGACGAACAGTGTGCCGTCCATCCAGTAGGCCAGCCAGCCGCGCGGGTTGGGGAAGCCGACCTTGAATGGCAGCTGCTCCCTCGCCCGGACAAGCAGGAAGCGGTTGCCCCAGGTCAAGTACGGGGAGGAAACATTCGTGTAGGGCCAGATGGCCAGGGCGCGATTGGGCAGGGGTCCGGTGGGAATGCGCGCCTGCGGCAGGATGGCCACGCCGCCCACGCACAGCTGGGTAATGGCCCATGGGGCGCACTCCACCGGCGCCATTCCCCGGTTGGCCAGGCAGTGGGTAACAGTCAATCTGGCCTCGCGCGGTGCCAGGGCCAGGTGCAGGGATTTCTCGATCCCGGTCTCCGGCTCGACCGGTTTCCGGACAAGCAAGCCGTCGCGGGTCTCTGAAACATCTACCGCCGCATCGTCGAGGGCATACGTGCGCATGAGGTCCTCCGGCGCCAGCCAGAGGCGATGCCCGCCGTAAAAGTGGTAGATCTTCCCATCCGCCCGCTCGCTCACTATGTCCGGGAGTTCAGCCAGCAGGTTGGCCCCGCCCTTGTAGTTCAGCGAAACAATACGCGGCCCGAAAGTGCGCGCTACCTGCAGACGGAGACTCTCATTCTCCAGCGTGATATAGTCTGTCACCATATTCTCCATTCTCTACCTTGCCTCACCGGATCCTCCCCCGAGGGATCGCAGCGCGGCAGGGCAATCGCATTTGAACTTTTTTGTCCCACTGGTGGCGTAAAAAGCGCGCAATATCGGGCAAGAGCTAACAAGAATCACCTGATAAGGTAACATTCGTCCCACTTTACCAAAAAAATCTGACCAAATGCGATTGCCCTAGCAGCGCGGCTCCTTGAAATTCGCAACCTCCTGGACTATCTGGCGCCTAGGAGCAGGTCTACCGTTAACTGGTCGAGGCGTTCGTATCTCAGGCCGCGCGCCGCGATGGCAGCCCGGTCGAACGGCTGTGCCTTGAGGGCGGCAGCTTTTTTGGAACTGTACTTGCCGAAGAAGGGAGTCATGCTCCCATCACTGGCGTTGGCCTCCTTGACCAGCGCCTGGATCTCCGGATCACTGTTGAAACGGGCCGCCTTCTCCTTCAGGATCAGGTAGGTGCGTATGCAGCCGCGGGCGAAGTCCTTGACGCCCTCGTAATCCTCGGTCCGGTAGGCGTGGGCATCGAAGTGACGCGAGCCCTGGTAGCCGACCTCTTCCAGGAATTTGACCAGGAAGAAGGCTGCCTTCAGGTCCCGCGAGCCGAAGCGCAGGTCCTGGTCGTAGCGTCCGGGATACTGGTCGTTCAGGTCGATGTGGAAGAGCTTGCCGGCCTCCCAGGCCTGGGCCACGCCGTGCATGAAGTTGATGCCCGCCATGTGCTCGTGAGCCATTTCCGGGTTGACGCCCACCATCTCGGGATGATCGAGGGTTTCGATGAAGGCCAGCATGTGGCCGGTAGTGGGATTGTAAATGTCGGCGCGCGGCTCGTTGGGCTTGGCTTCCAGGGCAAATATCAGATCATATTTTTGGTCGCGGACGTACTCGCACAGGAAGTTCATGGCCTCGCGCATGCGCTTGAAGGCTTCCATAGGGTTTTTCGCCGAGTCGGTCTCGGTCCCCTCCCGGCCGCCCCAAAAGACGTAGACCTTTGCGCCAAACTCCACGCCCAGGTCAATGGCATTCATGGTCTTCTGCAGGGCATAGGCGCGCACTTTCGGGTCGTTCGAAGTGAAGGCGCCGTCCTTGAAGATCGGGTCGCCAAACAGGTTGGTGGTCGCCATGGGAACGACCAGACCGGTCTCGGCAAGCGCCTTGCGGAATTCCTTCTTGATGGCGGCCGCTTCAGCGGGGGTGGCATCAATGGGGATCAGGTCGTTGTCGTGGAAGTTGACGCCGTACGCGCCGACCTCGCCGAGCAGGAAGACAAGTTCAGCCGGCGACTTGGCGCTGCGCACGGGACCGCCGAAGGGGTCGCGGCCGATGGAACCGACCGTCCATAGGCCAAAGGTGAATTTGTGTTCGGGTTTTGGGCTGTAGGTGGACATCCTTTACTCCTTATATAAAGTAATTACTGGCATCCTGACGTTTCAAACGGATCCTGACTTCCTTCATGGGCATTCCAGCCATCTGATCGGCTGGCTGCCCGCCTCGCCCAGGCCGTAACCATAAGGGAAGAGGGGCGCCGCGCAGCCGGTCAGGCTTGCGGAATTGTTCTTGTTGACAGGCAGCTGGGCATCGGAACGCGGCCAAGTGTACGGCAGTTTCCCGGTGAAGGGCCGGTCACCGAATAACACATTCGCCACCCCTTCGCCCTCCGTACCTGGCAGCCAAGCCGCCACCCAGGCGTCCGCCTGCTGGAACTGCCCGGTGATCACCAGCGGGCGGCCGGAGAGGATGATAACGATCAGTTTCTTGCAATGGAGGCGCATGGAGGCGATCACCTGGCTGTCTGTCTGCGAGAGATCCAGGGTCCGGGCATCGCCAACCCCTTCGGCATAAGGTCGTTCCCCGACCACGACGATACCGGCGTTGGCAGTCCCGGTGAATTCACCGGTGGGGTTGTATTCCACTTTCGTTCCCGACGATACAGCCTGGCGAACCCCGCCCAGGATGGTGGTGCCGGGCTGGATATTCCCGGTTTTTCCCTGCCATGCGATGGTCCAGCCGCCGGACTGCATGCCGATATCGTCCGCCCCCTGACCGGCGACATAGATCAGGGAGGCGTCCTTCGCCAGTGGGAGGGCAGCATTGTCGTTCTTGAGCAGCACCAGCGACTCGCTCACCGCTTGGCGC
>DASVKG010000038.1:0-7675 GCA_036385495.1 Anaerolineales bacterium | reverse complement strand
AACCAACAAATAACCTGCCTCAAAGCAGGTCACTGACAGGAGAATACTCCGTTTTGGTCATTAAATTGAAACGATGATTGAATTTGAGTGGCGAAGGTGGGATTTGAACCCACAACCTAGGGATTATGATGCCCTTGCTCTACCGTTGAGCTACCTCGCCAAGCGCGCTAGATGTTACTATGGGGAAGCTTTTTTGTCAACGATTCCAAGGAGATATGGACAAATCCAGAAAGATTGGTCATATATTTACTTGACTTTGCCTCGTAGAGTCATTATAATCACCCCTTGCATATTCGCGGCTACTTCCCCCACTTGGGGTTACACTTGCAGAATTTCCTTTCCGCCCAGGGTACAAAATTTAGGAGAAAGCCATGGCCTCTGTTCTACCCGAGAAGAGTTACGCGCGTATCCCGGTTACGCTTAGCTTGCCCAACCTTATTGAAGTCCAGTTGGATTCCTTTAAACGCTTAAAAGCAGAAGGACTGGGGGATCTCTTCCACGAAATTTCACCAATCGAATCTTACAACAAGGGAATGAAACTCTTCTTTCCCAGTCGCGGTCCTGAATCAAAACAATGGGGGCTGAAATATTGGTTTGGGGACCCAAAACATACTATTGAAGAATGCGTCGAGCGTGACCTTACTTATGCCAGTCCACTGTATGTGTCTGTATTGTTGGCTGGAGCGGATGTTCCTGAACCGATCAAGCAGGATATTTTCCTGGGCGACTTCCCCGAAATGACCGATAAGGGTACCTTCATTATAAATGGGACAGAACGTGTAGTCGTCTCACAGTTGATCCGCTCCCCCGGCGTATATTTTGAAGCGCCTACAGACCGTGCGACCGGCCGCCCTTTGGCAATGGCTAAGCTCATTCCCGACCGCGGTGCTTGGATGGAATTCGAGACGCGCAAGAGTGATTACATTATCCTGAAGTTCAACCGGAAGCGCACAGTCCCGATTACTGTTTTTTTGCGCGCTTTGTCAGCTGTCGATGATGGAGAAACTGGCGAACCAATCCTGACCTCGGGTTCCGACGAAGAACTAATAAATTTATTTAAGGATGTAGATTCCAACCCGGAGCGTATGTTCGTAGCTTCCACACTACGGCAGGAACCTGAGTGGGATACTTCAGGAGGCTTAACGATTGCCGAAGCAGCATTGATTGAGTTCTTTAAACGGATGCGTCCCGGCGACCCAGCCACATTGGATAATGCACGCTCTTTCCTGGAAGAGCAATTATTTGACCAGCGGCATTATGATTTGGAGCGTGTTGGCCGATATAAACTGAACCAGAAACTCGACCTCCACATTCCCATTCCGCACCGTACCGTAACAAAAGCAGATGTAATTCGTCTTTTGAGGCGAATGATACTCATTAATAACGGCATTGAACCACCCGATGATATCGATCATTTGGGAAACCGGCGGGTCAAGACTGTTGGCGAATTAATCCAAAATAAACTGCGCATTGGTTTGCGCCGTATGGAACGAGTAATCAAAGAGCGCATGTCCATCCGCGACCAGGAGCAGCTCTCGCCGGTCACACTTGTCAACATTCGGCCAGTTGTGGCTGCCCTGCGCGAATTCTTTGGATCAAGCCAACTTTCGCAGTTCATGGACCAGACTAATCCTCTGGCGGAATTACGTCACAAGCGTACCCTCTCGGCTCTTGGCCCGGGTGGTTTGCGTCGTGAGCGCGCTGGATTCGATGTTCGGGATGTTCACCATTCCCATTATGGACGCATCTGCCCCATTGAAACTCCAGAAGGCCCGAATATCGGTTTAATTGGCCGTTTGGCATCCTTTGCACGCGTCAACGAGTATGGTTTCATCGAAACTCCATATCGTCGAGTTATTAAACAAGTTGCATGCAATGATCCGGTTTTGGTAGGTCGTGTTTTGCGTGAAGATATAACCGATTCCAAGAGTGGGGAAATGTTGCTCAAGGCTGGAGAGCGCATAACATCCAAGATGCTTAGGACTATTGCCAAGGCAAAAAGGGACGTAGCCATTATCCCTTATGTCTCGGATGAATTTGAATATCTTTCTGCCGATGCGGAAGACAAATACGTGATTGCACAGGCGAACGCAATTCTGACAGAGTATCGCGAATTTGAGAACATGCGTATATCCTGCCGATACCATTCCGGATTTATTTTCACTGCACCGGAAAACCTCGACTATATGGATGTTGCTCCTCACCAAGTAGTCGGCATTAGTGCTGCGCTCATCCCTTTTCTGGAACACGACGATGCCAACCGCGCTTTGATGGGTTCGAACATGATGGCTCAAGCTGTACCGCTAGTTCGCCCGGAAATTCCGATCGTCTCTACCGGAATGGAGCCATATGCCGCACTGGATTCGGGTCAGGTAATTGTTGCTGAAGCGAACGGTGACGTGATCTCAGTAACAGGTTCCTCGATTGCTGTAAAAGAGAAGGACGGAAGTACTCACACGTACAATCTCCGCAAATATCAGCGCTCGAACCAGTCCACCTGCATAGATCAACGTCCAGCGGTCATTAAAGGACAGGTTATCCACACAGGTGACATCATTGCTGATTCTTCCTCGACTGAAAGGGGAAAATTGGGTCTTGGACAGAACGTTACAGTCGCCTTCATGTCATGGGAAGGCGCCAATTACGAAGACGCTATTGTAATTTCCGAGCGTCTTGTACAAGATGATCGCTTTACATCAATTCATATTGAAAAATACGAAGTCGAGGCACGCGATACAAAGCTAGGCCCCGAGGAGATCACCCGTGATATCCCGAATGTCGGCGAGGAAGCCATCAAAGATTTGGACGAAAGTGGCATCATTCGCATTGGTGCAGAAGTTGGACCGAATGATATCCTTGTCGGAAAGATAACACCCAAGGGCGAAAAGGAATTGACTCCTGAAGAGCGTCTTCTGCGAGCCATTTTCGGAGAGAAATCCCGCGATGTGAAAGACACTTCGCTCCGTATGCCACACGGCGAGCGGGGTAAAGTCGTAGATGTAAAAGTGTTCACTCGCGAAGATAATGCTGATCTTTCTGCTGGCGTGGATATGATGGTGCGCGTCTCTGTCGCCCAGCGCCGCAAGATTACCGCTGGCGATAAAATGGCTGGCCGCCATGGCAATAAAGGCGTGGTCTCTCGTGTAGTCCGCGTGGAAGACATGCCCTTCCTGGATGATGGAACACCCGTAGATATCATTTTGAATCCGACTGGTGTCCCAGGTCGTATGAACCTTGGGCAGGTGTTGGAAGTTCATTTGGGCTGGGCGGCCCAGAAACTTGGTTTCCGGGCAATCACACCGGTTTTTGATGGTGCGACCGAAGAGGAGATCGAAGCCGAACTGGCGCGTGCCTGGATGGTGGATTATGCTTGGCAAGAAACTGCTGATACTGCCTGGACATGGCTCAAAGAACAGGAATATACACCTGACATGATTGAGGATGACGATGAAGTCCGTCGTTTGTATTTGGAGCAATGGCTGGGCGAGCGCGGTTATGACGTATATCAATTGAATGAAGTGAACTATGCCCGGCACGCGACGGTGACCGAATGGCTCCGGGACCACGATTTTGATCCAGACACGATTTTTACTGATCAAATTCCAGCGCCATCTCAGCGAAAAACTTATGACCAGAATGCGGTCCGCGCCTGTCTGAAACTCTGGCTGCATACTTTTGGCCACGATAATGTTACTGACCACAAGTTGGATGCCACCATTCAAGCTGTCACTCTCGAATGGGGAGTACCAGCCCCGATCTTGGGCAAGCAAGTCTTGCACGATGGTAAAACAGGTGATCCGTACGACCAGCCTGTGACCGTAGGTGTGATGAGTATGCTCAAACTGCACCACCTGGTTGAAGACAAGGTGCACGCTCGTTCCACCGGACCTTACAGCCTGGTTACCCAGCAACCTCTCGGTGGCAAAGCCCAATTTGGCGGCCAGCGCTTCGGCGAAATGGAAGTATGGGCGTTGGAAGCATACGGCGCGGCTTATACTTTGCAGGAAATGCTGACCGTCAAATCCGACGATGTTCAGGGTCGCGTCAACACTTATGAGGCCATCGTAAAGGGTGAACAAATTGAAGAGCCGAGCATTCCCGCTTCCTTCCGCGTGCTGGTCAAAGAATTACAGTCCCTAGGCTTGGCGGTGGAGGCTGTCACCGATACGGGAGAAGTCATAAAGTTTGGCAAAGATGAGGAAAAAATCCATCCACCCAAGTACACGACGGGATTGATCGACATCGGTGAAGAACTAGTCAAAGGCACCAAACGCGAAAGATCTTAGTAATTTCCTTGACGGTCTTCCTTCCGTCATGATAAAATTGAAGTTCGTTGCCTACATGGGCGGCTGCTTCGCACTGCCCACTGCGTATTTTTGTACGAGTGAGGCCATCTGGCACGTTAGTGATGGCCTCACTTATTGACAAAACTTAGTTTTTAGCAAGAAATTTATCTCGGAGGCGAACGTGCCAACAATTAATCAATTGATCCGCAAAGGACGTCAGTCAAAGAAAGTCAAGAGCAAGGCGCCAGCGCTAATGTATACGCTTAATACGAAGAAACAACGCAGGGTGCGCCAGGCAAAGGGAGCACCGCAAAAACGCGGCGTCTGTACTGTCGTCCGAACAACAACCCCCAAGAAACCGAATTCGGCGCTGCGCAAGATTGCTCGCGTGCGCTTGACGAATGGTCTTGAAGTCACCGCTTACATTCCTGGTGAGGGTCACCAGTTGCAGGAACACTCTGTAGTGCTCGTGCGCGGAGGTCGTGTGAAAGACTTGCCGGGTGTACGTTATCATATCGTGCGCGGATCACTCGATACGACTGGCGTCAATAACCGTAAACAGAGTCGTTCTAAGTACGGTGCCAAGCGTCCCAAAGAAACTACTGCTTAGTTAATTTATTAGATGGAGTATTCATATGCGTCGTGCAAAGCCAGAAAAGCGTGAAATCATTCCCGATATCCGCTATAACAGTATAACCATCCAGACTATGATTCATCATATGCTACACCGTGGCAAGAAAAGCACGGCAACGAATGTGATGTATGATACTCTGGATATCATCCGAGAACGCAGCGGCGGCAAAGACCCGGTCGAGATCTTTGACACCGCCATGAGAAATGTCGCGCCAGCCATGGAGGTCCGACCTCGCCGCGTAGGTGGTGCCACCTATCAGGTCCCAATGGAAGTCCCTCAGGCTCGGCGCACAACCTTGGCGATCCGTTGGGTGCTCGATTCCTCCAAGGCGCGCTCTGGTAAATCTTTCGCTGAAAAACTGGCGGACGAACTTATGGATGCTTTCAAGAATGAAGGCGCTGCCATCCGCAAGCGCGAAGAAACCCATAAAATGGCTGATGCCAACCGCGCATTCTCTCATTACCGCATGTAGCTCGCGGCCCTGAAACTTATTTACCAGGGATAAAAAACCATGGCCCGTGCTTTCCCGCTCGAACGGTATCGAAATATCGGCATCATTGCCCATATTGATGCTGGTAAAACGACTACCACAGAGCGTATTCTGTTCTATACGGGCAAGACACATCGTTTGGGTTCTGTAGATGATGGGACTACTGTTACAGATTGGATGGAACAGGAACGTGAGCGGGGAATCACTATCGTATCTGCGGCTGTGACAGCTGAGTGGAAAGGTTATCAAGTCAATATTATTGACACTCCAGGGCATATCGATTTCACAGCTGAAGTGCAACGGTCACTGAGGGTTTTGGATGGTGGAATCGTGGTTTTCGATGCGGTCCAGGGAGTGGAACCTCAGAGTGAGACAGTCTGGCGTCAGGCAGACCGATATGGTGTGCCTCGTATTTGTTTCGCCAATAAGATGGATCGCACCGGTGCCTCCTACGAGCGCACATTGGACAGTATTAAGCAACGCCTCGGGGCTAATCCGATTGCAATGCAAATGCCGATTGGATTGGAATCATCCTTCCTGGGTGTTATTGACTTGATGGTGATGAAAGCTGTCTTCTGGGACGATGAATTGGGCAGAGAGCCGCGTGAGGCTGAAATTCCAGCCGATTTAAAAATGGAAGCGGAAGAACGCCGGCGTACCATGGTGGAGCGCATTGCCGAACTTGACGATGGTCTCACGGTCAAATATTTGGAAGGGAAGGAAATCCTCGTAGGAGAATTGAAAACAGCTCTCCGGCAGGCAGTATTGACAAGCAAAGCTGCACCGGTTTTTTGTGGGAGTTCGCTGCGAAACAAGGGTGTTCAGTTGGTGTTGGATGCAGTAATTGATTATCTGCCTTCGCCGCTGGATGTTCCCCCGGTTCATGGGACAGACCCTCGGACCGACGAGGTTATTGAATTACCTCCTCAAGATGATGCAATACTAAGCGCACTTGTTTTTAAAATTGTTACCGACCCTTATGTAGGACGCTTGGCGTATTTCCGGGTCTATTCCGGGACTTTGAACCAGGGTCAAATGGTCACCAATTCGACTAAAGGGAAGCGTGAGAGGATAGGACGCCTGTTACGAATGTATGCCGACCACCGTGAAGATGTCACAGAGGTTCGTGCAGGAGATATTGTTGCTGCGTTGGGCTTCAAGGACACCTTCACCGGTGATACGCTCTGTGACAACAGAATGGTCATGCTTGAAAACATTACCTTCCCGGAACCGGTTATCTCAGTTGCTATCGAACCAAAGACGAGTGCAGACCAGGCCAGAATGGGCGAGGCACTGAAGAAACTTTCGGAAGAAGACCCGACTTTCCGCGTTCACTCGGACGAGAACACAGGTCAAACAATCATTTCCGGAATGGGCGAATTGCATTTGGATGTGATTGTTGACCGCATGATGCGCGAATTCCACGTACAGGCCAACGTTGGCAAGCCGCGGGTGGCATATCGCGAATCGATTACACGACGTGTGGAAGAGGTGAACTATAAATACGTCAAACAGACAGGCGGCCACGGGCAGTACGGACACGTGGTTATCTCCCTGGAACCGGGCGAGCGCGGCAGCGGCGTTGTTTTTGTGAATAAGGTTATTGGCGGTGCTATCCCGCGCGAGTATATTCCGGCAGTAGAAAAAGGTATTAAGGAAGTTTCTGAAAGTGGTGTCATGGCTGGATATCCGGTTGTTGATATTAAGGTGACCTTGTTCGACGGTTCATTCCATGAAGTAGATTCGAACGAAATGGCCTTCAAGATGGCCGCTACCTTTGCTTTTAAAGAAGGCATTCGAAAGGGTGGGCCAGTCCTGCTGGAACCGATAATGAAAGTGGAAGCGGTCGCTCCGGAAGAATTCCTGGGCGATATTATCGGAGGACTAAATGCACGTAGGGCAACCATCCGGGGCATGGAAATGCGTCCCGGCAACGCCCAGGCGATCAATGCAACAGTACCGCTGGGTGAGATGTTCGGGTATGCGACTGAATTGCGCTCGACGACCCAGGGTCGGGGTGTTTTTTCGATGGAATTTGACCACTATGCGCCTGTACCAGAATCAGTGGCGCATGATATCCTAAATTCATAATACCTTGGTATATCTTAGAAGGAGAGAGAATTCATGGCGAAGCAGAAGTATCAGCGGACGAAACCGCACATGAACGTGGGGACCATGGGACATATTGACCATGGGAAGACGACCTTGACGGCGGCGATCACGAAGTACAGCCAGTTTCTGGGGAATGCGCAATTTCGAGCGTAC
>DASVKG010000037.1:0-26420 GCA_036385495.1 Anaerolineales bacterium | reverse complement strand
AAGTTCGATCCACCTTTTACAGAAAACCGCACAATGCGCGGACCGCAGGTGTTCAGATATTCCAGATGTACATACTGGTTTTCCAAAACGCCAGTTGGGAGACCGTAAAAGTCACTCAATTTAATTCTCTAACCAATCGGACTTAAAAGTGACAAACTGAAGGAGGGATCAATGGGCCTCGTGGTAGTCAAGTCTGAATTTATATCTCAATTTTCTCGCGCAATTTCCCAATAAAATTGCGAGGTAATACTCCTGCCATTATGGCTTGGTGCAATAATTCAAGCAGCTCCACCTCAGAGAGGACGATGGGACGGGAAATTATTTTTTCTCCACTCCAGGACGAAAGACGAATTTTTTCCTGCCCAGTCTCAAGATGCAGTTTTTCAATCCGGGTTTCATGTTCTTCGATATTGATGAACGTGGAAGCTGTTACCTTTGCATCATCAAATGAAGCCATATAACCTTCCATTTCCAAGGTGAAATGAGGAATATCGATTAGATATAGTGTACCATAACGATTAAAACTAAATCCAAAAGTTCTCTGGGAATCGCTGTCGCAATTTCCAGAGAACCTTCATTATTTTTGCGAAACTCCATTTCTCTGATTGTATCTTCGTGAAACTAAATTTCAAACGCTAATCTTCGATATAGGCTGAGTCGACAATCCCTACAATTACTGAAATAACACAGGCGTCCGGATTCTTGAGCACCTGACGGGCGCCATTCCCTTCCCGGTTCACAAGTACGGTGTCGCCAATTCCAGCATGACTATTATCCAGGGCGATAAAGTCCTCGCCGGAAGACTCCCCATCCAACACCAGTGGTTGCACAACCAAAAGTCTCCTGTTCTTATAGTCCTGGTGGCTGATGGTGGCTACCACAGTCCCAACGATTTTTCCCAGAATCATCACTGCCTCTCAAGCGAACTGGTTCCAACCGCGTTTAAGAGTAAAATTAAATTCTCCATCCGGATGGACTGCCAACTCATCCACGATGCCGACCAGAGCCAAGTCGACCGGCACGAACTTAACGGACGGCATTGCCAGGGCTGCTTCACGGGAGCGCACCATTACGCACAGGTCGCCGGCACCCGCGTCAACAATATCGGCTGCAACCTGCAACACCCCGGTAGGCTGCAGGTTTTTATTCAATGGCTGAACGACCAACAGCTTCAACCCTTCGGTGCCAAAGTATTTGAGCGTGCAGACTGCACTGCCCGTTACCCGTCCGAACAGCATCGCTTACTTCACTCCCGTGCTTTTCAGCACCCGCTGAATTATGACATCCAACAGTTCTGGATCCACCTGATTTCCCATACGGGATATAACTGCGTCGTGGATGCGCGTTTGCAGGTCTCTTTCGGTATGCTCGGGGGAAATGCTGACCAACGGAAGGAGTGGGGTCGAAGTATTTTTTTGCGCAAGGTAGGGTCGAATGGGTGCGCTGGGAGGATTGTCTGGTTGGCTGCGCACCAGCTGCATTCCCAGCTGGTAAGCTTTCTCGTAAGCCAGTTCAGTCAACACAATATTCTCGGTAACGTTCAGCGACATCACACCGCGCTTGAACATATCCTCGATATCTCTTTCGGTATAGAACTCTTTGGCCATAACTGCTCCTCTCAAGCCGAAACCACGATCGACTTACCCACCTTCACGGCCTTCCATGTTTTCCAGCGCTTGAACCGCCGCATTCTTCGCCGTCAGAATCTCTGCTTCCGAGCCGGAGAGCCACATCCGGCCAAATCGCCCGACCGAGGACACATGAACCAATTTAATGGTGGCGGTTTTTTCGGCTTCGTTGCAAGCGATGTTTATATAAGCTGCCGGGGCACATTCCAGCACCAGCATGGTTTCACCCGCCACCAACATGCTTCCCCGCCGAAAACGGTTGATGAGCTGGGCCTGGTAGGGGTCAACGCGAGTGATGACCTGGATCGAAACCACTTGAGGCTTGATACGGTCCGCCGTGCTCATCCCCAGACGACTCAGGACCACATTCCCTGCTTCCAGTACAGCCGCCTGGTTAAGTGAATGCACTTCGAACATCCCAAACTCGCGCTCAACGATCTGCGCACCAGGCCGCGCCTCGGTAGCCTTTACGGCAATATCCACCACCCGGAAAACCTCATTTCCAGGAGCCATCTCTACATACAGAGCAGCCATGCCTTCAGTTGGAAGATCGCCCTGAGTAATCGTTCCAACGAAGGATGCATATTGCGGCTGCATCTTGTCAAGGTAACAATAGCAGCGCAGCGAAAACGTCTCAGCCATGCGTTTTTCTCCTACTCCCTGAAATCTTCAGAATACTATGCCTGGCTATACTAGGCGTCTCCGCACCCAATAAGCGCGCAGCAAGATTTCAGCAAGGTTCTTTTGGACTGGTGTGTATCCGGTCGAAGTCACCAGCCGTCAAACAAAAACTATTTTGTTTTCAGCTCAGCGGACCGGCCGCCGATGCTGCCTTTGCTGGTTTTCGGCAGGATCATCTCCACATCCTTATGCGGTCGAGGGATGACATGGACCGAGACCAGTTCGCCGACACGTTTGGCTGCCGCTGCACCTGCATCGGTAGCAGCCTTGACAGCACCCACATCACCGCGCACCATCACGGTTACAAACCCGCCACCGACATATTCAGAGCCAATCAAGTTCACATTGGCAGCTTTTACCATGGCGTCCGCGGCCTCTACCGCGCCAACCAGGCCTTTTGTCTCGACCATGCCGAGAGCAATCAAAGTGGGATCTAAAGCCATTTTGTACCATCCTTTCTAAATTGAAGAAATTGATATTCTCAGTTATTATTAAAATCCAGTATTTCGCTGACAACCTGCCGGACAACCCGTTCCATTTCCTCAGCAGCGGGACTGGCTGATTTCTCACCACGCAAAAAAGCCTCCAGCGGTGGTGCGATCGTCTCATAAGCCAGGCGCTTTATGTTGATCAGATGATATGCAGAAACATTATCTCCAGTAATTGCACCTCCCACGCCACCAGAACCCAGGGTCAGAGAGGGCATCAATCCGGTGGTCAAGCCGATAGCGCCCAACGTGCCCATGGTATTAACCAGGATGCGGAAAACCGGTTTCTCCAGACCAAAAGCCATGATGACTCGTTCGTCATTGGCATAAATGATCTGAGTATGGCCGATACCGCCTGCCTCAATGATCGCAATGGATCTTTCGCAGCCCTGCTCCCAACCGTCCACTACGTACCAACCCAACACGGTGGTCATCTTTTCGTGAGAGAGGGGTTCTTCCCTGCCCGTTTTGGAAAGTGCAGTGACGAGGATGCGTGTATCGGGGGGGACATGGAATCCCGCCAATTCAGCCACGAACGTGGCAGATTTGCCCACTACGGCTGTATTGGGGCTGCCGTCAGGTTGAAAAACTACTCTGCGCAATGCGTCGGTTTCGTGAGGGTCTGTAAAGTAAGCACCTTCGATTCGCATAAGTTCGGCCAACTGGCCGGCAATCGGTAGATCAGCAATAATGGACTGTTCGGTAGCGCAGATTGTGGAATAGTCAAAAGCCTTGGAAGCAACAATATATCGGGCAGCTTTTTCAATGTCCGCGGTGCGATCCACATAAACAGGTACGTTTCCAGGACCCACGCCGTAAGCCGGTTTTCCGGTCGAGTGCGCCGCCCGAACCATGGGAGTCCCGCCAGTCGCCAGGATAATCGCTGTCTGCCGGTGAGTCATCAATTCCTGAGTACCAGGGAGGGATATCTGCTGAAGGCAACCTATCAGGCCCTTCGGAGCTCCCGCGTTTTCAGCTGCCAGGGCCATGGTTTGAGCAGCCTCATAAGTGCAACGTCTTGCAGAAGGGTGTGGGGAAAATACAATCGCATTACGCGCCTTGATTGCGATCAAGGCTTTGAAGAATGTTGTCGAGGTGGGATTCGTGGAAGGGATGAGTGCCGCCACCACACCCATTGGCCAGGCAACCTCGTATAACCTGCGGGAGGGATCGTGGCGGATGATCCCGACCGTTTTCAGATCCCGGATACTATCCCAAACCACCCGCGACCCGAATTCGTTCTTGATTTTCTTGTGCGCTGCAACACCGTAACCAGTTTCCTCCTGCGCCAGGCGTCCCAGCCGTTCTGCAGCCTGAACCCCAGCGGCAGACATGGCCGCACAAACGCGGTCGACATCTTGCTGAGAAGCCCGACTCCAGCTCTTCCAGGCTTCACGTGCTGCATTAACCAGGTCACGTGACTCTTGGATGGAGGAGAGGTCTTTATCGAATCCCATCGTTCATATCCTTCTTTACCTTTGTACTGTGCAGCTCACGATTTCCGGAACGATACCTTGCCGTCCACTTCAAGAGAATCTATGACCGCCATAATGACGGCGTCCACTGGAGAGTCCTTGGTAATGTTGGTCTGTCTGGCAGAAGAACCTGCACAAGTAAGTACCAATTCACCGATGCCCGCATCAACGGTATCCACGGCTACATAAGGCTTCCCAACCGGGTCCCCGTTTTCATCCGTCTGTCTGACAATGAGCAATTTCCGGGAAAATAGTTTTTCGTCTTTAATGGTCGCGACAGTCGTTCCGATTACTCTTGCAATTAACATGGCACTTCTCCCAAAATCAATAATTCCTGGCGGTTGCAGGGACTGGCACCGCAGGGATTGGGTCGACACTGGGACCCTGGATGATCTTTACTCCAGCGCTGGCGCCGATGCGGGTGGCACCGGCTTTGATCATGTTCTCGGCATCTTCATAAGTCCGCACGCCACCTGCAGCTTTAACACCCATTTCCGGGCCGACCACGCGGCGCATCAAGGCAACATCATGTACGGTAGCTCCCCCGCTGGCAAAACCGGTGGAAGTTTTCACGTAATCAGCCTCGGACTCTTTAGCAAGCAGGCAGGCAATAGTTTTTTCCTCGTCTGTCAGGAGAATGGCTTCGATAATGACCTTGACAATTGCCTTCCTTGCATGGGTTGCTGCAACTACACCGCGAATGTCTTTGGCGACCAGATCCAGGTCACGCGCTTTCAGGGCTCCAACGTTGATCACCATGTCAATTTCAGTCGCGCCATGATCCAATGCAACCTGAGTTTCGAAAGCTTTAACCTCTGGCGAGGTGGCTCCCAGCGGAAAGCCGATCACTGTGCAAACTTTAACTGAAGAACCCTCCAATAATTTAGAGCACAACTCCACCCAAGTGGGATTAATGCATACCGATGCAAAACCATACTTGCGGGCTTCAAAGCACAACTGGGCGATCTGTTCCTGAGTTGCATCCGGTTTGAGCAGGGTATGGTCAATCATTTTTGCCAGATCCAAGTCCTGTGGAATAACGCCAATTGTGGAAGAAAGCCGTTCCGCCCCAGCGTTGACCACATTCCCAGCCCGGTCAAAACAAGTGCGAACACATTGCGACTCGGCACATGTAAATCTGCAGTGACCGCCTTCCGGAACACTCGCCTTTTCCTGCTTTTCCACCATGGCGGCAAGCACTTCATGGGTGATTATTTCCACCAGTTGCTCAACAACTTTGGGATCGGATACCATGGCATGCCTCTATTTCAAATAGGTCTTTTCAATCAAAGAAATCTTTTCGACGCGCCGAGCGTGGCGTTCTCCACCGAATTCGGTGGATAACCAAGTTTTTACAATTTGCTTAGCCAAGTTGACACCAACCAGACCAGCGCCAAGGGTCAGGACATTTGCATCGTTATGTTCGCGGCTATTCACTGCCGATGAGTAATCATAGGCCATCCCCGCCCGCACCCCAGGAACCTTATTGGCGACAATACAACTCCCAATTCCTGCCCCGTCTATCATGATCCCCCGCCAAGCTTTGCCCGAACTTACCAGCTTCGCCACTTCGTGAGCATAATCCGGGTAATCTACCGCGGCCTTACTGTAAGTGCCTACATCGCTGATATCCAGACCCATCCCGCTTAAGTCGGCTTTAAGGGTTTCTTTTAACTCAAAACCACCATGGTCGGACCCTATGGCAACAACTTTACGAACTCCCGCCCTTATCCCGGGTTTGGCAGCTACTTCGTTTGCAAAAGAAGTATTCGCAGGGGATGGACCCGGCTCAGCGAGCCCCATAACCTGCTTGATAACCCGCTCCACAATTTGACCAATTTGCAAATCGTCAATGGAACTCACGGACATCTTCCTTTTTCCATAATGAATCATTAAGTGGTAATGACCACATGACCACATTACACCAATATATTAGCATGATGGAAAGAAAAAGTCAAGCCTTCCATATACCTGGAAGGCCAGATTCCCCCACTGGAATGCCATGTTTTTCGTGATTTAGCGGGTCAGTTTAGCAATGTAACGGTAACGGTCCCCCCGATAAAGGATTTTGACAAATTCAAAAACACGTCGGTATTGGGAATATGTGGTCCGCTCGCTGAGAAGCAAAGGACTGCCTGGTTCAATCTGTAAAAGTGACGCTTCGCGCGGTGTAGCGAGGGTCACTTCCAAGGTTTCATCTGCCTCAGTTGGCATCAGATGGAATTTTTCCTGGAGAATCTTGTATATCGAACCATTCTCTTCCAGCTCCTCCCGTGTAATTGTCTGCCCGTCGGTCAAACCATAATATGATGTTTGAAGCCCCATTGGCACTCCATCTCCAAGGCGAATCCGCTCGACTCGCAAAACCTGGCCTGACCCTTCCGGAAGCTCAAGATGCTGGCGGACCTTATCAGGCGGTTGGACATATCCAATTTCGAGTATCTTCTGTCCTGGGACAAGCCCACGCTGTTTCATATCTTCTGTAAAACTAGTAAGTTCGGAAATTCCTTTTTGCAGTTTCTGAGGTGAAACAAACGTGCCCCGGCCATGCTCACGGAATAGAAATCCCTGGCGAACCAATAGATCAATCGCCTGCCGGATGGTCGTCCGGCTGACAGAATAGATCGTCTCCAATTGACGTTCGGACGGGATGGGTTGATGCGCTTCAAGCTTGCCATTCGATATCTGCTCGCGCAAAATGTTTGCCAATTGATAATAGCGAGGCAAATGGTCATTGGGATCGATTATTTCAGGCATCGTTTCCTCTTAGGAATCCAGTTTGCAAGCCTCCTGTGATCCCTTCACTTGTTTCGAACTAAATTTTGCATATACAATTGTCGGAGGGTAGTTCGAGACAATGGGCGAGGAGTATACTGCAAGGGCAGCGATAAGAAGCAAAATACCTACATAAGCAATATTAGCTTCCAATTATTCTTTAAGTTCTCCAAAACCTAATGAAGTTTACCTGGTGCGCAGGTCAAGCTCTTCCTTCCCACCCAACCTTTCCTGGATGCGTCCTACCACCACTTCCAGTGCTCTTGGCTGGTTAACGTAATCCAGATCGTCGGTGCGGATGGTCAGCACAGGGCACACATCAAAGGCGCGCAGCCATTCCTCATAGAATGAATCGAGCAAAGACAGATAACTGGTGGAAATACCTGTTTCCATGTTTCGTGCCCGGCGCTGGATGCGTGCCATCAGCACTTCAACCGGACATTTTAAGTACACAAGCAAATTGGGCGGTGGCAAGCTACCCACCACCAGGTCGAAGAGCTTACGATAGGCTAAATAGTCTCGTTCGGCCAGGTTACCCATATGGTGCAAAGCACGTGAAAATATGTGGGCATCCTCATAGATGCTCCGGTCCAGAATCGCAGAACGCAGATCGTGTGCAGCTTCGAGATATTGGTCGGCACGGTGACCCAAGAAATATATTTGCAGGTGGAATGACCAGGCGCGCATGTCGGCGTAAAAATCCGGCAAGTAGGGGTTATCAGCTACAGATTCAAAATCCGTCCGCCAGCCGAGCCGCGAACCAATGCGTTCGGTGAGCGAGGTTTTCCCAGCCCCGATATTCCCGGCCACCACTACAAGTCGTTTGGACATTCAACCTCCTCCATCTTTACTATTGTACACGAAGTTCATTCCCATGCCTCTACCATTTCGAGAGGAATGGTGATATATTCGATGAAAATTATCCAAAGGAGTTCCCCATGGGATTATTCAGCAAGAAACCTGCTTCAATCGAGGTTGCGCTTCCGCCACAGGAAGTTGTGACCCGGCTGCTGGCTCTTAACCGTCCATCCACTCCCTATCGCATCGTGGATGGCCATTCTGAAAATGTTGACCTGATTGCTGAGTGGAAAATTGTAGATGCCCAATGGTATGAAATATTTGCCAAGGCAAATCTGACCAAAGTCTTCCGAATTTACCTGAAACTCGATCCGGAGAAGCACGAATTGCGCGCTCAAGACCGTGAGTACACATTGGAATGGCGGGCAGGCGTTCCTGCTCTATCGCTGGCTGTCAGTTCTTTCAAGGGACAGATGACCTCGGTCGAGTTTGGAGCCGCCTATGCTTTCACTGAGGAACTTGCTGCGGGTCAGGTCTATAAGTACCGCTTCAACTCGAATGAAATCAAGAAACCAATCCAGGAGACATTAGCAGCCTGTGGATGGAGATACAAGAGCGTGGTCTTTGGAAAACTCTAGGGCCTGAATTAAAAATGAATTCGGGAGCAGTGAATAACCTGCTCCCTGAATTTTCCTATACTTTTTCCTGAACTAACACTTATTCCTGCCTGCGGATTCCCGGTAGGAAGATCCACGAAGCGATCGCCATCGCCATCAGCACCCCTGCGCCGATTACCACAGTCAGGGGTTCGCTAAACTTTTGAGCAAAAGCCCCAGCAAACAACGATCCCAAGGGCATCGACCCGAAAAAGACCAGGGTGTAAACACTCATCACCCGCCCCCGCAAATGGTCCGGCACCTGGGATTGCATCATTGCATTACTATTATTCATGATCATCATGAAACTCCATCCAATCCCAACAAGTGTCACCAGTGACAGGGGCAGCCAGCGAATCCAGGCAAAAATGAATAACATTACCGGCATGATAAACGCCCCAACGGTCCAGAGTTTCCCGCGGAATCTGCGGTTTCCCAAATATGCCAGCATCAATGCGCTGACCAGTGACCCGAAACCACGCGCTGATACCAGCAAGCCATTCGTGGTCACATCTCCATGCAGGATGTCGGTTGCCCAGGCTGGGAGAAGGGTTAACATCCCGATCCCGAAAATACTGACCAAGCCAATAGAACCGATCAGGCTGAGGATCAATCTGTGCGAGAAGACATATCGCAAGCCTTCTTTCAGGTCTGCCATTACGGAGGCACGTTGTGAAGGTTGAATGATTGGTTTGATGCGCATGAACAATAATGCCACGATCACGGCAATGAAAGAAATCCCATTCAAGGTAAAGCACCACGCCGGACCGAATGCCGCATAGGTCAACCCCGCCACAGAGGGTCCCACCACCGTGGCAATGTTGAACATTGTTGAGTTCAGGGCAATGGCATTGGTCATATCTTCACGGCTGACCAGTTCGGTCACAAAAGCGACGCGCGCTGGGGCGTCGAAAGCGTTGGCAATACCCAGCAGAAATGCAAGCACAAGGATATGCCAGGGTTGGACTACATTTGTAAACGCCAACACAGCCAGGATGAATGCCAGCACGAGCATAGAGGTCTGGGTAATGACCATCATGTTACGGCGGGAAATGCGGTCAGCGATTACCCCGCCAAATAAGGTAAACAGTAGGGCGGGCATGCCTCCAACGAACCCTACCAGGCCTAAATAGACAGGAGAACCGGTCAATTGGTAGATCAAATATCCCTGGGCGGTACTCTGCATCCAGGTACCCATTAGAGAAACCATCTGTCCGAAAAACCATAGGCGGTAGTTGTAATGCTTGAGGGAGGCAAAGGTTTCCTGCAAGCGCAGGTTTAATTTGGGTTTCGCTATGTTTTCAATGTCGCTCAATGGATACCTTTCATCCAAAAATGTCGCCGGGATGACCGGCAATAGTAAATTATATTCTTTTTGTCTTAAAATGGAATGAGCAGAGAACCATCTCTGCTCAACCCATTGAGTATTAATTGCTTAACGATATTAACACTCACTATAGCCGCAGGTGTAACACTTTCGACAACCTTCTTCATTTACCATGGTAGCTTCACCACACTCCGGGCATAGGTCCCCCATCTTTAAGGTGGAAACCGCTGGATCAGCTTGAGGGAAATGGCCGTTGCCATTCGTAGCCTCCTGGTCTACCTTTTCATCGGATTCTGTCACCTGGTGTGTTTTTCGATTATTCAGATACTCATCCAGTACCTGCCCCACCCCGTCTGGTAAGGAGCGTACCCGGTTAGGACCAAAACCAAGCGAGCGCCCGCCACCAATACCAGAAAGTTGGCGTACCACCTCCGCCAGGCGTTCACGAGGTGCAATCGGCGAGGCCAATCTCAGGACGTACGATATAAGCCTCCCGATGGCTTCCGAGACAGCGGCGGTCTCTGAACCTGCCTTGGCAGTGTTGATGAATACTTCAAACGGGTGCTTACCTCCGTTCTCATTTACGGTGATAAAGGCTTTCCCTAGAGGAGTCTCGACCCGGAAGGTACTGCCGGGGAGCAGCCGCGGGCGCGGTTTCTTGGACTCGTGCCAGGCCGCAAGTTGGGTGGCTATCTCCGTTTCCGAGACTGGCTTCCCATTATTGTTATTGCCAAAGGGTAAAACCACAGTTCCGGTGGAAACGATGGTTTCCCTGGAGACAGCCACGCTTTGTTTTTTCTGCGATGTGGCCTTGGTTTCCAGCACCACCTTCTCACGCGATCCCGTTATGTAAACTGTAATTCCTTTGCAACCTAGTTCCCACGCCAGCAGGTATGCTTTAGCCACGTCTTCAAGAGTGGCATCTTCTGGGAAGTTAATCGTCTTTGATAAAGAATTATCCACGAATGCCTGGAGGGCGGCCTGCATGTGGACATGATCGTCAGCGGGAATGTCACCTGCCACAACAAACACGTTCCGCAAGGTATCGGGAATCTCAGGAATATCCTGGCACGTGCCGTGCTGCATCACACGCTCGATGATTCCTTGGCGAGCTTTTCCGGTGATCCCTGCATTTACCAATGCTGAGTCGAAACGCGGGCTGGCATAGGTCAGTTGCAAATCCTTGCCATTGTCATTAACGTGGCGAACATATGCCAACGCGAATACCGGTTCGCAGCCATAACCTTCGCACCCGGCAACCGTGGCTATCGTCCCCGTGGGAGCCACAGTTGTCTGAGCTGCATTGCGGATACCATATTTATTAATACCCTCCAAGATTCCACCCCAATCCAGTGCAGGCCGACCCCATTGATGAGTGTAAGGTGTCATTGGCTGAGGCGGCTGCCACTGAATCTTCTCAAAGTCGTAGATGCTGCCTTTGATGGCCGGGAACGCCCCGCGCTCACGCGCCAAGGCAACGCTGGTCCGCACAGCGTGGTAACGGACAAACTCCATCACCTGCGCCCCAAATTCCTGACCCTCGGGTGAACCGTAGCGAACGCCCACATGATACATTATATCTGCCAGGCCCATAATTCCCAGTCCGATGCGGCGTGCCCTAAGTGCGGCTTCTTTAAGTTGAGGCACCGCTGGGACATAGGCGTTGACGTCTACAACATCATCCAGGAAGCGAGTGGCGATTTCAACGCTGTGACGCAAGTCTTCCCAATCCACCAGTCCATCCGCTGCACAATGTTCGGCCAGATTAACCGAACCCAGGCAACAGTTCTCATAAGGTCCTAGCCATTGTTCTCCACAGGGATTTGTTGCCTCGAGTGGATAAAGGTGCGGGACCGGATTGTACCGATTTGCCGCATCCAGAAATAAGAGCCCCGGCTCTCCATTATGATGTGCCTGATTTACTATTTTGGCAAATAGCTCGCTTGCCTTTACTGTCTTATAAATCCGCAGTGGAATCCCCTTTGCCTGAGCCTGTTCTGGTGTGCCACTGAAGCCGCGGTATTCTGGTGAAGTAACATCCGGGAAGATCAGGTCCCAATCAGCGTCATCCTTGACCGCCTGCATAAATGCATCAGTAATGCCAACCGAAATATTGAAGTTGGTAATCTGGTTCTCATCGGTCTTACAAGTGACGAATTCCTCGATATCTGGGTGGTCCACGCGCAGGACGCCCATATTGGCCCCGCGTCGGGTCCCGCCTTGAGCAATCTCACCAAAAGCATGGTCATATACCCGCAGGAATCCTACCGGTCCAGTGGCTTGTCCCGCCGAAGATTTGACGAGTGATCCCTTGGGTCTAATCCGCGAGAAAGAGAAGCCATTCCCGCCTCCGGTCTGCTGGATAAGCGCTGCGTCCCTCAGCGATTGGAAAATACCTGCAGGGTCGCGACCCATATCATCAGTGATTGGCAAAACGAAGCATGCAGCAAGTTGTCCCAAGGGTGTTCCCGCACCGGTAAAAGTTGGAGAATTGGGAAAAAATTTCCTTGAAGTCAACAAATCATAAAACTCACGGGCACGCGCCATTACGTCGCCATAATGGGCTTCCTCGGCTTTGGCAATATGATATGCTACCCGCCAAAACATCTCCTCAACGGTTTCTGCTGGATTCCCGTCACCACCACGGCGAACGTAACGACGAACCAGCACCTGTCGCGCATTTTCGGTTAATTCCACACCAAGGAGTTCTGCAGGGATCGGCGGGGTAGACAATATATCATTTTTCGAGACGCTGGTCATCATTACCATTCAGGTTTTCTCCTCGATATTTCTGATGCTTTCGTGCCGATAAAAACTAAGATGAAAGAACAGAAATGAAAATGCACTGATATTCCATTCCAAGCCCGGGATCTATCAGCGCATCATAATGATTATGATTCTAACAAAAGTCGGTCAATTTCGCTGCGTAAGGCATGCAAATCATCCAGCCGCAAATATACAATCGCATAACGGATGTAAGCAATCTGGTCGAGTTCCTTCAATCCCTTGATCACCAGATCACCAACTACCCGTGATGAAATTTCGGATTTGCCCTGGCTTTGAAGAGTTGCCTCCACCTGGCCCAATAACCGCTCGATATCAGACGCGGACACAGGGCGTTTGGCACAGGCAATGCGGATGCCGCGTTCCAATTTCCCCCGTTCAAACTCTTCACGAGTCCCGTCCTGCTTTACAATTAAAGGCGTTGCTAGGATGGGACGTTCATAACTACTAAATCTCTGTCCACATTTCAAGCATTGCCGCCTGCGGCGAATGCCTCCATGACTGTCGTGGGTTGTATCAATCACTTTCGAGTCTTTGTTTTGGCAATACGGGCAACGCATCAATATGACTCCGTGAAAAATAGAACAAATGTAGCCGCCATATTTGCTGGTTTTAATAAATAATTCCCCTATATATGGCGCATCATTTCCTTTATTCTAACATGATTATTAACCCTAAACAAGAGTATATAAGGGTCATTTACCTTAAAATATTATCGTTATCTGCAAAATTGAAAAAGTACTGTCCGATCTCTGCCAAGGGTAGAAAAAATATCGAGGTTGGCAGGTAATTTCTTAAGCGATACCGGATTTAATATCAAACCCTAATACCGAAACCCTCCGGGCTTGGGGTTCTTCTGATATATATCAAAACTCTCCCAGGGTGCTGGAAATGATTCAAAGGTTTCATAATAAATCAAGAAATCGTTCACCCGTGCACGAGCAGAATGGATGTTTTGAGATGTTGCCTTATCTGTGCCAGGTCATTAATTTCTTTTCTGGCCTCCCGAACAGTATAATCAGCTAAATTGCCCCTTTGGAGAAGATATGAATGACAACAATATTATCGTTTCATTGGCCATAATTTTAATCCCTGCCATTCTTATAGGCGTCGTGATAACACGCCTGAATCGCAACCGGTGGCGACTGTGCAGAAATTGCCGGGAAAGAACCGGAATTTAGGCTTGGTTTTCACCACATGCTAGCTGCCGGTGCAATTGTAATCAGCAAAAGCCAAATAATTGTTCCCAACGCAGGAGGATTTGCCAAAGTCGACTTATAAATTGAGGTTCAACTCCCACAGAAATCTCCATTCCAGATTTCCACTTGCTGGTTGGAAAAACTGGATTCTCTAGACCATGTGCTTCCCGGCAAGATTATACCGATTCATGTGGATCCGAATAAACCAATGCGAATTTTTCCAAATGTCCCCTAGATAAAACCTTGGATCTTTGTGAAATAAATATGAAAATCTCCAAATTCGAAGTTCGTTCGGGTGAAATCTTACTCTTTCGCACCGTCCCCAACCGCAAATGGTATATCATCACCTGGAAAATTGTAAGCGGTGGTGTCGGCGTTGCCACTTTGACTTTCATTGCATTTTTAATGTTCGCAGGATCAACAGAAAGTGCTTTCATCTCAATCCTGCCGGTATGGTTAGCCAACGTTCTAACAAAATTCCTTTATCTGGGGCTGATTCCCCTGGCAACCACAGCCTGGGTGATAGAAGACATGGCTTGTACTTATATCAGCGAGTTCATTTTGACCGATCAGCGCATCTGGATACGTGGGTCTCCTCATGCCTGGAGTCAGAGTGTGACTCCCCTAGGAGATATTTTTTCACTTACCTGGCGACGAGATGCCATATTCATTAAACAAAAGTCAATTCATAAAATCCAAGTCCATATGTTTTCGGATGGCAAATTATTCGCTCGTGCTTACCAACAATTCGTCGAAAAGGTAAAAATGCCTTGATGTCGCCATCAAACCAAATCCAACGGAATTATAAGTTAATCGGCTGGACCTTTTATATCTTTGCCTAAAGGTGTCACTGCTTCTTGGCTTCCTGCCACAACTCTTCCATCTCGTCAATAGACATCTCAGACAATTTCCTACCTTTTGTCTTCGCGGTTATTTCAACATAAGAGAAGCGCTTTTTGAAGCGAATACTTGTGTTTCGTAATGCCGACTCTGCGTCCACCTTTTTCCAGCGAGCAAGGTTGACTAGAGCAAATAACAGGTCACCCATTTCGTCGATCAGTTCCTGTTGGTTCGCAACTTCCCGGACCTCCTGGATTTCTTCGGCAATTTTATCCAATACACCGGATAATTCCTTCCAATCGAAACCGACTCGCGCGGCCCGATCTTGATATTCCTGTGCCTGTGAAAGCGCAGGTAACGCCAGGGGAACACCGTCCAGCAGACCTTTTTCAGGTTCGTGGCTGTTCGCACGTTCGACTGCCTTGAGCTTTTCCCAGTTCTTCAAAACTCCCTGAACACCATCCAATGTCACATCGCCAAAGACGTGGGGATGACGACGGATAATCTTGTTGTAGATTCCTTTGAGAATATCGGCCATATTAAACTCACCGTCTTCGTTTGCAATTTGAGCATTTAATACGATTTGCAAAAGCAGGTCGCCAAATTCCTCGGACATCGCTACCGGGTCGCCGGAATCCATTGCGGCAAGAGCCTCGTATGCTTCTCCCATCAAATGCATCCGCAGGGATTCGTGCGTTTGCTCGCGGTCCCAAGGACAGCCATCCGGAGCGCGCAGGTGTGCTACGATTTCCTGAAAGGCCTCGAACGAGGTTCCTTCGCCCAGCGGCGGGACAAATAACACCGTGAATAGGCCAATGTGCTCGGAACGGTCGATTTCATAGAGCTGAATATCCTCAATGATTTCATCTTGCGTTCCAGCGCCATGCACAAGACGCACCAAGTGTTCATCAGGATAAACGGTATTGAGCGTCATTTTGACCTCAGCTGCGACCATGCGTGAATAAATCTGTGCAATCAACACGGGCGTATCCGGCGGAAATTTCGGTACATGTGCCTGGCTCAATTCAATGGCGTCCATTAAGACCAGGCGAGGGTAAGGGTCCAGGCCCAGCGCGGCAAATACCGGTTCAAGGAAAGAGAGTCCGCTTACAATTTTTAACGGTAAGCCTAAGGTCCGGGCACGTGCCGCTATTTCGGGACAGGTGGCCTCGGCTACAAATGGGTCGCCAGGCACGGCATAGATTACTCCCAGGGGCGACTTTCCCAATTCCAACACTTTCTCAACAATGGCAGAATATACTTCATCATAGGATTCGCTTTTTTCATACATTTCATCAAAGCTATGAATGTTGAGCGCAGATGGGAGAGCAGCAACCGTGGGATGCTGATTTGTTCGGAGCCAGACTTGATCGGCAGAAGAAAGTACATCCCAAGCCTCGCGAGTCAGCTTGGTTGGATCTCCCGGACCCAGTCCTACCAGAGTTATTCCGGACATAGATACTCCTTAAAAGGAAAACGTAATGCGTGAACGGAGTGGATAACCGCGGCACACGCATTACGTTATGCGTGTCATCGTTAACGTGCGAGCGTCTTAACGCTTGGTATAGGTCGGAGCCTTGCGAGCGCGCTTAAGGCCTGGCTTCTTGCGTTCCTTGATCCGCGCATCGCGAGTCAGGAAGCCACCCTTACGCATGGCAGAAACGTTTTCTGGGTTCATCTTTACCAAAGCACGCGCCAAGCCAAGCTGAACAGAATCGGTCTGACCGGTCACACCACCGCCGCTAACCAACACAGTGATATCGTAGGTTTTGGTATCCTGGCCGGCAGCTTTCATCGGAGCCAAGATGGCTTCAAGATCACCAAGCCGGGTAAAGAATGCAGGAGCATCTTTCTCATTGACAATGAAACGGCCTGAACCTGCCATAATCCGTACGCGGGCAATGCTTTGCTTGCGGCGTCCAATACCTTCATAATATTGCACAGACATATTCCTGCTCCTTTACGCTACCAGCTTTGGATTCTGGGCACCGTGCGAATGCTCCGCACCGCCATATATCTTGAGCCGGGTGATGAGATGGCGGCCCATCTTGTTGTGCGGCAACATGCCCCACACAGCGGCACGGATGACGCGGTCTGGATGTGTGCTCAACTGGTCGCGCAAATTTATTGATTTCAATCCACCAGGATAGCCAGAGTGATGGTAGTATATCTTTTCGGTTAATTTGGTATGAGTTCTGGTACCGGTGACGGTAATATGTTGGGCATTGATGACAACCACGAAATCGCCCATTTCAACCCCTGGGGTAAAGCTTGGCTTGTGTTTACCAAGCAGGAGTGAAGCGAGTTTAGTCGCCAGGCGACCCAGGTTTTCACCGTTGGCATCCACCAACAACCATTGGCGGTCAATCTCAGCGGCCTTGGGATAGTAAGATTTGTACACTTTTGTCTCTCCAAAAATTCAGGCTATTTCAAACCAGATTATCATAACGGACATCAATCAGCGTCAGGCCACTTGCCGGAGCAAGACTTGCAGGGATACGAGCTCTTGTTTCTTCCCGGATTGCCCGGTTTGAACCGGGACTATTTTTTAGTGCCCGAACCAGCGTCTCCACCGGAAGTCTGCCTTGTCCTACCGCAACTTGAACGTAGACAAGCTTACGCACCATGCGGTACAGGAATGCATCGGCCTGGATGTCAAAGATCCATTCATCGCCTTTGTTCGTCCAATTTGCATAGAGGACCGTTCGAATGGTGCTGCCTTCAATCCGGGGCGGGGACCCAAAGGCATCGAAATCATGCGTGCCATTCCAGATTGCTGCAAGCGGCGTCAGGTCGATTACGGCCGGCCAAACGCGCCAGGCATATCGTTCCCTCAACGGATCCCGGACATCATCGCAAAAGAGCCGGTAACGGTAACACCGGGAACTAGCATCAAAACGCGGGTGGAATGCTTCCGCCGCCACTTTGACTGCACGGATTGCCATATCCCGTGGCAGATGGGTGTTCAATGCCTTGTGCAAGTCTTTGAGACCGTGACCCCAATCGAGGTCAAAGGCCGCCACCTGTCCAATGGCATGGGTACCGGTGTCAGTACGCCCGGCCAGGTAGACCGTTTGCCCATCCCATCCAATTTTGCACAGAGCTTTTTCGAGTTCACCCTGTACCGTACGGGAAGCCGCTTGACGCTGGCTGCCCAAAAAGTGGGTGCCATCGTACGCTAGGATAATCTGGTAACGAGCCATAATACGTGATCGGGCAATCCGGTATCAGGAATATTGCCTTAGCACCTGATTGCCTAATCCATTAAGGTCTATTCTTCGACAAGTTCGAGAATAGCCATTTCTGCTTTATCGCCAAAGCGTGGCCCGAGTTTGAGCACGCGTGTGTATCCACCGGGTCGTTCGGCAAAGCGGGGAGCGATCTCATCAAATAATTTCTTAACGACGTCGTTGCTGTTTCCACCTAACCTGGCAACAATTAAGCGGCGAGCAGCTACTTTTTCATCATCGCTGGCGTCCTTAACATTGCGGGCAACCGTGATCATTTTTTCAGCTTCGCCGCGAATCGCCGCCGCTTTTGTAACGGTGGTGCGAATCCGTTCGTTTACAAAGAATTGCTTGATCAGGTTGCGGCGCAAAGCGATACGTGCGCCCTTGGTACGATTGAGTTTAAAACCTGCTACTTGGTGTCGCATTGTTCAATCACTCCGACTCTTTCTTGGGTTCGTCTTTTAAATAACCCTTCTCACGCATCTTGAGGCGCAGTTCTTCGAGACTCTTTTCGCCAAAATTGCGGATGGACATAACCGCCTGGTCACCCTTCTCAAGCAGTTCAAGGACATCACCAACGGTGATGATACCGGTGCGCTTGAGAGAGTTGAAAACACGCACCGAGAGGTCAAGGGATTCGACCGGGGTCTCAGCAACCTCGCTGGTCAGGCGTGAACCAGACACTTCTTTTTCCATCGCGATGGCCAGCGTCTCTTCACTGATTCCAGCCACATAGCGCAGATGCTCAATCAGGATTTTAGCTGAGGAGCTCAGGGCAGTTTCGGGTGCAATTGCACCGTCCGTCCAGATTTCAAGGATCAATTTATCGTAATTGGTACTCTGGCCAACACGCGCCGACTGCACTTCCCAGTTGATTCGCTTGACGGGACCAAAAATGGCGTCAACCGGCAGTTCACCGATGGGCATTCGCCCGCGTTCGTTGGAAGGAGCATAACCGCGTCCACGTTCAACGGTAAACTCAATATCCAGACGGACCTTGGCATTATCGGCGGTAAACAGATAAAGATCAGGATTAATAATCTTGATCTCAGGCGGGGCAATAATATCTGCCGCTGTCACCACACCTTCACCACGCACTTCGAGGTGCATTCGGATTGTGTCTACACCTTCCATGATCAAGCGCAATTGCTTGACCTGCAACATAACCTGCAGAACATCTTCGCGCACGCCCGGAATGTCACTGAACTCGTGGAGGACATCTACAATTCGAATAGATGTTACCGCCGCGCCTTCCAGTGACGAAAGCAGAACACGCCGCAACGCATTCCCCAGAGTCACGCCATAGCCGTGTTCCAACGGACTGATGACAAATTTGCCATAATTCCGAGCTTCGGCTTCTCGCTCGATCTTCGGCATAACCATGTTAGTGATAGCCAAGGTACCCTCTCATCGACGTACAAAACGGTACGCCGCGTCTAATACAATCGACTCGGATTAGCGCGCGTAGTACTCAACGATCAACTGCTCGTTCAGGTTGCCGTCAATCTCGGGGCGTTCTGGCATGCGCAATACATTCCCTGATAGCGTTTTGATGTCGCGACTTAACCAAACCGGTGCGTTGCGCGTCTCAACCAAGGCAGCCAAGTCTTTGAAATAGGTGGCATCCATCGAGCCTGCGCGTACTGCCAGGACGTCGCCAACACCCAGGTTCATGGATGGGATATCCGTGCGACGGCCATTAATGGTGAAATGACCATGAGTCACCAGCAATCTAGCCTGAGCTCGGCTTGATGCGAAACCCAGCCGAAAGACAACATTATCAAGGCGGGATTCCAAGATCTGCAAAAGCATTAAACCCGTGATGCCGTGTGCCCTTAAAGCATGACTGTAGTAACGGCGGAACTGGCGCTCAAAAACGCCGTAAATGCGACGGGCTTTCTGCTTGGCACGTAATTGCTTGGCATAGTCAGATTCGCGACCGGTGCCGCCTCGACCACCGCGACTGCCCCGACTTCCGGTCGGACCATGCTGACCCGGGGCAAAACTCCGCCGTTCAAAAGCACATTTTGGGGAAAAGCAACGCTCTCCCTTAAGAAACAATTTTTCACCTTCTCGCCGGCACAGTTTACAGGCCGGCCCAGTATATTTCGCCATACTTCGTAACCTCTCTCACCAAAACTAGACGCGACGCTTCTTTGGGGGCCGGCAACCATTATGCGGCACCGGGGTAACGTCTGCGATCGATTTGACTTTCAGTCCCATCGCCTGGACAGCGCGAATGGCATTCTCACGACCTGGACCAGGACCAGTGACAATAACATCCACTTCCTGAATACCCATCGCTTGGGCGGCCTTAATCGCCTGTTCTGCTGCCAGGCGGGCAGCAAAGGGCGTGCTCTTCCGCGAGCCTTTAAACCCCACAGAACCGGCGCTCCCCCAGCAAAGGGTGTTGCCATCAGGGTCAGTCACAGTCACAATCGTATTATTAAACGATGCGAAGACATGCACCTGTCCAGAAGATAGCGTGCGCTTTCCTTTTTTTGCGCCGCTGGATCGGCGAGCCGAACGTACTGTTTGAGCCATAATACCTCTTTCTAGTTCCTATATCCGGATTACTTCTTACCGCCCTTGCGGCGTCCGCGCCCAGCGACTGTTTTCTTGATACCCTTGCGAGTGCGGGCATTCGTGCGGGTGCGCTGCCCATGTACTGGCAGGTTTCGGCGATGACGTAGGCCGCGGTAGCAACCAATTTCCACCAGACGCTTGATATTTAATTGTTCCTGGCGGCGCAGATCGCCTTCCACTTTCCAATTCTTGTTAATGTAATCGCGGATGGCCGCAACTTCGGATTCGGTCAGGTCCTTAACACGCGTATCCGGGGAAATTTTGGTCGCAGAGAGAATCTCGCGCGAACGTGCAGGGCCGATCCCGAATAGGTAATTCAGGCCTACTTCGACGCGCTTATTGCGCGGCAGGTCAACACCTTCGATTCTTGCCATATATCCTTATCCTATCCTTGTCGCTGTTTGTGCTTCGGATTTTCGCAGATGATAAATAATCTGCCTTTGCGCTTGACAATCTTGCACTTCGCACAGCGCTTGCGAATGGAGGGGCTTACTTTCATGATTGCTTTCTCCTTGCATATGGTAGTACAGCCAAACGTTGAATTATACTTGTTCTATTCTCATCCGTCCAGTTATGATGGTAACTCGCTGGGTCACGGGACAGTCAAGACGAGAGGGTCGCCTTCAGTTATGGCCACCGAATGTTCCTGGTGGGCCGTCAGAGAACCATCAGCAGAGACAACCGTCCACTGGTTGGATAAGACCCGGGTTCGGTGCGTACCGATAAGTACCATCGGTTCGAGGGCAATTGTCATACCGGGTTTCAACAAGACTCCGGTTCCCGGGGTGCCATAATTCGGTACCTGCGGTCCCTCATGCATTTTCCGACCAACCCCGTGTCCGGTATATTCCCGGACAACATGAAATCCTTGAGACTCCACATATTGCTGGATGGCAGCAGACACATCGCCCGTTTTATTCCCGGCACGCATCATGGCGATACCAACATACAACGCCTGCTCGGTTACTGCGATCAGCTTCCCAGCCAGTGGGGAGATCTCCCCTACACCGGCTGTAAAAGCCGAGTCACCGACAAACCCTTCCAGAACTGTGCCGCAATCCACAGAAACAATATCGCCCTCCTGGAGTTTGCGACTCCCAGGAATGCCGTGAACCAACTGCTCGTTAATGCTGACGCAGATGGAAGCGGGAAATGGAGGCTGGCCATAGTTCTTGAACGGTGAGTATGCGTCATGCTTCTGCAGAATTTCCTCAGCAGCCGCATTGAGGTCTGCAGTGGCAACACCGGGTTGTAAAAGTTCTCTAACACTCGCCAACGCTTCAGCGTTGACACGTCCAGCTTCACGCATTAGAGCGATATCAGCTGCATTTTTTATACTAATGTCGCGATCCCAGCTCATGCAAATTTCCTAAGAACTGCCAACAGAGCTGTTGTTACTTTTTCGATTGGTTGCGCGCCGTCAATTTCTGAAATCAGCCCGCGCTCACGGTAGTAAGCAATCAGGGGCGCCGTTAGGGCAAAATAGACCTGTATGCGTCGTACAACCGTCTCAGCCTTGTCATCATCACGCTGATAAAGCAAAGAGCCATCGTAGTCACACACTCCGGTTCTTTGGGGCGGGTTGTGCTTCTCATGAAATATGTGTCCCTGCTCTTTGCATGTCCAGCGTCCACTCAGGCGCTCGATTAGTGTGGTTTCCGGAGCAGTGATATAAGGAACATAATTCACTTTGCCATCAAACTCGGTCAATAAACTCGATAGAAAATTTGCCTGCACGGTATTGCGTGGGAAGCCATCCAACAGGGCGCCCTCTTTGCAGTCAGAGCGGGAGAGTCGTTCACGAATCATGCTGATAGTCACATCATCAGGAACCAGCTCGCCTTTGTTCATAAAAGACTGGGCCAGTTTTCCAAGTTCGGTTTCATTCTTAATGTTCTCCCGGAAAAGATCACCCGAAGAAATATGGGGTAGACCGGTCGCTTCAGATATGAGTTTCGCTTGAGTACCTTTGCCAACGCCAGGAGGCCCGAGAAGAACAATATAAGTGGGCATGCTTGAACCTATTTCACCAGTTGGGCATCATCGTACCCGTGTAATTTCAGTTCAGCATCAATATTCAAGAATGTATCACGTACTACCCCGACCACAATAAGCAGTCCAGCCGACGAAACAAGGAAAATAGATGTGGATGACAATGCAGCACCAATGCCTACCGCCTTCAGGATTAAGTTGATGATGTATCCCAAAACAGCCACCAAACCCAGGAATAACGCACCGGGAAGAGTAATACGGCGCTGGACCTTCGTCAGGTACTTCTGAGTAGGTGCACCACGGTTAATCCCAGGTATCTGCGCCCCCACTTTCTTCAGATTCTCGCCGTAATTTTGCTGCGAGAACATCACGTCAGTGTAAAAGAATGTGAAGACCACCACCATCAAGAAGTACAGCAATTGATAGACCCATGCATTGGGGTTAAAGGTATTTTGCGTGCCCGTGGCAAAATTTTTCACCCAGGCGGTCGTTGAACTCGTAAAGTAACTAGAAATAATCGCCGGGAACTGAAGGATAGCGCTGGCGAAGATGAGCGGAATCATACCCGCTAGGTTAACCATCAATGGCAGCGTGCCTTTGACCGGCATGGACATCCGGTTTCCAACGCGCCGGCCTGGATACATGACTGGTACATTTCGGCGTCCCTGATTGACATAAACAATCGCGTAGATAACTGCCACCATCACGACAACCATCGCAATCACCAGGATCCAACCATGTTGCTTATCTGCCAGGAGCGTACCGAATTGGGATGGAATCCGAGCAACGATGCCGGCAAAGATAATCAAGGAAAGGCCCTGCCCTCGGATACCATATTCAGAGATCAACTCGCCCAGCCAGATGGCAAACATCGTTCCGCCGATCATCGTAATCAGGACGGTCAACGAGGGAAGCCAGAGTGTACTCGTAAACCCAAAGGGAACTATCGCTCCTCCGCCACTCTGGGCTGAATATGAGTTGAAAATGTTAATCTGGCCAAGAGCGGAAAGTGTGGCCATTGGTACAGCCAGATAATATGTCCACTTTTCCTGCCACTTGCGTGCCTCGCGCGGATCTTCTTCCATTTTTCGTTGGAGGGCTGGGAAGATAGGAGTCAGCAATTGTAGGATAATCTGTGCTGTGATGTAGGGGTAGACACCCATTGACAGCAATGAAAAGTGCGAAACTGTGCCGCCTGAAAGCAAGTCAAGAAAGGAAAAAAATGACCCCGAACTGCTCAGGTTCGACATTAACGACTTGAGCGCAGCACCATTAATTCCTGGCACAGGGACGTTCGCCGCCAACCGGAAGATAACCAGAATAACCAAGGTCACAATCAGTTTGCGACGGATATCCTGCGACTTCCAGAGATAACGCACACCCGAAAATGGGTTCTTCATAAAGGGGCTCCTCGTAAGAACGAGTTATCCAATCAGCTCCACCGTGCCACCGGCGGCTTCGATTTTTGCCTTGGCGCTCTTGGTCACACGATCCACGCGTACTTTCAGGGCTGTCTTTAGTTCGCCACGTCCCATTAACGCAACCGGGTTGCGTGGGTCGCGGATCAGACGAGCCTGATCCAAGGATTCAGGAGTAACTTCAGCGTTGGCTTTAAAAGAGGATAACTGGTCAAGGTTGATTTCATTAAATTCAACCTCGGTCGGCGGGGTAAAACCCTTGCCTCGTATGAACGGCAGGCGGCGATAGAACGGCAAGGCACCACCTTGTCGGGCCAAGTGTCCACCCGAACCAGCGCGGGAGTTCTGTCCTTTGGTACCCCGGCCAGCCGTCTTCCCCTGACCAGCAGAAATACCATGGCCGACGCGTTTGCGGTTCTTTTTTGACCCCGGATTTGGTTTGAGATCGTTCAGTTTCATTATCGTCCCTATTCTTCAACACGAATCAAGTGGACAACTTTATTTAACATACCGCGCATGGCAGGTGTGTCTTTGTGTTCCACCGTTTGGTTGATATGCCGCAGGCCCAATGCCTGTAAGGTTGCCTTTTGAGGCACCGGAAAACCGATTGGACTGCGAACCAGCGTTACCTTAATTGTCTTCTCTGCAGAGGTTTTAGCCATGCTTCTTTTTCCTTTCCCAAAAAGGCAACAGTTCTTCAACTGATTTGCCACGCCGGGAGGCCTCTTCCTTTGGAGACTTGAGCGCTTCAAGCGCCTGGAGAGTGGCCTGAACAATGTTCAGGACATTGGAGGAACCCAGTGATTTGGTCAGGATGTCACGTATGCCTACTGCTTCTAGAACAGCACGTACACCGCCTCCCGCGATCACGCCCGTGCCTGGAGAAGCTGGCTTTAGAAGGATGACTGCACCGCCGACCTTGCCGGTGCTTTCGTGTGGGATAGTCGTCCCAAAAAGAAAGACAGGGTGCATGTTCTTGCGGGCACGATCTGTTGCCTTGCGCATGGCATCCGGGACGGCGTTGGCTTTACCAATTCCCATACCCACTTTGCCATGGTTATCACCCATGATCAATGTCACGCGGAATTGAAATCGGCGACCACCTTTGACCACTTTGGCAACGCGGGCTATTTCAATGACGCGCTCATCTAATGATTCTGCTTGCTGTTCAGCTTGTCTTACCTGGTAATCCACCATATAGCGTTCTCCAATCAGGCCTTAGAATTCCAGCCCGCCTTCACGGGCGCCATCGGCCAGAGCCTTAACTCGGCCGCTATATTTAAAACCGCCGCGGTCAAAGACGACCGACTTCACACCCTTGCCCAGCGCACGTTCGGCGACTGCTTTTCCAACCAATTTTGCCTGCTCGGATTTCTTCAGGCCTTTCATTTTGCCCCGTAATTCCTCGTCAATGGTCGAAGCGGAAGCAATGGTATTCCCAATATGATCATCAATCACTTGAGCATAAATTTCAGAGAGACTACGGTAGACATTCAACCGGGGGCGCTGCGCTGTACCCAGAATATTCATGCGTACACGGATATGCCGCCGGATGCGAGCTTCAGAACGAGATTTCTCAGCCATAGATTACTTTGCCGCCTTTCCTGCCTTGCCAGCCTTGCGTCGGATCTTCTCACCCTGATAATGCAGGCCTTTGCCATGATATGGTTCCGGCGGACGAACATTGCGGACATTCGCCGCTGTCTGGCCGACCAATTCCTTATCAAAGCCGCGCACAAACACCAGGCGGGTCTTCTGTTCCACGTCAAAGGAAATTCCTATTGGAGGTTCCATTTCCACCGGGTGTGAATAGCCCATATTTAGAACCAGGTTCTTGCCATTCATCTCAGCTCGATAGCCGACACCTTCAATTTCCAAAACGCGTTCAAAACCGGCGCTAACGCCGTGTATCATATTCGCGAGTACTGCACGTGTGGTCCCATGTAAAGCGCGCTCATCTGGTGAATCAGAACTGCGGGTTATAACAATTTGACCATTTTCCATAGTAATACCAACTAATGGAGAGAATGTGCGTTTCATTTCGCCCTTGGGACCTTTCACGCTCACGCTCGAACCATTTAGTTCGATATTCACGCCAGACGGGATAACTACAGGCATTCGTCCAACTCGAGACACTTTATTTACCTCCTCACTTACCAAACCTTGCAGAGGATCTCACCGCCCACACCCAACTGGCGAGCTCTCTGGCCAGTCATGATGCCTTTGGGGGTGGACAGGATAGCGACACCGATGCCTGAAAGTACCCAGGGAATCTCCTGCTTTTTAGTATAGATACGTCGACCGGGACGGCTGATGCGTTCCAGACCAGTTAGGACCGGCTTGCGTTCACGGCGCTCACCGATATACTTGATCTTCAGGCGCAGTACCTTCTGGCTGGGGCGTTCGCCATCGGCAACTTCAAAGTTTTCCAGATAGCCTTCTTCTTTCAAGATCTTGGCAATTTCTACTTTGACCTTTGAAAGCGGCATAGCTGTCAGGGCCTGACCACTCATCACGGCATTGCGGATGCGGGTCAACATATC
>DASVKG010000036.1:0-6097 GCA_036385495.1 Anaerolineales bacterium | reverse complement strand
ATGCTCAGCTGTATTCCAGTCAGGTTCTAGCTGGAACAGCTTATTCCAATCTCCCTCCCGTTGCCTCAACTGGTGTGTGGCTTGGCTGCCAATTCTTCGTTGGATGGAAAGGCATCAGTGCGCTTGGTGTGGGAACATTTGGCCCGTATTACCTTTTGACGTATACGCGTGAACGGTCTCAGACTTTTGTTGAACCTAAATAGCAGTCAAAAAATCCTAGAAAGATCCGTATGCTCAATATCTTCCACAAATTACACCATGTTTGTATTGGTCAAGCACAAGGCTACGCCCTGATGGAAAACTTCCAGATGTAAGATGGCCGCGTGCTGACCGACCAGTTGAGCACTTATCTTATCCCGACCGTGCTGGATGTGCTTGACGTGGTCGAGCCTATCATTGTCGAAGTGCCTGAAGCGCGAGGACCCTGGGGGAACGCGCGGCATAGGTGAGCCGCCCTTCCGCACTTGGCTCCAGCCATTCTGGCAGCCATCCACGAGGCAACGGGTATTTGGATGGATGAGATCCCGGTCACGCCGGAGCGCATGTAGTACGCATTGCACGAGACAGGAGAAAGTCATGTCTGAGAAATTGGATTGGATCTTGAAGCGGAGAAGTATCCGCGTTTACGCCGATGCTCCGGTGACCGACGAGCAGGTGGAGACGCTCCTGCGTGCGGCCATGGCGGCGCCCTCCGCCAACGATGTGCGACCCTGGGCGTTTGTGGTGGTGCGCGATGCGGAACGGCGCGAAGCGTTGGCGAAAATCCACGAATGGAGTCATATGTGCGCCAAGGCCCCAGTGGTCGTCGTCGTGCTTGGCAACCCGGAAGCATCCACGCATTGGGTGGAAGATTGCAGCGCGGCGACAGAGAATCTGTTGCTGGCTACGGCTGGCCTGGACCTTGGGGCGGTATGGGTGGCGATTTACCCTCACGCTGACTGTGAAGCCGGGGTTCGCCAGCTGCTGAATATTCCAGAGCAGTTTAGGGTTCTTTGTCTGGTGCCGGTCGGCCAGCCGGCCGAAACGAAGTCGCCGCGCACTCGCTACGAGGGAAGCAAGGTACATTATGAGACGTTCGAGGCCGGGATTAAGCCGGGTAGGAAGAAGGGGAAAATGAACGTGAAGGCATAGGAAGTGGTACCGGTATTAAAGAAGCAGATTGCCAACAACAGACAGGCGCTGGCTGAGACGGGCTCCAAAGAAAAAATATACCCGCGTTTACGACCCGATCGGCCTCGATCCGGGCAGATCGTCGCCTAAAGAAATCGCTGTGGTGATCCTGGCGGAAGTCATCGCCGTGAGAAGGGGGCCAAGATCGGCAATTGCTCATGACGACGATCACGTGCAGCTTGTGATAGTTGACCTTGACGAAACTTGCTTCATCGAATATAATTCAATGCATGTTGAACTATTTACCTCCCAAGCCAGCTTCCTCTCCCATCGACCTGAACCGGATGGCAAAGTGGTTGAAAGTGTTGGCCGAACCAAACCGCTTGCTGATCTTCAATTTCCTGATGGAAGGTGTACAGTGCAACTGCGAGCTGGGGGATGGCCTCCAGATGGCTCCGAACCTGATCTCGCACCACCTACGGGTGCTGCGCGAGGTGGGTCTCATCGAAGTTGAACGGGACACCCAGGATGCCCGCTGGATATATTATTCGATCAACCGCCAGGCGCTGGAAGAACTCAACCAGGCTTGGGGAACCTTTTTTGACCCGCAGCGGATCAGGCCCCGCCGCCTGACCTGTGGTCCACACGGCGAGTTCGTTCGCTTGGATCTCGAGGAAGCAAGATAGTTTTTTTACCAAAATACTTCAATGGAGACTGAACCAATATGACACAACCCATTCCCATCTCTGTTTTATTTCCATCGCAAGCGAAAGCGGTGGATGTTGAAATCTTCGATCCGCCCATGTGCTGCCCGACTGGCATGTGCGGACCAACCATCGACCAGACCTTGCTCGATCTCAACGAGATGCTGATGATCCTCCAATCCAGGGATATCAGCGTGGCGCGTTACCAGATGGCCAGCCACCCAAATGCGTTTCTTTCCAACGGCGAGGTGATGAAGATCGTGCGCGAGCAGCAAATGGCGGCACTGCCTATCGTTGTCGTACGCGGCAAGGTGGTCAAGGTCGGTTCGTACCCGACCCAGGCAGAAATCGAGAAGCATCTGCAAGAAGCCAAACCATGACCCAATATATCTTCTTCTCCGGTAAAGGCGGGGTGGGAAAGACCAGCATGGCCTGCACGCAGGCCGTACGCTATGCAGACGAAGGGAAACGCACCCTGATTGTCACCACGGACCCAGCCTCCAATCTTTCCGACACATTCGAACAGGGGATCGGTCACCAGATCACCCAGATCAGCGGCGTTCCCAACTTGTGGGCGATGGAAATCGATCCCGACCAAGCCACGAAGGAATACATCGACCGTGCCATGGCGCCCATCCGCCTTGCCTTCCCAGCGCAAATCGTCCAGGTGATGGAAGAGCAGATGAACGGTCCCTGCACAGCAGAAGTGGCTGCCTTTGACCGTTTCACCGATTTTCTAGAAGAGCCTGCTGGCAATGAGGTAGGTTTCGATGTGGTCATTTTTGATACTGCGCCCACCGGCCACACCATCCGCCTGCTGGAGCTGCCGGCTGAGTGGAGTCAATCCATCAATGCGGCCTCTTCAGGCAGCGGGCAAACCTGTATCGGCCCGGCGGCAGCCATTCAGGATGCCAAACATAAGTACGAGCACGCCCTGGCCGCAATGCGCGAGAGTGGACAAACAAGCTTTATCTTCGTGTTGCACCCGGAAGCCATTTCCATCAAGGAAACGCGGCGAGCCATTGCTGAATTAAGCAAACTTGGGATTAAGAACTACCGCCTGATCATCAATGGGATCATCCCACCCGAAGGTGCAGAAAACTCGCTGTTTGCAGCGCGTGCCAAAATGCAAGCAATTTACCTGACACAAATCGAAGCGGAGTTGCCTTACTTGAAACAACGCATGTTCCTGCTGGCCGGTGAGATTAAAGGTATCAAGAGGCTACGGCAGGTGGGGAAAATTTTCTTTGATAAGACCTCTTCAAAGACATTTGTGGCCGAGCATGTTCCCCCTCAGTTAGCAACGCTGGCAACCCCCCTCGAAGACGTACGTGCTCTCTTGCAACCGAACGGTCACCGCAGGACATTATTTTTTGCCGGCAAGGGCGGGGTGGGCAAGACGGTTGCCTCCTGCATCACGGCGGTCTGGCTAGCACGGCAGGGACATAAGACCTTGCTGCTGACCACCGACCCGGCGGCGCACCTGGGGGACGTGCTGGACAGCCCGGTGGGCGACGTGATCGCCCCGGTTGAAGGACAAGTGAACCTGTGGGCGGTCAAGATCGACCCGAAGGCGGCTGCCGAAACCTACCGGGAGCGGATTCTGGAGGATGCCCGTAAGCGCGGGCGCCCGGAGAAGGCCATTGCCGTCATGGAAGAAGAGCTAAACTCGCCATGCACAGAAGAGATGGCTGCATTCGATAAGTTCATCGAATATGCCTCGCAGGACGAGTGGGATTCAGTAGTCTTTGATACCGCGCCGACTGGTCACACCCTGCGCCTGCTGGAACTCCCGGTGGACTGGAGCAAGCAACTGGACGTGAAAATCTTCGCCTCGGTGGACAGCTCAGCGGCAGACGACGTTGCCAAGCAGCGCTTCGGAAAAGTCATCGAGATGATGCGCGATCCGGAGCAAAGCACATTTTCCTTCGTGATGTATCCCGAAGCGACTCCCATACTGGAAGCGTGGCGGGCGGCGCGTGAACTGGGTACGGTTGGAATTCATCCCGGCCTGGTGGTTGCCAACATGGTCATCCCAGCGGGTGAAGCCGGAAGCTCCTTCGTGAACAACCGCCGGCTTATGCAGGAAAAGTACCTGGTCGAGATCGGGGAACGCTTCGGGCTGCCGGTCGCCCAGGTCCCGCTATTGCCGATGGAAATCAAAGGATTGCCGATGCTGGCGGAACTCGGTGAGCGGATCTATGGAACGGAAAAAGTACTGGCATGACTGGTAAACGCAAGGTCCTGTTCCTCTGTACCGGCAAATCCTGTCGTTCACAAATGGCGGAAGCCATTGTCAACGCGCGCCTGGAAAAAGAATGGGAAGCCTTCAGGGCTGGTACAAACCCAACAGGCCAAGTTCATCCAAAAGCACTGTCAGCACTTGAGGAGATTGGGATCCAGCATCAGGGGCGCTCCAAATCGGCGGATGAATTCCGTGGTGTGAATTTCGACCTGGTCGTCACCGTCTGTGACGATGCAGCAGAGAATTGTCCCATCTGGCTCGGAATGGGCAGGAAAACACATCTGAGTTTCCCCGACCCGGCAAAGGTGAAGGGTACCGACGAGGAAGTGATGGCGGTCTTCCGATGTGTGCGGGATGATCTGGATCGTCAGCTGCCTGAGCTGCTACGACGAGAAGAAAGTTGAGGAGAATTATGGGAAATGATTTGAAAGAAGAGTTGGAAACTGCACCTGCTATAGTGGCAAAACAACCCGCGCATGATTTTGCTGCCGTGTTGGCTGAATCACAACAGTTCAAAAACTATGAAGAATCCACGCTTCGCTTTCGGCAGGACGAAGCGGCCCAGAAAGACATGCAAGCATACCGAGAAAAGCAGCAGTCATTGCGACCGCTCATGAAAATTAACGCGGTCAACACGACGGATCAGGCAGAGTTGGAACGCTTATACAACGCATGGATTGCGCATTCCTCCGTGCTGGAATACCTAGAAGCCCAGTCGGTATTGACGGCATTATGCCAGTCGCTGGGTGACATGCTCTCAGAGATGCTCGGTATGGATTTTTCGACTGCCAGTGCAGTGAGCTGCTGCAGCTAAGAGGTGATATGAATAACAGACCATTTCTACAACCAGAAATTAGCGAAGCCACAATTAAGCTGGGCAACTACCTGATCTCGTCAGAACCGTATGTGCGTTACGCGCGAGCAGAGCAAAGTATGGATAATGATGACGAGGTGAGAAGTCTTATGCCCCGCCTGGCAGAAGACCAGGAACGGGTACGCAAAGCTCAGGTCCGAGGGACCATCATTGCCGATGATCTGCAGGCTTTGAGTGAACTGCAGTTGCAGGTGAAGGCAATCCCTGTCATCAAAGACTACAATGCCAGTCAGCAGGAATTGGCGAAGTTCCTTCAGGAGATCAATACTGAGATCAGCCAGCTGTTGGGTATCAATTTCGCCTTGATCGCTCACCATTCATCCTGCTGCTGAAGAGGGAATCATGCCGATATACTGTTATGAATGTTCAATGTGTCAGGCAGTCTTTGATGTGAATGCTTCGTTTAAAAGCAAGGAAGACGGGCTTACGCCGGAATGCCCAAAGTGCCACGGCCGGAAGGTCAGGCAGCTGATCACAGGCGGGTTGTTCCTGCGCAGCAAGGAAGGGGTAGATTTCGCCGGGCCAGCCTGCGACCCGGACAATAATCCGGGGTGCTGTAGATGAGCAAGCCGATCCGGGTGGAGATCATCGGCGCAAAGATCGCTTGTAAGGATGGTGTGAAGGATACCTGGCGCGAAGTTGCCGATTGGGCGGGTGGGCAATTGAACCAGCGCTTTGGGGAGAGTGTAACGGTGCAATACTTTGATCTGTTTGATTCGGCCTGTCCGTCCATTCCTTCCGGAGCACAATTACCAATCGTGTTGGTGGAGCACGAGATGCTTTCAAGTGGTGGTAAAATTTCCGTGCCAAAGGTAAAAAGAAAAATTGAAATGCTCTTGAATATAGATATGCTGTGAACTGAAAGTGCCATTCCAAGAGCTGGCACTGGATTGTTCAGAGGATGTCCCGCGTCTGCGCGTCCAAGAAAACAGAGGCAGCATGCACATCGAATGGTTGAACTGCCCATAATATTCAGGAGTGTTATGCAATACGGTTATTTCGACGATCAAGCCAAAGAGTATGTCATTACCCGCCTTGAACAGCTGGAAGATGCCTGGAACATGCGAATTAACAAACTTCGGTCTCAATAAGGAAAAAGGAAATAATTGCCATGACTAAAACCAATGACCTGATCACCATCACACAGAGCGGACGGATCGACGA
>DASVKG010000035.1:0-14272 GCA_036385495.1 Anaerolineales bacterium | reverse complement strand
GCCGCGGCAGGAAAACCTGACTCCGACGCTGCCCTGCTGGAGGAGGCGCGGACTCTCCACCGGCACGCCCAGTTTATGTGGGACTTTATTTCTTCGTCGAACAGCATGGGTTTCCACAACCCCGACGAGGCCTTGCGAATTTTGAGGAATGCCACTGACCTGGCGCGCCAGGCACAGATGAAAGCTGCCGAAGCTGCCGGTGACTCATCCCTGCTGACTGTCGGCGTCTACTACTCAATCAACCCGGTCCCAACACCAGTGCCATAGGAGTAATATGTAAAAGGGCGGCCTGTGAGGTCGCCCTTTTTTGTGTACTGGTGTATAGGTTATTTATTGAGGACGGCAGCAAGCGGTCCGGGGGCCAGGACCGGGGCACTGCTCCCAGACGCCTGGGCCTTTTCCACATCGCGCGCCCAAAGGTACAGACAAGTATGGTAAGCGGTGGAGGTGTAAGAGGTCACAACGGTGGCAACCATGATGAAGATCCCAGCAATAATCACACCCAGGCCAATGCCGGAGACCAGGCCAAAAGTTGAAGTATTGGTGACCGTAATAATGCCATACCCGACGCCAAAGCCCAGACCAATGCCGAGCGCGCCCAGCAAGAAGCCGAGCAGACCGTTGACGGTTTTTACCCCAACTGTGCTGATGCCCACCAGCAGAAGATTATTCTTGATTATGCTGCCGGCACGCTTTAGGGCATCTTTCAGGTTGATATCCTCGATGACCATGGCAGGCAGGATCAAGAAGGCGGCTTCGGTCCAGACTGTGTCAATCAGACCAGAAAAAAGGTTGCGACCCACCGACCTGCCTTTGCCTCTGATTTGATTCTTGATCAGGTTTACGCCAGTGGACGCGGCAGCCAGGCTGAGGATATTCAACCAATCGCGCTTGACGATGGCCCAAGCCTTCGACATCACGCCGTCGCCCTCGGCCAAGTAGCCGTACACGAGGTAGATGGTCATGGCTGAAAAGATGTAACCGACCGAGTATTGGATGAAGATCATCACCGCCCCGAGCACGAAAAGGATAATCCTCCCGAAGAGGCTATTATCGCCACCGCTCAGGAACCCTGCACCGATCATGAGGGGAATGAAGATAACCGAAACAATAAATCCAGCAAAAAGTGCCATGATGGATGGCTTAATCAGGTCTTTGTCCTTTATGGCCATTGACCAGGCTTCTTTCAGGAAAGACCAACCGCGGCTGAAACTTTGCATGATGCACCTCCGAATTATCGTTTTGACTTTTGGCTGACATTATACTTTAAACGCCAGCATGACTCCATCCCGCACCGGTACGAGCGAGGTAATCCATTGCGGACTACGAGTGAGCATTTCAGTAAGTTTGCGGATGCCGTTAGTGTCTGGAGATTGATCTTTGCCGTCGAAGATGCGCCCGTGCCAGAGCAGATTATCCACGATGAGCACCCCACCGGGACGGAGTTTTTCGGCGATAACCGGAAGCGAGCCGGGGTAATCTTCCTTGTTTATATCGTTGAAGATCAAGTCGAAGGGACCGGGAGTTGCACGCAGGGTTTGCACTGCCTCTCCAACCTGATAACGAATAACTCCATCATATCCCAGCGCAGCCAGGTGAGTGCGTGCCTGGCGCGAAAGTTCTTCGTCCCAGACCACGTGAAAAACCTCGCCGCCGCCGTTTTCGGTCACAGCCCGGGCAAACCAGGCAGTCGAGTAGCCGAAGCCCGAGCCGAGTTCAAATACCCGCTTTGCAGCGATCATGCGCGCCACCTGGTAACATAGATACCCGGATGCCGGCCCGATGATGGGGAAATCCGTGCTTTCTGCCTCGGCTTCCATTGCCTGCATTTCCGGAAGACGGGACGGGACGAGACTGTCAATGTAGTCCATCAGATATTGGGGGATTAAAGGCTTGTCCATATGAAGTTCTCCAAATTTTCCTTACCAATCATAATAAGGATACCGGGTCCACTTCCACCCGCCAGTCCCCGAAATTTTTTCCACGCAACAGACCGGCCGGGTTCGGGCCGCGCAGAATAATCTGCCAACGATAGAGTCCATTCAACCTGGAGAAAAAGCAGGGAACGGGTCCAATGATGGTTGTCTCGCGCCGGTCTTCGCTCTTGATCCACCCGGCAAGTTTTGCTGCGAACGCCCGGGTTTCTGACTCGGCCCTATGGGCCTGGACATGCCGGTACTCCAATCGCACAAGTTGATTGAAAGGCGGGTAGCCCAACTGCCGGCGATTATCCAGCTCACGGGCGTAGAACGCGGTGTAATCATGCCCAGCCGCGGACTGGATGACGTAATGCTCCGGCTGGAAAGTTTGGAGCACCACCCGCCCGCCGAGGGATGAACGACCGGCGCGGCCCGAAACCTGGGTAAGCACATCAAAAGTCCGCTCCGCGGCGAACGGGTCGGGCAGGTTGAGACCCACATCGGCAAGCACAATCCCCACCAGAGTCACCAAGGGTAGGTCCAAGCCTTTGGCAAGCATCTGCGTGCCAATTAGGACATCCGCTCGATGAGCGGCGAAGTGGCCCAGGATGATTTCGTGGGCATCTTTATGACGGGTGGTCTCCCAGTCCCAGCGTAGAGTGCGTGCGGATGGGAAGAGTTTTCCCACCTCGGCCTCAACTTTCTCACTGCCCAGCCCGTACTGGCGGATCTGGTCGCTCCCACAAACCGGGCATTTCTTAGGCATCCGGCGTGTATAACCGCAGTGGTGGCAATGCAAGTCAAAGTTCGAAAGTCCTTCGTCTGTTGCCAGACCATTGACGTGAACTGTCAGAGGCGTATCACAACGGGGGCAACGCACGGCCGTCCCGCAATCCCGGCAGAAGACGTAAGTGGCCGTGCCGCGCCGATTCAGGAAGAGAATCGCCTGCTGGCCTTTTTTAAGAACCTCGGCGAGGGCATTACCCAGTGCCTGGCTGAAGATTCCCCGGTTGCCAGACTTGAGTTCGGTGCGCATGTCAACCACCTGGACGGGAGGCAGCTCCGGATTCGCGATCCGTTTGGGTAAATCCAACAAGATACTTTTCCCGACCTGAGTCTCCTGCGGGTAGGATGCATCGTACCGTTGCACAATAGAGGGAGTGGCCGAACCGAGAACGCACACCCCGCCGCAAATTCGGGCGTATTCCTGTGCTGCCGTGACGGCATCATAAAATGGAGGTTCGGACTGGTGGTACGAACCATCATGACACTCGTCCACGGCAATAAAGCCGAGGTTGGGCAGGGGGGCAAAGAGCGCCGAGCGCGGCCCAATGATCACTTTCAACTGCCCCAAACGTGCGCGCCGCCAGGTGTCGTAGCGCTCACCTTCGGATAACCTGGAATGCACCAGTCCAACCTGCCCAGGGAAGCGCGCCAAAAACCGGCGCACGGTCTGGGGAGTAATAGCGATCTCAGGGACGAGGATGATAGCTTCCTTTCCACGTCGAATACACTCCTGTGCGGCGCGGATGTATATCTCAGTCTTGCCTGAGCCGGTGACACCATGGAGTAAGAAGGGTGGAGGAAGTATTGGCAAGGAGCGGATGGCTTGCAGTATTTTTTCCCAGGCTGCCTGCTGGTGGGGGGTCAGTTCCAAAGGGATACTAGAATCCAGGTCCCTGCTCTCCACCCTCTCCAGTGGATCGCGCCAAATTTCCGTTTCCCTCAAAACGATCAGTTCACGCTCCGCCAATTCCTGCAGGTCGGTCAAACGGCAGCCTGATTCGGCATAGACCCACGACACATTTGCATCCGCCGGTTCGCGCATAAGAAAACGCATGGCGGCCTGCCGGCGTGACAGGGTATTGGCCGTCTTTCCAAGACTTGGAATTGCCGCTTCCGCCACTTCGGGAGGTACCGAAAGTTGCGCTGTGCGGACAAACTTTGGCCGGACCGAGGGCGGAGACAAGGTGGATTGCCTGGTTAGCACCCCGATTTTAACCAGATATTGCGCGGTTTTGCGCCAGTCCACGTTCTTGAAATGGCGGTCGATCTGGCGACCACGCAGGGGGCCGCGTTCGGTGAGCAATTTTGTAAGCCGTAATTCGGTATTCGAATTTTTTGATTTGGCCTTCATGTCCGAACCCCGGATTATGCTGACAGGACCACTCATTTCGAACAAGGTGTCAGCTTGCTGACTCAGCCCAGCAGGCAGCATCAACCCGATACAAGCCGCCAGCGGAGACAACGTCTCCCAGGCAAGCCACTTTGCCAGGGAGATCTGGGCGGTGGTCAGGACGGGAAGAGGGTCGAGCAGGTCGAGGACAGGTTTCGTTGTGGCAACAGATGGCTCAGCAACCAATTCCAAAACCACGCCCTGGACGGTCTGCCTGCCGAACGGTACGGTGACCAAATGCCCCGTGCCTATTTTTCCTTCCAGTTCGGGGGGCAGATGGTAATCAAATTCACCAGTCAGGCTGGGAATATTGACAGCAACTCGAGCGTAGGCCATGGGCTCATTATATACTGGATGGAGAGTTGGAGATTCGTTTATTAAAGCATTCCCCAATTATCAAGCCAATGTTGATCAGGATTGACATGCGCAGTGCCATTAAACGAATGGAAATATCAAAAAGGCAAATGGCTCAATAACACCAACAGCGATGGTTTCCTAAAATAAAAAAGTGGACAACCAATCAAAGTTACCCACTTTTTTTCCTGCGTGTTTGAGTTGATCCTATTTCTTTATGGTTGATTTCAATACAACCGCTGCACCATAACCGACCACGGAAGAATAATCCCCGGTGATGTCGCCTGAAGTGGCGTGGCGCAGCACTTTAACAGTGTCACCACCCATGGATTTGGCGGCCCACAAGACAGCTGTGAGCGCAGCGAGTCCGCAGGCAAAGCCTTGCTGCTCTTTTTCGGCGGAGAATACCTCCTGCGGCGAAAATGCCTCGATCCGGCGCAACATTTCGGTGTCAAAGGCCACAGCTTCCTTCTGGGTGTAGAAGTGTGAAAGGTCTGTGCTGGCGACAACCAGTGCGTTTTTCCCTCGCAAGGTTTCTGCCAAAGCCACTCCGAGCTGCTGGACTACCGCGGCTGATTGGGCGCGCACCATTATTGGAAGGAGTTTGAACTCCCCGGCCAGGGCTCGCTGCAAGAAAGGTAATTCAATTTCCAATGAATGCTCCTGGTCGTTTGCCACCGGTGTCAGACCTTCACCCAACAACGGTCGCAAGCGGGCATCCAGATCGGCGATAATACCTTTATCCACCGGGACGTTGCCAAGCGGGGTGGAATACGCGGCGTGGGCGGAAGTCAACAACGATTCGTAATAGGGCTGATGCATTGGCGAAAGAACAGCCACCAGGTCGAACGTCCGGCCGCGAACTGCCCCAAATGCGTACCCAGCCACGGGACCAGAATATTTGTGACCGGCATGCGGGGCAATGACGGCAATCACCTCTCCAGGCAGTTCGGGGATTTCGGCCTGGTCGAGGTAACGATCCACGGCCTGTGAGAGAGCCTTGGGATTGCCTTCATACCACATCCCGGCGATCGGTGAAGGACGAACAGGAGAAATGGTGGCCATATTCACCTCCGATTCGCATTGCAGCATGTCGAGGGTCTACAACCGCTTTCTGAAAACGTAAACTCGTTTTAGCCTAAAACTAATGCGCATAGTTGAAATGGATGAAAATGATCGAGTATGACTTTTTGTAGAGTGCTAAATAATCATCAGAATCATAGCCCATATAATCCCGATGCCAATTACACTGGCGGCGAATGTCGAGAAAAGGAACCGGATCCTAGGTTGGGCCATTTGTGCGACACCTAGCAGAAAGAAGGCTATTGCCATGACCGTCAGAACAGCTACATATGAGTCGGATTTATTACTCCAGCGGTGGTAGGAATCCGAAGCTTTATTCTGCTTCAGAACCAGTTCATTGCTGTACGCGTAAAGAGCGGACATATAAGTTTTAAAATTCGGCGTACCCTGATCTGAGGTGGGTGCATAGGCTGGATCGGTAAATAAGAGGGATATCTTCTTCGCTTGATCCGCCTGTGCCTGGTAGATCTGTGATTCGAGTGTCAGCCGCTCGGATCCCGATGAGTCGTTGACAGTCTGCCGTTGCAGCGCACTATACCCCGCCACCAAAGCTTCCTGAGTGTTGGTCAGCCACTTGGCAAAGGTATTCATATCATATTCTGATTGGGCACCGGATTGAATCAGACTGCCGGTCACCTGGATGGCATAATATTGCGAATCCCGGTTGGCCTGGTTGGCGCGGATGTTGGCGTCCACCTGGAGTGCCGAGACAGCCGCCACAAAGACCGTATTTATGAGAATGAGTACCAGCACCAGGGTCTTACCGCGTTCCGGGTTGGTGTTGCCAGGTCTGTTCATAACACACCTCCCCGTATGATAAAGAAGACAACCTCGACTCCCAGGCTCCACAAGAGGCCAAACCCAAATACGATGATCCCAAGAACCAGGATCAGGAGCCTCGAGCGCAGGTGAGACAATTGGGACAACCCCAGCCAGAAGAGGCTGACGGCTATCAGGATGGTCCCCACCACCAACCAACGCTGTTCTGCGAAATAGGCATCTGCCAAAGAAAAGGAAGCCTGCGGGTTGAGGCTGCTCAAGTCGGAGGATTGCGCTTCCAGTTGATCGAACCGCTGTTGGATATTAACCAAGCCTTCAGTGGTGAAAGTAAATGGTTTCAAGCCAGTCGGATTTGCCTGTGATTCCAGCCCGGGAAGCAGGTAAGTACGCAATTGGGTGGCTTGTTCCAGGCTGGCCGGGTCAGTGCTTTTCTCCCGTGCGGTCAGACCACTGAGGAATATCAAGTAATCGCGTTCATATCCCGCATATTGGTATGCTTGTTGCCAGTCATCATTGGCGGTTGCCTGGCGTTTTACTGCGTCCAACATCCCTTTATAAATAAAATCGCCTGCTTTCGACCCCAGACCGGCAGTTCGCCAAGCGGCCAGGGCAGTGGTCAAGGAGACCAAGGCAATCAGGGCTGCAATCCAAACTTCCAGACGACCGTTCTTATCCTTCGGATTATCCATGGGAAAGTCCTCCTTCATTTAGGCAACTAATTATCACAGGTTGTAGGAGAGAATACAAGGGAAAACCGCCGGGAGATTTGAACCGGCGGTTTGTTTTTAATGGTTACTTTTAGTACCCACTTTGCGGCGAAACGCCTGCAGGCTTGCCCGCCGTATCACAAGTGCGGTTGCGCCAAGCACCCCCGCCAGTCCCAGCCAGATGTAAAGCCAAATATTGACCAGTCCAGGAGCCCCTTTTGTAGAAGCAGGTACAGAAGGTTGAACCAGACTTGTCGCAACCGTTGGGGTGGCTTCGGGAGCAGTCAGCATGTAAGGTTCAGGAGTGGGTAACACCTGTGAGTTATCGGATCCTGGGGGCTGGGTGGCAGGCGGGCCTCCACCGAACCCGTAACCCTCGCTGTTCATAGGCGCAGCGGATAACATCGGAGCGGCTGCACCAAAGGAGATTTGACCGAGGAGATTGGTGCCCAAGGTAAGAATAAACAACACCATTGCCACAGCGGATGCCCAACCAAAAGCTGGCACGGCGCGCGGGATGGGTGGTTTGATCCCGGCCATTTTTGGAGTCAGAGTGAAGTTACGTGGAAGGCGGCGCTGCGGTGTGCGGCGGAGCATTGAACGAGCCTGGCGCAAGTCTGCAAGTGTGGCAGCAAGCTCCGGGTCTGATTGAATTCGGATTTGGAGGCGCGTCTTTTCGGCCTGAGACAGCTGCCCATCCAGGTAGGCCGAAAGTTGTTCCACGTCACGGAAGGAAGGTGTGGTCATAGGCTACGCTCTTCTTCCAGACGAAAGGCTGCGGGTAAAAGTTCCCGGAAAGATTGCAGGCACTCACGCAAACGCAGGCGAGCGCGTGCCAGGCGGGACTTTACAGTACCGAGCGGTTTCTTCAGTACTACTGCAACTTCGGTATAGTCGAGGCCCTGGATGTCAGCCAACACGACCACAGCCCGGAAGTCGGTGGGAAGATTCTCCAGGCAGTGCTGGATGGCGTGTTCAATTTCAGCCTGATCCAGTTGATCTTCGGGGGAGGCATTTGGATCGGCCAGCCAGCGAGGGGTCTCAAATTCATCACCATCTTCGGTGTCGGGTTCGAGCGGAGTAGTGGGGTGGCGTTGTTTGCGGCGCAATTCATCATAGCAGGCGTTGGTGACAGTGCGCAGCAGCCAGGCCCGGAAAGAACCACCTCGGTAAGAGTTGAGAGCGCGGAAGGCTGAGATAAAGGCTTCCTGCGATGCATCAGCAGCCAGATCTTCGTCTCCCAATATGCGCAGGGCTGTGTTGTAGACAATGCCCTGATAGGCGAGCACGAGTGTATTGAACGCATCCAGGTCGCCGTGCTGGGCATTTCGGATGAGAGCGGGTTCGTCCATTGAGATTATTTTACACCACAAAAAGAAAATTGTTTGCAAAGACCGATCTTCGGTCTTTGCAAACCGCAGTGGGAAGGAAGAAAATTACCCAAAAGTGTTGATTCTGTTGTATAGTATGGATGGATAATTGTTATAACAAGAATAGGAATTTACACCCATGCCAGACAAATCGGATGGCACCATTCTCATCGTGGATGAACTCCATGAAAATGTCTCCATATTGTCGCGAATTTTGGCAGACCAGGGTTACACGGTCCAAACGGCGGATAATGGAGTGCGGGCCATACACCAGGCTCAATCATCCAAACTTGATCTCATTTTACTTAACATCAACTTGCCAGAAATGGATGGCGTTGAAACTTGCAAGCGCTTGAAACAAGATGACCGTACACGCGATATTCCGGTCATCTTTATCAGTGAGTTGAATGGAGTTGAGGATAAATTAAAAGCTTTTAATGCCGGGGGCGTGGATTACATTCTAAAACCGTTCGAGCGTGAAGAAGTTCTGGCCCGTGTGGAAACACATATGGCTAATCTTCATTTACGTGTCGAGCTTCAATCAGCCAACCGGGAATTAACTGCTCGGCTCGATGAATTATCTCATTCACAGGAGCATTTGCGCGAGAAGCAAATGAGGTTGGATGCATTTATGAATGCCCTTCCCAACCTATTATTTATCTATGATGAAAAAGGTCGTTATCTGGAAATCATTGCAAATGAGAACAGCCTTCTGCGGGCAGAGGCTGACAAGCTAAAGGGCCATTTAATCAGGGAATTGATGCCTCCCCGGGTAGCAGTAACAATGATGAATGCCATTCAAAAAGCCATCGAAACCGAAAAAACCCAAGTTATTGAATATCACATCCCGGTCCTGGCCGGCGGTAAGCGATGGTTCGAGGGGCGAATATCCCTGATGGAAAAAAGAGCGGATGGTCACAGTAAGGTAATCTTTCTCGCCACAGAAATTTCGGAACGCGTCCAGTTGTACCAGGAAGTACAAAGACTGGCGAACCAGGATCCCCTGACAGCCTGTTTCAACCGCCGGCACTTCATGACTCTGGCTGAGCAGGAGCTGCAGCGCGCAATCCGCTACAAACGACCAATCTGCCTGATTATGCTTGACATTGATGAGTTTAAAAAAGTTAATGACATTTATGGTCACCAAATAGGTGATCAAGTGTTATGTGGGCTGGTAAAACTCTGTCAAAAAAGCCTGCGCAGTAGTGATAGACTCGGCCGTTACGGGGGCGAGGAATTTATCATCATGATGCCTGAGACGGTTGCCGAAGGTGGATTGAAGGCAGCTGAAAGATTACAAGAGAAAATTGAAAAATTAAAAATTGCTTCGATCAAAACAAAACTGGCGATAACCGTCAGCATGGGTGTCGCCAGCCTCGATTCAGATTTTAGTAAAACACAGACATTGGATATGCTGATCAAGCGCGCGGACCTGGCGCTCTATGCTGCAAAGGCTGCCGGGCGGAATACTGTCAGAGCTGGGTGAGATTCCTGATCGGGTAGAAAACACAAATCGTCCCGGCAGGTTCGCCAGGACGATATTTATTGCTCAAGTTATTATTCTTCCGTTTCGCGCAAGTGCGGGAATAATAGCACCTCACGGATAGAATGTTTGTCAGTCAACAACATCGCCAGCCGGTCCACACCCATTCCGAAACCGCCGCAGGGCGGCATGCCGTAACGCATGGCGCGCAGGTAATCCTCGTCCATTGGATGTTTTTCTTCTTCATCGTCGGAATAATCGCGCCCCATTTCGATGAAACGCTGTTCCTGGTCAAGCGGGTCATTAAGCTCGGTAAACGCGTTGCAGAGTTCAAAACCGGCAACGTACCCCTCGAAGCGTTCCACGTTCAATGGGTCGCCGGGCTTGGATTTTGCCAGCGGTGAGAGATCGCGCGGATAGTCGAACAGGAAGGTCGGCTGGACCAAGGTTGGTTCCAGGAATTCGCTCAACAGGTAATCAATCAATTTGCCACGGGTGGCCTGCGGGTTTGGTGTTTTGCCATTGGCGGCAATCGCCTTGAAAAGTGATGCGGCAGTGGGGTAGCCGGCAATATCAATTCCGCCGGTTTCCAGTATGCCGTCTCGCAGCGCCAGCCTATGCCATGGGGGTGTGAAGTCCAATTCGGTCCCTTGGTATTTGATTATCATGCCTCCAGTTACTTTTTGACACGCATACGAAACCATCTGCTCGGTCAATTCCATCACTTGAAGATAATCAGCGTATGCCCAATAAAACTCCAACTGGGTAAACTCCGGATTGTGCTTAAAAGAAACCCCCTCGTTACGAAAATCACGCCCGAGTTCATAGACGCGCTCAAGATTGCCGACCAGCAGTCGTTTCAAGTAGAGTTCAAAGGAGATCCGCAGAAATAAATCCTGCTTCAACTGGTTATGGTGTGTGGTAAACGGTCGCGCCGCTGCGCCACCATAAATTGGCTGCAGGATGGGTGTTTCGACTTCGAGGAAGCCATGTTCATCGAGGAACTCGCGCAGGGCATGGATGATACCAGCCCGCTTGCGGAAAGTCTCGCGCACTTCGGGATTGACAGCCAGGTCGGCGTAACGCTGACGGGCGCGCAGCTCCGGGTCCTCCAGTGCTGCGTGCCGGATAGTTTCGCCACTTTCCATTATTTCATCCTTGGCTGCCGGGAGTGGACTGATTGCCTTTGCAAGAAGTTTGAAATCGTGGACATGGAGCGTTGCCTCACCCGTGCGCGTGCGGAACATCACGCCGGAAGCCTGGATGAAATCTCCAATGTCAAGCATCTTGTTGAACCAATCCACGCGCTCCTGACCGAGTTCGTTCATGCGCAGGAACAATTGGATGCGTCCATCGCCGTCTTCAATATGGGCGAAGGTCAATTTTCCCATTGCACGTGTGGCGCGGATACGACCAGTCAGGGTGATCTTAACCTCAGCCGGCGATTGGCCTTCAGGAGCACCCTTTTCGGCGGTCTCAAAGGCGGCGATCGCCTGTGCCGAGGTATGTGTTCGCTGGGCGCGTGTCGGATATGGTTCCACGCCTTCCTTGCGGAGAGCCTCTATTTTCTCGAGACGGATTTTTTCAAGGGAAGTATATTCGGTCATGGCGAAACCTTTCTCACTTTATTTTACAACGAAAAACCCCGCGCACCAGACAAGATGCGCGGGGTTTTATGGGCATACCCCAGGCTTATTCGACCTTCACGATTTTTACTTTGAAAGTGCCGCCGGGGGCTTCAACGTTTACTTCTTCTCCAGCGCGATGATTCAAAATAGCTTTGCCGATAGGAGATTCGTTTGAGATTTTTCCGTCGCGCGGGTTGGCTTCCGCAGCACCGACAATGGAGTATTTTTCTGAACTGCTCCCAATTTCTTTAATGGTGACGAGAGAACCGACCTGCACCAGGTCCCCTTTTTCTTTCTTTCCTTTATTATCAATGACACGGGCGGACGCCAGAATCATTTCCAATTCCTGGATACGACCCTCTACAAAGGCCTGCTCGTTTTTGGCAGCTTCATATTCTGCATTCTCAATCAGCTCACCACCTTCCATAGCCTCATGGAGTCGGTTGGCAACTTCCAACCGCTTGGTGGTGCGCAAATATTCGAGCTCATCGGCGAGTTTTTGAAAGCCTACTTTGGTCAAGAAGGTCGTCGGCATCTTAATAATCCTGAGAAAATACAAGCATCTCTGTAACAGAGATGCAGCTTGTGTAGGATTCCCTACCCGACAATATTATACTTGATTTTAATTGAAACGCAAGCGGTTTCCTGGGAAACCGGGCAGGAATGGAGTAATACGGATATTGGGCGGGAATCCTACCTAATATCCATATTCTCTTTCGTACTAAGGAACTTATTAATGAAGAAACTGACCTATGTTCGGCGCCATAACTGTATTCCGCGCTGATTCTCCCAGTAGAGACTGACCGCCTCCTGCATCTTTTCTCCTGTCTCGAAAAGCATCAGGATTTGGGTAGCATAAGCGGCGATGCCCTTTTGCCATGCTCGCAACCCCTTTTTTGAGACGGGATAAAGGGTTCCCTGCATTCCCGAAGTTGCCGGGACCAGCATTTCCGGGTGGTTGATAAGATATGGAATGTCAGCATAGTACCCTAAAGGGCAACCCAGGCGTTCAGCGGCGAGACGGGTCAAAACATGGTCCAGATGACCGCCAATTGCCAGAGGGCAGACGACCATATCACCTGTCTGCAATTCGGAGGCCAGGGCGGTTGAGATGTCGGCAGCGAGATCCTTTTCGATGGGATGGATGGGGACAAATACTTCTGTAGGGTAAAGCAATTCCCCTGCGGGCGAGCGGCGGTAGATGCAATCGGGGATGCTGAAGTTTACCGTATCCGCTCCCACCAGCCCGGCTGCCGCCTGATTTTCGATGCAGCGGGCAGCAACCAAATCTATCGCAGATTTAATCCCCCAGAGTTGGTGACACCCCTCCGCCAACAAAGAAAGCGGTCCAAGCGGTGCATCTCCGGCACAGATAGTCCAGATTTCAACGGGTATTCCTTTTTGGGCCTGTTCCCAAATCAGACCGCCGCAGGAAAGTACGGCGTCGTCAAAGTGGGGTGAAATGTAGATATGGCGCATAATTTTGGTAGGCGGGGGGCTCCCATTGGGATGGACCTTCACAGGGGGGAGGCATCCCGTAGAAACGTGGAACCCCCTGCGGGAATGAAATCTTCCCTACTCCTCCTCGATTATTTCTTTTGCCATTTTCTGAAGGGTGCCGGCCTCTATATCTTCGGCATGGCCGGTGCGCCAATACTGTTCGAGTAGTTCAAGCGGGCCGAGGCTGCTCACCGTCTGGTTGGCAGGCAGGCGGATGCGGGCTTGGATTTGGGGGTGCTTGATGAGGTGAAACTCAAAGGCGGATTCGGCATAACGACGGAGAGCCGGCTCGTCAATCAAAGGGTCCCACTCGCGGATATAGTCCACCGTCAGGCGGATGATGGCCCCTTCCAACTTATCCGGTTCCGGCAGGGCGGATTTCAGTACTTCGGTCACGTTTTCGGGAGATTGGAGTGTGACGCGCCGGTCAATGAACGGACGGATATTCTCCAGTTTACGCCACTCGACCCGGGTCTTGCCGCGGATTATATCGGCAATGATGAAAAACTTATCATCTTCTGCCTCGCCAAAATCCACGCGCTCGATGGAACCAGGATAAATGACAGGGGGCTGGGCGTTTTCGTTGAGGTCCTGCGGTTTATGGATGTGACCGAGGGCGACGTAATCCAGGCGTGGATCGCGGACGAGCGAGCCGGGCAGGACCAGGTCCGCGCCCAGCATGATGGTCCGCTCCGAGCCTAATTTTGCCCCCTGGACGGAGGCATGGGCGGTCAAGATGACAGGCAGGTCAGGGTCTGCTTTATCCAGCCACGCATTGACAAGTCCTGTGAGGCGTTCCTCGATGTTCGTGAAGACTTCGTCAGGATTGACATCCGTTGCAGCCATCAACCCGGATCGTGAAACCCACGGGATGGCGATCACCTGGACGGGCATGCCAATGTCTTCTGCGGTAAGGAATTGAGGCTTATCAAGCACGGTAACATGCGGGATATCGAGGGTCTCGAATTCCTGGATAGAGGTGGCGCGCCCCAGGGCGGGGGAAAGGTCGTGGTTGCCGACCAGCAGCAGGGTGCGGATACCCGCTTTTGAGAGACGGATAATGCGTTTCCCCCATTCACGCTGGAAAGTGGGTGCAGGCGAGCGATCCCGGTAGGCATCCCCGGCAAAAATGACCAGATCCACTTTTTCTGTGACTGCGGCTTCGATAATGACATCCAGGGATTTGAGAAAATCCAGCACGCGCAACGGCAGGCCCGTTTCGGGGTCATGGCGGCCATAATTAGCCATGTCTATGTGTGCGTCGGCAAAGTG
>DASVKG010000034.1:0-15894 GCA_036385495.1 Anaerolineales bacterium | reverse complement strand
CCAACCAATCGCGTCAGGATAATCAAACGAACTTGGCCCAGTGCGGACAAAGGCGCCATCGGGGCTGGTCACAGTGATAATCGGGCCGGAGGGTGTTCCAGTCACTGTAGGAATGTTTCCGGTTGGTTGTTGAGCAGCTGGCGGGGACCAAGCTGGGACCAGCCAGAGCATGAAAGTAAATCCAAGCACGATGAGGACCCAGAGTCCCTTTTTTATCCAGGATTGCATATTCCGCAACTCACACAAGAATTTTCCGTAAATAGTGAGGGAGTATTGTCCGAAAGAGCAAAACGATTATAATCGAAATCTATGGATAAACGCGTATTCCACGGAAACATAACCCCAGCCGACGTCGCCCAGGCCTTAATGTCTGAATTCAACCAGGGCAACACACAAACCAAGGTCTTTGGGGAAAAGGTCAACCTGACCGTTCAGATTGCTTCGTCACAGTTTTCACGTTCAGGTGGAAGGACCGCAGTGAGCGTCAACCTTCAACAAATCGAAGATGGCATCATGGTGCAAGTTGGGGAGCAGCAATGGCTGGGTGTAGCTGCCAGTCTGGGGCAAACTGCTATTTCAGCTCTACTCAATCCTCTAAACCTGCTGGGTCGCCTGGATGACATCGCACAAGATGTCAACAGCCTGCAATTAACTGAGAGAATCTGGCAGATCGTCTCCAATGTCATCCGCACAGCTGGGGCCGGCCAGGAACTCTCAGCACGTCTCAGCAGCGTTACATGCGAATTCTGTAGGTCAGCGAACCCTGTTGGCGCTTCTAACTGTGTAGCGTGTGGTGCACCGCTCGGTGATACCCAACCGAAAACCTGTAGAAGGTGCGGTTACGTTTTGACTCATGATGAGAAGTTCTGTCCCAACTGTGGTCAAGTTATAACACCTTGAGGTTTCCCACCAAACCAAATGACTATAGCCCGGCTGCCAGGTAGAGCGGGCCATTAAATGAATAAACCGGTAGATTCTAAACTTGCGGAATAGCATTCACCCTCCTATAATCAACCAAATATGCCAACCCTTGACGAACTCGAATCCCGTCTTCAATCTTTGCTCGAAGTACACTTCTTAAAATACCTGCCCGGGTACAAGATTGAAGACAGGATCTATCACCAATTAGCCAATGCCATGCATAACAGCCTCAGAAAGCAAGGAGGAAAAATATATGCTCCCAATGTGTATGTGATCATATCTCACCCGTCCAATCTGGCTCGTTGGAATTTAGAACCGCGACTATTTAAGGATCTGGCAGTAACCCTCCAAGCCGCAGGAGAGGAGGCGGGATTTCATTTTTTAACAAACCCAACAGTATCTACAGCCGGAGAAATGGGCATGGTCGCCGAGGCGATGCACATTATCGCCTCATATCGAAGCGAAACTGTTGCAGAGACCCATGGAATGCCGGTTGAGTTTCAAGCTGATGGTCCGATAGATACTATTCCTCCGAATGCTTTCCTCATTCTGAATGGTACGAAAATTATTCCACTTAACTTTCCGGTAATAAATATTGGACGCCGCCTGAATAATCAAGTCATTATCGACGACCAGCGCGTCTCGCGCACCCACGCGCAATTGCGGGTTACCAAAGGACGGTTCACTCTCTTCGATTTGAATTCCACTGGCGGGACCTTAGTCAATGGGCAGCGAATTAGTAAGGCTATTCTATATCCCGGTGACGTAATTTCTCTGGCTGGAGTAACGCTAATATTCGGTCAAGACCTGCCAACTGGACGGGGCACAGGTAAGGTTACAACCGCGCAAAAGGCAACCACTTCCGACGAACCCTCTTCAACCGTTATGCTCAAACCTAGGAATATTAACAAGGAAAAAGCCAAAAAGAAATGAGCGGACCGGTAGTCCTTGTCTTGCGACTCCTGCTGACGGTCAGCCTGTATGCGTTCCTGATATGGGCTTTTATCAGCCTATGGCGCGATATTAAACTGCAGGCAGCACTTCTGGCATCCCGAAAAGTTCCGCCCATCAGTCTGACAATTGCCAGAGGAGAGCCAGCTGTGCAGGTACGACATTTTGTCCAGCCGGAAATATCCATCGGCCGCGACCCCACGTGTGAATTCCCTGTGGAGGATGAGGCCATCTCTGCCCGTCACGCCCGGTTAAGTTATCACCAAAACCAATGGTGGTTGGAGGACCTGCATTCCACCAATGGCACTCTACTTAACCAGGAAAATCTTGCCATGCCAACCGTTGTTACTTCGAATGACGAATTTAAGTGTGGAGACACCATTTTTGTCATTTCACTCGGCGGTGATTTTCTGATGCCACCGACAAAGAAAATCTGATTGCACATTAAACCATCCCCATCGAAAGAACGTCCGCCATAGGTGGGGACAAAAGCAAATACAATTATGGAGTGTGCCTATGCCCGAAAAACTCTCATTGGCCGTTCTCGGTGGTTCCGGTCTTTATCGCATGACTGGATTGACCGACACAACCGAATATGATTTCGAAACGCCGTTTGGGAAGCCATCTGCACCCATCGTGATTGGAACCCTTGAGGGCAAACGCATTGCGTTCCTAGCACGGCACGGCGTTGGTCATCACATCATGCCAACCGAGGTTCCTTACCGGGCCAACCTTTATGCATTGAAGGCACTCGGTGCTGAACGCATTGTCAGTATAAATGCCTGCGGCTCATTGCGTGAGGATTATGCTCCCGGTGACATTGTCATCCCCGATCAGATTTTCGATAATACCCACGACCGCGCCCGTACGTTTTTCGGTGAGGGATTGGTGGCACATGTCGGTGTCGCTGACCCGTTTTGCCCGGACTTATCCAGGTGGCTGGTGACCGCAGTGATGGAATCAAAGGTGACGGTTCATACCGGAGGTGCATTCATTATCATAGAAGGACCGCGCTTCTCGACCAAAATCGAGTCGAATGTTTATCGAGCCTGGGGAATGTCCATTATCGGCATGACGACCGCACCAGAGGCCTTCCTGGCGCGTGAGGCTGGAATGTGCTACGCTGTGATGGCCCATGTCACTGACTATGATGTCTGGCATATTAGTGAAGCTCCAGTGACAGTGGAAATGGTCATAAAGACACTAAACAAAAATACACAAGCGGCACAAGCTGCAATCCGGCATCTGGTGACATCTCTGCCAGAGGAACGCCCCTGCTCTTGTGACTCGGCGTTGGCATCCGCCATCATCACAAATCATTCCGCTATCCCCACCGCCACGAGCCAGAAACTGGATTTGTTAGTTAATAAATACCTTAAGTGATTGGTTGGTTGCCTTTTAGATGACAATCAGATTGATTAAACGTTTATTTGCTCCGTCATCCCCTGTCCAAGTCCAATCCCGCCTGCTTTGTCTGGCGGGTGTCTTTCTATTTCTTTTCTCGCTCATCCTTACGCTCGCACCCGCTGCGCGTGAGCGCACCTGGGCTGTGGAATACAGTTGGAAACATTGGCTGGGCTTTGCCGCATGGGTGATGATTTTTACCCTGGCTCATAAACAATCCCGCCGTCTCTTGCCGGATGCTGATCCATATATCCTCCCCATTGCCGCCTTGCTGACAGGTTGGGGTACTTTAACCATCTATCGACTTGTCCCCACTTTCGGCCTACGCCAAACCGCCTGGCTATTATTCTGTGGGTTGGTCTTCCTGTTCGGGTTGCGTCTTTCCCCCAACCTTCACTTCCTGAATCGCTACAAGTATGTATGGTTGACAGGCGGGATGCTAATCACCGCTCTTACGCTCGTCTTTGGCGTAGATCCAGGAGGTGGGTATGAACATGCGTGGCTGGGCTGCTGCGGAATCTACTTCCAACCATCTGAGCCGCTCAAACTCCTCCTCATCATCTTTTTAGCTGCATACCTGGCTGATCGTCTCCCGCTAAGTCTGCGTCCTCTGCCTCTTCTCGCACCCACTGCTGTCGTAATGAGCATTGCACTCCTGCTGCTTGTCATCCAACGCGACCTGGGCACGGCTTCAATTTTCATCTTCCTCTTTACGATTATTCTTTTCATAGCATCCGGCAAAAAGCGCATCCTCCTCATAAGCCTGGTCGGGCTGGTCGTCGCAGGCATTGCTGGATACTACTTTTTTGACCTGATTCGCTTGCGCGTAGACGCCTGGCTCAACCCCTGGCTTGATCCCTCCGGGCGCTCCTTTCAGATAGTCCAGTCATTGATGGCAGTAGCCAACGGCGGAACTTCCGGACGCGGACCCGGTCTGGGCAGCCCCGGTCTTGTGCCAGTAGCAATTTCAGATTTCATTTTCACTGCCATTGCAGAAGAAACAGGGCTGGTTGGGACCCTAGGCCTGCTGACACTGATTGGTTTTTTTGCCACCCGCGGCATACATATTGCCTTGCACGCACCTGATACCTTCCGTAGAATCCTGGCTGTCGGGCTGACCGCTTATCTCGGCGCACAGTCCATTCTCATTATAGGGGGTAATATTCGCCTCCTGCCATTAACGGGAGTGACGTTGCCTTTTGTTTCCTATGGCGGCTCATCTTTACTAACTTCCTTCCTCGCCCTCCTTATCCTTTTACTTATATCCAGTCAGCCCGAAGAGGAGCCTGCTCCTCTCCCAAAAACCCACCCTTACCTGATCCTGGCTGGTTTGATCGGGCTTGGCCTGTTATCCCTGGCTGCCACAAACGCTTGGTGGGCAGTTTGGCGAGGGCCGACCATTCTCGAACGCACTGATAACGCCCGTCGCTCAATTGCCGATCGTTATGTCAAGCGCGGCAGCCTGCTCGACCGCCACGAAATATCTATCAATCTCACCGAAGGCCAACCGGGAGATTATCTGAGGACATATTTGTATCCAGCATTAGCTTCTGTGATTGGATATACGAATCCTATTTATGGGCAATCCGGGCTGGAAGCCAGTCTCGACCTTTATTTACGCGGGTTACAAGGAAATCCTGCCAGCAGCATCTGGTGGGACCATTTGGTCTATGGTCAACCACCGCCTGGCTTAGATGTGCGCCTGAGCTTGGATCTGGGAATACAGCGCCAAGCAGACGAATTGCTTGGAGCCCACAATGGGGCAGTGGTTTTGATTAACGCGACCAGCGGTGAAATCCTGGCAATGGCTTCTCACCCAACCTTTGACCCGAACCAGCTGGACAAGCAAGCGTCCGGTTTGCTCCAAGACCCAAATTCCCCGCTGCTGGACAGGGCGGCACAGGGTGTATATCCTCCTGGAGAGGCCTTGCAGCCATTCTTCCTTGCTGCCGGATACAACGTGTGGCCACCTCAGAGTATTGCCGAAAGATTATATTCTTCCTTGGGTTTCTACGCCACACCGGAATTACGCTTGCCAGTAGCAGCAGTATCCACGCCGGGGAGCTTATTACGCGTCAGCCCGTTGCAGATGGTGCTTGCTGCAGCAATCTTAAGCAATGAGGGGGTGCGTCCTGCGCCACGCTTGGCGATGGCAGTGGACATACCCACGCAGAGTTGGGTTATCCTGCCATCACTCAATGATCCGGTGATAGTATTGCCATCCGCTAGTGTTGCAGAATCTGCACGGGCTTTGATGATCAGCGGACAACCCTTCTGGCAATGGAACACGGTGGTGACCCAAGCAAATCAGACATTCTCTTGGTCGCTGGGTGGGACGCTTCCTGATTATCAGGGCGTGCCGCTAGCAGTTGTGGTCTTGCTGGAAGAAAATGCTCAAAACCTGGCAGGATTGATCGGTCGGAGCCTGCTTAAAGTTGCGACAAATCCTTAAAATCAAACCGGGTTTCAAAAGAAACCCGGTGTTCCCATCATTTTACTCTTACGAACCTTCGTTTGCCTACCTGCAGCACCCCCGTATGAGGAAAGGCAGAGTCAAATTGTTCAAGGATTTCCCCATCCAGCTTTACTCCTTTTTGCTCGATCATACGCCTTCCATCGGATTTACTCGCTACCATCCCTGCCGCCGCCAACACTTCTAGAACGCTCTGACCACGTTGGAGAGTGTATTCAGGCATTTCATCGGGGAGATCCTTTTGCTGGAAAACTTTCTTGAAAGCGTCCTCAGCAGTAAGTGAGATTGCATCGTCGTGGAAGATTGCAACAATTTCGCGCGCAAGGGACATTTTGGCGTCTCGCGGGTGCAGTGTTCCAGAATTAATTCCGGTTTCGATTTCGTCAATCCTCTCGGGTGTCCAGCGCGTAACAAGGCGCATGAACGGCCCCATAGCCTTATCTGGAATGGACATAACCTTTCCGTACATATCTTCCGGAGTTGAAAGCAAGGGGATGTGGTTGCCCAGCGACTTGCTCATCTTGATCTCACCGTCGGTGCCGGGGAGGATGCCAAGGATGATGGCAATGTTGGGCTTGTCACCCTGGGAGGTCATGATCTTGCGCGCTGCGGTGACGATGTTAAATAGCTGGTCGGTGCCACCCACCTGAACATCTGTTTTCAGAGCATGAGCATCGTAGCCCTGCATTATGGCATAAAAAGTCTCGTGGAGGTAAATCGGGTCACCGTTATCCCAGCGTTTTCGAAAATTCTCACGGGTGATGAATTGTTGTAAAGTGAAATTTGATGCCAGTTCGATTAACTCAGCAAAGGTCAACTCAGACAACCACTCTGAGTTGAAGCGGATCTTGGTCTCATCGCGATTGAGAATTTTATAAGCTTGTTCAGCATATGTGTGGGCATTGTACTCAACCTCCAGTTGGGTCAGGCGTGGACGCAGCTTATCCTTGTCAGATGGGTCACCAATCAGCGAGGTGAATGAGCCGACAACAAACGTGACCTCATGACCAAGTTCCTGAAACTGGCGTAGTTTACGCATCGGCACGGTGTGTCCCAGATGAAGATCCGAGGTCCGTGGGTCAAAGCCGCAATAGACGCGCAGCGGACGCTGCTCTCTCTTAGCCTCTATTAACCGCTGGCGCAGTTCATTCGCCATGTTCTTTTTTAATTCTTCGTCGCCGTATTCGGTGCCTTGCATTAATAAGGCGACTTGCTCATCTATGTTCATAAAACAGTCTCCATTTTATTGTATTTATTTACAAGACAACGCAATCATTTCATACGCTATTGGCGTCCTTCGCATTTTTTGCCTGGATATTTCAAGTACAAAAAAGCGCCTGCCACAGCAGGCGCATCCTTCCCACCCGCAACGGCGTTTAAGGATGGGAATTATAGTAAGAGATAGCCACTCCGATTTTCATTTGGAAATAATTATACAACATTTCTTTTAAGAGGCTCCTTATTTCTGATCAATACCTCGCGCTGCCCGGCGAGTGTTTTCCTCAATATCCATGAAAATCAATAACGCCTGGGCCACAGCTTGTAAAACCACAAAATAAACCACCCCCCGCAAAGGTTGTTCAAAAAGGTAAAGGATATTTTGGACAACATCCGTATACCCCATTCCAGTCCAAAACCCGCGGGTAATTTGCAGGACCATCGCCAAGGTTTGTACCAGCCACTCAAACCCATATATCCCCACAACTACCCAAGATAGAATCTTTGCCACATTGGCAAGGCGCAGGGCAGCATCCTTATTGAAATATATACCCAGGAAATTCATCCGTCTCTCCATATTCAATCTGCACTCTCCTTTCATTTTGTTATAATGGTTAACTTACGACCTTCTTTGGTTTCTTGAATAAATCAATATTTTTTTGTTTCAAAAGGTTTGCAGAGATCAGGATTCTGAATCATATATTTGCGAAACCCAATGTCAATGGAATTATACCGAAAAGGATAGAATAATGGACAAAACTGATTTCCCCAAAAAGCCAACCAACTTTATCCTCGAAGAAGTTGCCAAGGATCTGAGAACAGGCCGATTTAATTACGTCCGCACCCGGCTTCCACCCGAGCCGAACGGTTACCTGCACATTGGACATGTCAAGGCGTTCCTAATCGACTATAACACAGCAAGGGAATTTGGTGGCGAGTTGATCCTGCGCTTCGACGATACCAATCCGACGAAGGAAGACATTGAATTCGTTGAAGCCATCGAAGACGACGCACGCTGGCTGGGAATCCAGTGGGTAAAAGTAACGTTTGCATCGGATTATTTCGACCGATTGTATGAGTGGGCAATCCGGCTCGTTAAAAAAGGACTGGCCTATGTGGACGACCAAACCTCCGAAGAAATGAGTGCCAGCCGTGGTACTCTCCCTCGCGGTACCAAATGGAGCGAGACTGAATCGGTCTTGAAGCCTGGCGTAGAGTCCCCCTTCCGGAACCGGTCGGTGGAAGAAAACCTTAACCTACTGGAACGGATGAAGAACGGCGAGTATCCTGAAGGCAGCCGCGTCCTGCGTGCCAAAATTGATATGACTCACCCCAACATTGTCATGCGTGACCCGGTCATGTATCGCATCATCCACGCAGTTCACCACCGGACTGGTGATAAGTGGTGCATTTACCCGATGTACGATTGGTCGCACGGGCAGAACGATTCGATGGAAGGTATCACACATTCGCTATGTTCACAGGAATATATCATTCACCGTCCGCTCTACGAGTGGTTTCTGGAACAATTGGGGGAGTTCAAGACACGTCAGATCGAGTTTTCCCGCCTCAACCTAACATATGCATTGATGAGTAAGCGGAAACTACGAAAACTGGTTGAGAGTGGCGTGGTAAGCGGCTGGGATGACCCGCGTCTTATCACCCTGCGCGGTTTGCGCCGACGCGGCGTAACCTCTGAGGCTATCCAAACTTTCATCGCTTCAATCGGTGAAACGAATAACGACAGTTGGGTGGATATGGCCCAGTTGGAAGCCTGTATTCGCGACGACCTAAATAAGCGAACTTTGCGCCGCATGGCGGTCCTGCACCCTCTCAAATTGGTCATTGACAACTATCCGGATGGTCAATCTGAAGAAATGACAGCTATCAATAACCCAGAAGACGAATCTGCTGGGACACGCAAGATCCCGTTTTCAAAAGTGTTGTACATCGAACAGGACGACTTTCGCGAAACACCCCCTCCAAAATACCATCGACTATATCCGGGTAACGAAGTTCGTCTGAGATATGCTTATCTGGTTAAATGCATTGATATTACGCGCGACCCGGTCACAGGCACGGTAACCGAGGTGCATTGCACTTATGATCCAGCCACTCGCGGAGGCGATGCCCCAGATGGGCGAAAGGTCAAATCCACCATCCATTGGGTTTCCTGGGAACATGCGATTAAGGCTGAAGTCCGTCTCTACGAGCAATTGTTTACTATCGAGAATCCGGACATAGTGGAAGATGTCAACTCAATCATCAACCCGCATTCTCTCGAATTGCTAACAGACTGCTTCCTTGAGCCCTCCCTGGCTGAAGCGAAACCAGGTGACAAATTCCAATTTGAACGCACCGGATACTTCTGTGGTGACTTGGATTCCGTGCCTGGAAAACCGGTTTTCAATCGTACTGTCACACTTAAGGATACTTGGGCTAAGATCGAACGAAAACAGGGGTAGCTTAATGACATTCATCGGATTTTTCTTCGCCGGTCTGGCTGCAATCGCAGCCGGGATGATCAATGCCCTAGCTGGAGGCGGCACGCTAATCACTTTCCCGGTACTAATGGCTATAGGGCTACCAGCCGTCTCAGCCAACGTTACTAATACAGTGGCACTCTGCCCGGGCTACCTTGGAGGGACGCTGGCGCAGTCGAAAGACCTGAAAGACCAGAAGAAACGGCTTTGGATCGCCCTCCCAGCAGCTGTGCTCGGCGGGCTGGCCGGGGGTATCCTTCTCCTGCAAACGGGAGAAAAACTTTTTACAAATCTGGTGCCGTTCCTTATTTTAATAGCCTCCGCTCTGCTGGCCATCCAAACTCCGGTTCGAGCCTGGCTGAACCACCATCAGCAGAAGGGTAATGCGAAACCTGTTTCTGAAATGTGGGCTATTATCCCAGTCTTTCTTGGGGCCATTTACGGTGGTTATTTTGGAGCAGGCTTGAGTGTGATCATGCTGGCGGTGCTTGGCCTGATTTTGAAGGACAGCTTGACGCGTTTGAATGCCCTCAAACAGGGAATCGCTTTTGCCACCAATGTCGCCGCGGCGTTGTTTTTTGTCTTTTCAGGCAAGGTCGTTTGGAGCGTGGCATTGGTAATGGCGGTCGGAGCACTGCTTGGAGGAATGCTGGGCGGTCGGTTAGCTAGCAAAATCAAACCTGCAACCTTGCGTTGGACCGTTGTCTCGATTGGGTTCGTGATTGGGCTTATTTATTTGGTTCGGTTAATTGTATGAAAAGTATCCTCCCAAAGTCATGAACCCAGCAGGAGGATTCTTTACATTTTTTCCAAATTTTCAATCGCTATTTTTAACCTCTCCAACACTTTTTCCTTTCCCACAATTTCCATACTATCGAAGAGTGGTGGACTGACGGTTTGACCAGTCACTGCGGCTCGCAGGATCCCAAAGACCTGACTGGATTTGAGGCCGAGATGCTCCACCAGCGCGCGCATGGACGGCTCGGCAACCGCCGGTGTAATGTTAGGAAGCGCCTTTATGATTTCGAAAGCTTGACGGGCAACATCCAAAGATTGTGCAAAAGTCAGATCCTTGGCAATCAGGTCAGCTGGATTTGATTGAACCGTCTTTTTAAAGAACCAGGCAGCAAAGGGAAGGCAATCATCCAAGGTGACCAAACGCTCCCGAATGAGAGGGACAATTTTCAGGAGTATGGCGTCATCCACATCGAGACCCTCATGTAAGAAGTAGGGCTTTATACGTGCAGCCAAGTCATCGGTCCGGAGGAGACGGATGTGGGTGGCGTTGAAGTGATCAAGCTTGGCAAAATTAATAGCAGCAGGAGAAGGTGTCAGGTTGTTCACATCAAAGCGGGCAACCATGTCATCCAAAGTCATCACATCATCTTCTGGTACACCCCAACCCATCAGAACAATCCAGTTAAGGATGCCTTCGGGGATGTAACCCAAATCTTTCATATCGCTGACAAATATCGAATACCCGCCTTTAATTGCTTCAGCAGTTTCACGTTTGCTCATCTTTCCTTTTCCGCTGGGTTTAAGGAATACTGAGAGATGCACAAATAGAGGCTCCTCCCAACCAAAGGCACGGATGATATGATCATGTAACGGAAGAGAGGGCAACCACTCCGATCCCCGAATGACATGGCTGATTTTCATCAGATGATCATCCACCATCGCGGCGAGGTGATATGTTGGCAATCCATCGGATTTGAGTAGAACCGAATCATCAAGGGCGGAGTTTTCAGTGGTGCTGGGACCACGCAACAGATCCGTGGTTTTGATACTCCCTTCCTTGGGCATTTTGAAGCGAATGACATATCTCTCGCCAGAAGCAGCGCGGCGACGACTTTCGTCCATATCCAGGTTGCGGCATATTCCGTCATAGCGCGTGTTTTGCTTGTTCTTAATCTGCTCCTGCCGGACTTTGGCCAGCCGGTCAGGGGTGCAGAAACAGGGGAAAGCATGCTCCAATTTCACCAACTGCCATGCATAATCGTTATATATCTCGCGCCGTTCAGTCTGACGGTATGGACCATGAGGTCCACCCACATCAGGGCCTTCATCGTAATTGATTCCCAGCCAGTGCAAGCCGTCAATCAATTCCTGCTCAGCGCCTGGAACGAAGCGTTTCTGGTCGGTATCTTCGATGCGTAGAATAAATGTCCCGCCAGTGCAGCGAGCCAAGAGGAATGGATAAAGTGCAGAGCGGGCACTACCCAAGTGCATCCGCCCAGTGGGAGAAGGGGCAAAACGTGTTCGAACAGGTTTTGGATCCAAGAGAATCTCCGCTAAAAGTCCAAGGGTTTGTGTCTTAATACCACGCTTTCAACCAATCCAATTCCCAGCATCAAGGAAATCAGACCACTACCACCATAACTGATAAAAGGAAGTGGCACTCCTGTGACCGGAATCAGGTTCAAGTTAACAGCAATATTCACCGCCGCCTGGAAGAAAATGAGGATGGCAACTCCGTAACAGATCATGGATCCGAACTGGTCCCGTGCGAGACGTCCCGCCCTTAAGCAACGATATACTATAAATCCTATCAAGACGAGCACAAAAATCGTACCAACAAAACCAAGTTCTTCCCCAATAACAGAAAATATAAAGTCATTATGACGGACTTTCATAAACCGCAGTTGCGTCTGTGTGCCACTTCCATAGCCCTTGCCTGACCATCCTCCAGAACCGAGGGCAATCAATGCCTGGAATACGTTATATGTGGCTCCATTACGAGCACTCAAATCCGGTCGAAAAAAATTGATGATCCGCTGTTGTTGATAGGGTTGAATAAAATTGAAAGCAACAACAGCGAGTATTACACCTGCCAAGGCCATGATTCCAAGCTGCTTCAATTCCAATCCGCTTTCCCAGGTCATCGCTGCCCATAATGCCATAATGACAATTACATTGCTTAAATTCGGCTGGATGAAGATCAACCCTGCGATAACAAGGGTAATCAATAACCCTTTGATCAACCATCTCCAATTATGTGATGTGTCTGCGTTTTTGGCAAAATAATTGGCGAGTGCAAGGATCACAACGATCTTTGCAAGTTCAGTTGGTTGGATAGATACCAAACCGGTTTCTATCCAGCGGGTTGCACCGAAACGAACACCACCGATTACAAATAATAGCAAAAGAAAAACAACGATGACAATATACATCGGAATAATAGCGCCAGACCAGAAGCGATAATCTATGGCTGCAGCAAGGATAATTACCACGAACCCTATCCCTCCAAAAATCATTTGACGAGGAACAAGGGTCGCCAAGTTTTCATTCCCAGCGATTGCGGAAAGAATCATGGTCACACCAAAGACAAGAGCCACAATGACTGCCCCCAGGAGCCAGAAGTCGAAATGTCGCCAAAAACCGCTACGGAACATAATTTTTGCGAAGGTTTATCCCGCCGCCCTCCCAGGCTCATGCCCCCGCCTGTGCCCAACAGTCCGCAGTGGAATATCCGCCACCAGGCGTTGGGATCGTCCATCCTGAGCTACGTTGATTGTCACTGCTGTTGGGTCAATTTCGATATGGCGCGAAATAGTTTCAATTAGGTCGTCTTTCAACGATTCCAATTCTGCAGGGGTTAGGTCCGTGCGGTCATGAATCAACACCAATTGCAACCGTTCTTTTGCGCTGTTTGCGCTCTTCCTGCGTCCAAAAAGAAAATTCATCATTACTTCCTTCCCAAGAGGCGCTGCAACAGATTTTGAGATTCAAGGGCCACAAATGGTACCTGCTCCCCCATCAACCGCCGAGCAATATTCTGGAAGGCCTTTCCGGCTTTACTTTTACCATCCAGCGCGAGCGGCTGTCCTCTATTGGACGCCACGATCACATTCTCATCTTCGGGAATAATGCCAATCAATTCAATCGCCAGCAGATCGAGCACATCTTCGACTGACAGCATATCACCTCGTTTCACCATAGCCGGATCCAGTCGGTTTATTACCAGCGCAGCGGGGCCTTTCTCTTCAGCGTCGAGGAGACCAATCACCCGATCAGCATCGCGAACTGCTGATACTTCGGGGTTGGTCATGACAAGCACGCGGTCTGCGGCTGCAATTGCATTTTTAAAGCCGCGTTCTATCCCGGCAGGGGAATCGATAATGATCCAGTCCACCTCCTGGCGCAGTTCATCACACAGACGTACCATGTCGCTAGGTGAAATCGCAGTCTTATCGCGCGTCTGCGCCGCTGGTATGAGATACAGATCAGGCAGGCGCTTGTCGCGGATCATCGCCTGGCGCAACCGGCATCGACCTTCAATTACATCCACCAAATCGTATACGATACGGTTCTCCAAGCCCAAAACCACATCCAGGTTTCGCAAACCAATATCGCCATCAATACAAGTAACTCTCTTTCCACATGATGCCAACGCTACGGCAATATTTGCCACCGAGGTGGTTTTTCCTACCCCCCCTTTCCCAGAAGCTACTGTCACTACTTGTGCTGTCATATCACCGTCCTGTCAATTTATGCCAAGGCTCTGCCACCAGCTGACCATCTTTCAAGCAGGCTACCTCCGGCTGGTTTTTACTTTGTTTTTTCGGCGAGACAGCAATTTCACCAGCGATGCGCAATTGCGTTGGTACCATCTCCAGCGCACAAACAACTGCCTTTTCATCGCCTTGTGCGCCGGCATGGACAACTCCCCGCAATCGTCCCCATACGATCACACTACCTCCAGCAACAATCTCTGCCCCCGGGTTGACGTCCCCTATCACCACGACATTTCCATCATAAAGGACTTTCCCGCCAGAGCGGAGTGGACCTTTAACCCATTTGGCCGCATCTTCGGGTAATGCTTCTGCAGTTTCCCTTAAATCATGGGGATGAGGTTTGGAAAGGCGCGTTGCCAGTCCAAGGTTTTGGGCGGTCGTCTCGGTGACGGGAGATTCGCTCAAGACCGCCCATAAAGTTATACCACGTTCCGATAGTTGGTCGCGCATTACTGACAATTCGGCTACCCGCAACTCATTCGCGCCCACATTTAGTGCCACTCGAGCTCCTTGGAAAAAAGAGGAGCGCTCATCTACATTTTTAACGAAAGCCGTCGCCAGCTCCGGCCACGCAGCACCGTCTAGTGTAATCAAAAGACCATCACGGATCCCTTTTATTTGAATTAATGATAGCGTCTCGTCCATAATTCCCGAAATTATACTGCTTTTTGAGCGGACTGTCAGATGTGATGATCTATTTAAAGACACCTAAGCAAAATGGGCTGCTGGTGAGATTTCAAATAATCGGTTAAGGAGATTCAAGCAACCATTTTTACCCTGCTGCTAAGGAATGGAAGATTTCGATTCTAAGGTGTTGCCATTTATACTTGTTCATTCACCAATCCGAAACAAGGCAAATACCTTCCCTAGCAGTCAACCCTCTGGTAAAATTATTCCCCGGGGCGTTGTACCCTTCGCTCCACCATCCTAATGCAAGAAAGGGCTTGAAAATGAAAGTATTACTTATCAAGGACGTTTACAAACTTGGACGTGCTGGAGATGTAAAAAAGGTTGCCGACGGATATGGCCGTAATTTCCTTCTCCCTCAGAAGATGGCTGTACTGGCCACACCAGGTGCAATAAAAACTGCTGAACACATCCGGTCGAAAGCAGCCGAGAAACGCGTGATCCTTAATGAAGAGATGAGCGTGGTGGCCAAAGCACTTGAAAAGGTACAATTGACCTTTGGGGCACGTGCTGGCGAGACTGGCAAGCTGTATGGTTCCATCACTTCGCAGGAAGTAGTGGACGCACTCCAGAAAAAGAGCGGGTACGCCCTAAAGCGTCAACAGTTGGATATGCAGCCCCTGCGCGCGTTGGGCGAACATACTGTCCGAATCCGCTTAACTATGGATTTGATTCCCGAGATCAAAGTCACAGTTTTCCGGGAGGGCGAAGCGGAACCCAGCATTCCAATCGAAGAGCCAGTTACTCCCAAGAAGGAAGAAAAGCATTCAGCTGAACCGACTCTTGAGCAGCCTACCGAACAAATGACTCAGCAGCCTGCAGAAACCAACACAAACTCTGAACCTGCGGCTTAAATCCCTGAAGAGAGCACAAACAGAACATCACCGGTTCACCAACAAAGGAAGCCGGTGATGTTTCATTACCCTCTATGGCAGTAACAATTGGACAGCAACTCAAGAAGGCGCGGGAAGCTAAAAACCTAACCATTCAGAAGGTGGTGCAGGCTACGCGCATTCGGGCGCATCATATCGAGGCCCTCGAAGCTGACGACTTTGAATCTCTCCCCTCCCCGATTCAAGCGCGTGCATTCTTGCGGCTATATGTTGAATTTTTGGGACTCTCACTTGATGAAACCATTGCCCGTCAACGCGCCGGAATGGAAGGACTATCTACAACACCTTCAGACCTTCTTCCTGCTCCTGGACAACTTTCTGCGCCAACCATTGAATTACCTGATATTCCT
>DASVKG010000033.1:0-3549 GCA_036385495.1 Anaerolineales bacterium | reverse complement strand
TGTCTTGGAATGAGGGCATTTTCTGTCCTTCGTGTAAGGAGTTATTATGAAATTTGATCCCACTTTCCTAAGCGGCTTTACCCTTGTCCTGACCGGTTTCACTGGAGCTTTTTTGGTGGCCCTGTGGGTAGCGCTTGTAGTTTGGACCTTTCGTGATATTCGTGCTCGTCATCGTGACCGATTGGTGCATTTCCTGGCCGCTGCTCTGGTGGCATTGTTAAATTTACCCGGGGTGCTGGTCTATCTCGTCCTGCGCCCGTCTCGCACTTTGGAAGAAGAATACCAACAGACATTGGAAGAGGAGGCGCTTTTACAGTCTATAGAGGACCAGCCGGTATGTCCCGGATGTGAACGGCGCATCAAAGACGATTGGATGGTGTGCCCATCCTGCCAGACTAAACTGCGCAAACCCTGTCACTCCTGCGGTCGGCTAATGGAACTACCCTGGAATATATGCCCTTATTGTGGCGTACCTGCACCTGGAATGAGAAAGGAAGGAGGGACAATGGATGATGTGGTGCGAGGGTTGCAAGTTGAAGATGATATCTAGCTATTTACCATTATCAACGTATATCAGCTCAATACCCCCTTCTGATTCAGGAGCATGAAAATCCAAGCATACATTGTCCATTCCTGCCACTTCACAATAATGTTGGGGTAATATTAAAGGTCGGATTTTTACTGTATAATGCTATTATCAATCCAGGTTGGAAGGAGTCTCCTATGAAGCGTGGACGTGTTTTTATCTATCTAGCACTGATCATCATTATCGCTGTGGCGGCCGGTGGAGCATATTTATGGATGCACCGCCCCGCTGCAACTCAGCCTCCTGTATCCCAGACCACCCCACAAACAAAATATGTCGAAATTGTTACGGCTGGCCAAAACATAAATCCTGGCACGCCCATCACCGAGGCTATGCTGAGTTCCATCCAGATCCCTGATACCGCCCTCGTTCAGGGGCTTTTTACCAACAAAGCCGATCTTGTGAATATGTATGCCAAATATTCGATTGCCCAGGGTGTCCCAATCACAGACTCGATGGTCACATTGTCACCGGGCAATGTCAACCTGCCAGGATCCTCCTGGGCTCCATTTATTCCACAAGGATTATCGGCCGTAGCCATCCCGATTACGCGGCTCTCCTCCGTGGCATATGGTATCCGTGATGGCGATTACGTTGATATCATCGTGACCATGTTGCTGGTGGATGTTGACCCCACGAATCAGAGCATCCTGCCAAATTACACTGCGAGTGTCTTGTCCCCTGGAAACACCGCCAATGGAATCCAACTGACTGCGTTGATAGCTTCTGGCGGACAGGGATCAAGCTTGGGGAATGTATTTTTAGACCCGACTCTGAACCAGCCGATTTACCTTGTGCCGTCTGAAGGTCAGCGCCCGCGCCTGGTAACACAGATGATCATGCAAAATGTCCAGGTACTGCACGTGGGGTCTTTCCCGCTCCCGGGTGAAACAGTTTCTGATCAATTTGCGCTTTCCTCATCTGCACCAGTGCCAACTGCAACCCCAGCGCCGGGTGGGCAGCCGCAGCAGGCCGTTCCTGTCGTCACGCGCCCGGATATTGTTACTTTGATGGTTTCACCGGATGATGCTAATACGTTGGTATTCCTAATTTATAGTGGTGCTAAGATAACCCTGACTCTCCGAAATCCCAATAACACCGAGCCGGCTGTTACGACGGATGCAGCCATGCTGGAATATCTGTTGACCCAATACAATATTCCTGTGCCGGCAAAATTGCCATATGCCATACAACCGCGTACTGATAATCTCCCGGATCCTAAATTATCTGGAGACGCGACATCCGCACCCTAGAGATTTATTTGAATACAACAAAGCGGAAAATGGAGATTATCGATGGCTGATGGCGAAAAGTTTCGCGTTTTAATTGTAGATGATGTCGCCGAAACACGCGAAAATGTGCGCAAACTATTGCAGTTTGAGTCAGATATTGAAGTGGTTGCCGCCGCCAGAACTGGCCGGGAGGCAATCCAACTTGCGCAGGAGGCAAATCCCGATGTAGTCCTGATGGACATCAATATGCCCGACATGGACGGTATTGCTGCCACGGAAGCAATCCGGCAGAAAATGCCGGCTGTTCAGGTTGTGATCCTTTCCGTTCAGGGGGACCAGAACTATATGCGCCGGGCAATGCTTGTTGGTGCACGAGATTTCCTTACCAAACCACCTATGCCGGACGAACTCGTAGCTGCCATCCGTCGTGCCGGCAAGATGGCACGTGAAGAACGCGCCAAATCCAACCAGGTGTATGTTGCGGCGCAGGGCAATGCTAACCGGTCCACCACAACCAGTTTAGCGACTCGAGGAAAAATCATACTGGTTTATAGTCCAAAGGGCGGGACAGGTTGCACAACAATCGCAGTGAACCTCGCAGTCGCACTTCACAACCAGGAAACACGCGTAGTAATCGTAGATGCAAACCTCCAGTTTGGAGATGTTGCTATCTATTTAAATGAGCAAGGGAAAAATACCGTTTTAGACCTCGCACCACGTGTAGATGAACTGGACCCTGAAATCGTTGACAGTGTCATGATTAAACACGCCGCCTCAGGTGTGCATGTATTGGCATCGCCTTCTCGTCCTGAAAATGCCGAAAAAATAAATGCAGACCAATTCTCGACACTGCTGCGCTATTTGCGTCAACTATATGCTTACGTGATTGTGGATAGCAGCGCATACCTCACAGATGTGACTTTATCGGTATTGGACATTGCGGATGCCATCGTATTAATTGGCACTCAAGATATCCCCTCGATCAAGAATGATCGTTTATTCCTTGACCTCCTGCTGACTTTAAGCATCCCGGCTGAAAAAATTGCCTTTGTAATGAATAAGTTTGACAAACGAATTGCGATTTCTCCGGAAAAAGTCGGCGAAAATTTAAAACAGGAAGTTTTGGCTGTCATTCCACTCGATGAACGCACGGTAATTCCGGCTGCAAATCGGGGTGTCCCATTTATGCTCGATAATAAGACCCAGCCAGCCTCCCGAGGAATCTATACATTAGCTGAAGCATTGCGAGCTAAACTTGTGAAACGAGAAATGGAAGAGTCAGAGGCAATGACTAAACGGTAGTTGGGTATTTGGAGGCATGATGTCTTTACTAAAGCGAATAGAACAAGGGCAAGGGAAACCTACTGAACAGGCGCCTGGAACTCCTCAGGCTCCTGGCGGAGATCCATCTCGCCTTTCATCTTTACAGGCTCGCAGAGTGAGTGCTCCGAGCGCGACACCCCAGGCTGGAACGTACTTTGACCTGAAAACGCGTGTCCAGAATCGGCTTTTAGCCGAACTAGATCCAGCGATGGATATTACCAAGACCGACGATGTCCGTAAGACGATTCAGGGTTTGTTTGAGCAAATACTGGGTGAGGAAAACATTGTCCTCTCCAGACCCGAGCGCGCTCGTCTTTTCGAGCAAATAACGGCTGAAATCCTGGGGTTGGGACCCCTGCAAACTCTTCTTGAAGACGAGACTATCACAGAAGTTATGGTGAATGGAGC
>DASVKG010000032.1:0-9936 GCA_036385495.1 Anaerolineales bacterium | reverse complement strand
ATGACCGACCGGGGACTTGCGAAGTGCCCTTTGGGTAAACCCCGAACCAATTGATAATGATATTGCTTTGTGTCAGTGCAACGCTGCTGATCCACTAGAAGTTTCTAATTGCTCCGAAACAATTGGGGTTGTCCCTAATTTGAACTGCACCCCAAAAGTTAGACAAAAATAACTTTTGGAGGTGCAGTTTTTTATGAAGAAATATTCGATGGCGGAAAGGCTAGCAGCGGTGCTAGCAGTTGAAGCAGGCGAAGGAGTAAAGGTAGTAGCCAGACGCTTGCAGATCAACAGAGAAGTGCTTAGGCACGCTGTTGGGATGTACCGAGAACATGGCGAAGAAGGTCTATCAGGGAAATGGAAGCACTGGACAGCCGGGGAAAAATTGGCAATTCTCGAAGATATGCATCAGAACCATTTATCCTGCAAACAGACTAGTATAAAATATGGGATAAAGGGATCAACAACAGTCTGGAAATGGGAGCAACAGTACTTGAAAAAAGGAACCAGTGGTCTGGAGTCAAGGAGAAAAGGTAGGCCGTCAAAAAGTCAAAAGCCAAAACAACCACTCACGCAAGAGGAGCAATTATTGGCTGAGATTGAATATCTGCGGGCGGAGAATGAGTACCTAAAAAAAATGAACGCCTTGGTTGCGGAACGGGAAGCTCGGGAAAAGCGCGACAAAACGACCGAGTAGCTATTATCTCCGAACTAAGGCAAAGATTTGCTTTGGATTTGCTTCTGCAAATAGCGAAGATCCCCAGAAGCAGCTATTACTATCACCAGAAACACTTTTCAGACAAAGAAAAACATGCCGATGTGCGGGTTGAGATACGCAGGATCTGCCAGGAGCACAAAGGACGCTATGGCTATCGTCGGGTTACCCTAACCCTTTGTCAACTTGGGTATCGAACCAACCACAAATTGGTCATGAAACTGATGGCAGAAGAGCATCTCACCTGCTTGTTGAGGAAAAAGAAATATCGCTCCTACCGCGGAGAGGTCGGGAGGGTAGCTCCCAATCTGCTGAAGCGCAATTTCAAAGCAACCCAGCCCAACCAAAAATGGGCTACGGATATCACGGAATTCAAGCTGTTTGGACAAAAACTCTATCTATCCCCCATCCTTGATCTTTTCAATGGCGAGATCGTCAGCTATGCCGTGTCTGAGCATCCTACCTATCCCATCGTGGGAGAGATGCTGGACAAAGCCTTTCAAACCATACCCGACAAAGCTCATTTGATTCTTCATTCTGACCAGGGATGGCACTACCGGATGTCACTGTATCAGAAGGCACTCCGAAAAAAAGGGATCAGCCAGAGCATGTCCAGAAAAGGCAACTGTTACGACAATTCTGTGATCGAGAACTTTTTTGGCGTGCTCAAAACCGAGTTCTACAATAACCAGTCCTTTACCTCGGTCGAGAACTTCAAGAATGAGCTCTCGAAATACATCGAATATTACAACCATCGAAGAATCAGGGGTAAACTAAAAGGACTGAGCCCTGTTCAATTCAGGACTCAGTCCAATGTATCTACCTAATTACTGTCCAATTTTTGGGGTGCATTGCAAAGGAGGGACAGCCCTTTCTTCTGTACTTGGGATGGTGGAGATTGCTTCCCCCGTTTCCCCATAAAGCGAAAAAAGGGTTATTGTCTTTCGGGCAAATTGGTCATATACTGAACTTATATATCACGTAAAATTTCGTGTCAAGAAAATCTTCTTGTCGAATCATGGTTGCGGCACCGGCCTTTTACATGAGGTCGAGAAATTAAAGGTGGTCGATTCTCAGGAGAATGCAGCAGTGAGCATATTGGAACGACTTGAGAAATGGAGCAAATCCTTTTGGGTGATGATAGGATTTATCCTCATAGTGGGGTTGGGCTTACTCGATTTTCTAACGGGATACGAGGTTTCGTTTTCCTTATTCTATTTACTGCCAATATCTTTGGTTGTTTGGTTTGCAGGGATGCGACTCGGAGTTGCGGCATCCATCTTCAGCTCCACTGTTTGGCTTATTGCTGATGTTTTATCTGGAAATCATTACTCACTTGCCATTATTTATCTTTGGAACACTGCAATTAGATTTGGATTTTTTATCATCGTGACATGGCTTTTGACAAAATTAAGAAAAGCATTGGAACATGAAAAGGATTTAGCCCGCACTGATCGTTTGACAGGCGCGACCAGCGTGGATTTCTTCTATGTTTTACTTCAATCAGAAATAGACCGCTTTCAAAGGTATAAACACAACTTTACATTAGCCTATGTTGATCTTGACAATTTCAAGACCGTTAATGACCGGTTTGGTCACAGTATGGGTGATAAAGTTCTCCGCACCGTAGTCGACCATGCCAGGAACGAGCTGCGGAAAACAGATATTGTTGCTCGGTTAGGCGGCGATGAGTTCGCAATCCTTTTTCCGGAAACCGACCAAATAACTGCGCGAGTGGCAATTTCCAAAATCCAACAAGGTCTTCTAAGTGAAATGATAAAGGGCGATTGGCCTGTGACATTTTCCATCGGTGCAATTACATTCGATGCCACGCCAGACACTGCTAACGAACTGATTAAACTGGTTGATAATTTGATGTATACGGTAAAGAACAATGGAAAAAATGCAATCAGTTACTCGGTTTATACGGGTTAACATCGTCTCCAAGCGAACAACAGCTCCACTCTCCGAGACTAACTCTGGAAGAACCCCATAGCCACTAACAGAGCAACTGATTCTACTTGCCTTTGATAAATAAATGGTACAATTTCAAAGATCTTATCTAATAACTGAGGAGGATCACATGTATCGCAAATTAGTCGTAATCATTGTACTCGTCGTGCTCCTGTCTATTACCACACCCGTGCAAGCCATAACATATGGTGAATTGGATGGCACCCGGCATCCAAACGTCGGTGGATTGGTGTCGCCCAGACAGTATTCGGATGGCACCTGGTTGTACTGCTCGGGAACGTTGATCTCGCCAACGGTTTTCCTTACCGCGGCTCACTGCGATGAAGGAACCGCGCGTGTGACGGTGACCTTCGACCCTGACTATAAGGCTGGAGATAAGACCTATACGGGTACCTGGTATGCCGACCCACTCTATGATCAGAAACAGAGTGATCCGCACGACATTGCAGTGGTTGTCTTCGATAAGCCGATCAAAGGCATCGTCCCGGCGCGTCTGCCAGCCGCCGACTCGCTGTCAAACCTGTCTGGCTTACAGCAATTCACGTCAGTTGGCTATGGTGCCTACGAAGTGACCAACGGCCCTGGCGGCCACCAGTACCTTTACAATGACGTGCGGATGGTCGCGACGGGCACCCTGAATGCGATCAACCCCGCCTGGCTGCGCATCTCCATGAATCCGGCCACTGGAAATGGCGGTACCTGTTATGGCGACTCCGGCGGCCCGAACTTCCTGGGGACGACCGATATCCTGGCGGCGACCACCATTACCGGAGATGCGATCTGCCGGTCCACAAACGTCACCTACCGCCTCGATACGCTGTCGGCGCGGACGTTTCTCGGCCAGTTCGTTACTTTGCCGTAATAACCCTCCTCAAACACTTGCTGCCCGAAATCACCCTGGCCAGCCAGCAGTCAATAACCATCAGGTAAGAACCCGGTGGCGGGTGATGCCTGAAGATAGACCAAACACAAAGACTCCAATCACCTTGCGCGATCGGAGTCTTTGCTTTTCCCTCACTCTTCACTTATTTGGCGTTTTGATAAGTCCTGTTTTTGGTGGTTGCCAAGGATTAAGTTGTGTGTAAAAATTTGTTATGTCGCTTTTAGTCAGCGAGTCTTGCGTTCCTACGCCGCCCAACACCGGCTTGCAGCAGACAGCGGCTCAGCTCCTCGAAAGCAGGCGTGTTTTGACAGAAGTGATTTGATAAGGTTGGCATTACATGGTCATATCATGAAAAATAAGCCGCTTACTTCTCAATCCCCTTTTCCAATGTCGAGAAAACCGATCTAGTGCCTGTTTAGCCGGTCACCCGATATACCCCACCCTAACCCGACGGGGGGTTTTATACTATTGTAAATAGGCCACACACCTGCCCGTGCGGTTAACAATCCAAACATATTTGAGCTCACCGGGAATTGGTTACCTCCTAATAGGAGTATCAGATAGGATGATGGGGTAGCAGCCTTCTTGCGATGGACAGTCGACTTAAACAGCAATTCATAATCTCTCTTCAATACCTCGAAGATGCCCCTGACTTGCCTGAGCGGGAAACCGCTGCCGTGGTCGATAAATTGCGGGCAGCGGCCGACTGCCTCCAAATCAGCCACCTGTTGATCGGTTGGCACCTGCCTGCCAGGTTGCTTGATGCTTGCCGTATGGAAGCTGAACGCTTGGGGATGCGCTTCCTGCGTTGGCATCCTTTGCTGACTGGGGATGATGTCTTCCAACCGAAATCGTCATACCAGGTAATTGGGGCAAGTGGTCGCAATGTGCCGGGAAGCCGTGGTAAGCCAGAGTTCACTTTTGTCTGCCCGAACCATCCTGATGTACGGGAAGCCGTCTCACGGCGTATTGAGAACTTGCTGCAGGAAGGCTTATACCATGGCTTCTTCCTGGATCGGTTGCGCTTTCCTTCCCCGGCCATTAATCCATTGGACGATTTGGGATGTTTTTGTGAGCATTGCCGTCTCCGGTCGGCTGCCATCGGACTGGACCTTGAACAGGTGCGGAAGACGATCGTAGGCTTGGATCAGACTGCCCAGGGACGGTTCTCCCTAATGCAGATCCTGTTGGGCGGCGTAGCGCTGGCCTTATCCAAGGAGACAACCGAATTACTATCGGCTTTCCTGAATTTCCGGACTCAAAGTGTGAATGATTTTGTTATCATGATATCCAAGTCTTTGAAGCATGCGGGGGTGGAAATTGGGTTGGATTGTTTTTCACCTGGCTTGGCTGGCATGGTCGGGCAAAACTTAGGCACTCTTAGCGCCTGTGCTGACTGGATTAAGGTGATGAGCTACGCCCATACAAGAGGGCCGGCCGGAATTCCATTTGAACTATTAGGTTTTTTTGATTATCTCTCCACAATAAACGGGCTGGATCCATCTCGCATCCTGGGTTGGATTAGCAACGCCATCGCCATTCCACTACCTGCCACACGACAAGAACTTGAACAAAAGGGCATATCTTCCATCTCGCTGGAGTTGGAATTGCGACGAAGTGTACAAACCAGCTTGGCCCCGGTCCTCGCTGGTTTTGAATTGGTGCAGATCGAAGGTGTCACAGAGTTGAACGATATCCAAATCCTCGATGACTTGGATGCCGTGCGGCGCGCCGGTGTAGCTGGCCTATCCATTTCCTGGGATCTCTGGGATATTCCCTTGGAACGTTTTGACCTGGTTTGTCGCATATTTCCTTCGCTTTCCACCTGTCCCAGACGACCTTAAGCCGCGCGATGGTTGCGTCCATGGCATAAGTAATGTATTGCCTTGCTAAAAGTGATAAGATAAGATTGAAAATAAACATGTTTACATGCTGGACAAAAAGCCGGCTGCTTCTCGATTTTTTTCGTGTTTCCTAAACGGGGAGCTGGAGATATAAGAGCATGGTTTGGCTCGATGAAGGCTTTGGAGGTGCCAGGATATGCAATTTACAATGGAGCAACTTAATTCAATCCTAAAACGGCCCGGCCCGCTGGATCTGGCAAACGTTGACCTGAGCGGGGCTGACCTCAGCGGGGCAAACCTGCTGGGAGCTTACCTGCTCGGGGCTGACCTGACCAGGGCGAATCTGACCAGGGCAAACCTGACCAAGGCAATCCTTTGGGGGGCACACCTGAACGAGGCCGATCTGAGCACAGCTGATCTGAGCGGGGCTGGACTGGACAGAGCTGACTTGAGAAAGGCTGTTCTGAGCGGGGCTGACCTGAACGGGGCGGGCCTGAAGGGTGCCAAATACGATCAAAAAACAAAATGGCCTGATGGTTTTGACCCAAAGGCGGCCGGGGCTATATTTGAAAGTATCTGAAAATTCCAGCGATCGCCAACCAAAAAGGCAGGTACGCCTCAATCCCTTTTGTCCTGACCAGAAATATTTCCGGGTCTCGTTTAGATTTCCCCCGTCACTCCCCCCTGACCTGGTGGAGGTTTTCGTCACGGTGACACTCCAACGAATCATTGAAAGATTATCAAATTGCTGGAAATGGCGCGATAATGGTAAGGAGTCCCAGGGCTGTCTCCAAACCGTCAGTCGTTCAACCAGCGGCTGAGCAATTAGAGTTGCGCCCCATTCTTGCATCATGATATTCCCTCGGAATAAAGTCGGATGCCAAAATGCCAAAAGAAAGGATAAACCATGAACCAGAATAATGCTGACAACCAACCAGAGCAGCAAACCCCCGAAACTCTAAACGGTTCTCAACCACCCACCTCACCTGAACTTGCAGCTGCCTCTTCAAAGGCGGAAAAATCACAGCCTAACCGCCTGCAACGATTCTTTCGCAAGGCGCTTATCTGGCTGGTAGTTCTTGCTATTTTTTTCCTTGCAGGGTTCGCTACAGACTATTTTCTGCGCTACAAACCTTTGCAAACTGAATTGAATACAGCCGCAGCGCATTTGACACTATTGCAGGTCCAGGTGGATGTGAGCAATGCGCGCCTGGCACTCTCCTCGAACGATGTTGAAGGAGCCAAGGCTGCCCTGAGCAATACCCAACAGCGGTTGGAAAACCTGGTTCCGCGCATTGCCGGTTTCGACGCCAGTCTGGCTCAAAGCATGCCGCAGCGACTCGGTCTGATCCTTTCAGGACTGGGGAGAGATCCCGAAACTGCAAAAATTGACCTGGATCTGTTTAGCAAGGATTTGCTTAAAATTGAAGCAGCATTGTTTAACGAATGAAACAGTTTTTATGGTTATATGCAGCATGGATGTAAATCGTATTTTTGATTAATGGCCCTGTCACTGCCGTTCTTCTATATGCCGGGGACAGCCTCTGGTTTTATATGTCTAAGTAACCCCCATCTCCATCGGACAGTGACTCCGCCGCGCACTCCTCCTTCCATGCGCCGCCAGTTATGGGGCGGGGTGTTTGTGCGATTCTCCGCATAATGCTATTCCTTGGGGGATATCCAAGAGCCGCTGAACTTACCAGTTGACTTTGCCAATATCTGGCCTATAATGAATTTGCAATCTGTTTTATCTCGCAGGCGGAAAACCAGTCGAGAAGCTAGCATTCAAGCCGCTGACATGATGTCAGCGGCTATTTATATGTTGCCGATGAAGCGAGAAGGGGGCTAGCTGGTCTCGCCCGGCAGTCGAGCACTATGACAGACGAAAAGTTGTGCGAAATCAGCATTACTGAATGATCTCTTCCAGAAAGGAGGTGAGAACATGGCAAAGATAGAGAAGTCTGTAACGATCAATGCCCCCGTCGAGAAGATATTCGACTTCATGGACAATCCCAAGAACCTGGTCGGGATCATGCCCAGCATGGTCGAGGTGAAAGACGCCCAGCCGCTGCCCGCCGGCGGGTACAAATTTAACTGGACGTACAAGATGGCCGGCATGCGCTTAAAAGGTGCCTCAGAGGCAACCGGGTGGATCAAAAACCAGCGCAATGTGACCGAGAGCAGGAAAGGGATCCAGAGCAAGTTCACCTGGACCTACAAGCCGGAGGCGGGCGGCACGAAGTTGACTGTGGAGGTGGAATACACTGTACCCGTCCCCCTGCTCGGCAAGCTGGCTGAGTCGATCATTATTAAACAAAACGAGCATGAGGCGGATGAGACGCTGGCGAATCTGAAAGCAAGGATGGAAGCCTGAAGTGTCGGCAAGTACATGAGTGCTGGTTTCGCACAATCTTCAGTTCCAGGCCATGCCCCGCTTCCTCGCTAGGGGGTAATCACCGCAGACCTCAAACATCGCTCTATCAGGGGCGAGGCGTGGCCTAACGGCGTCTCCAGCGGACAGCGGATTCACTGCTGCCGCTGCCAAACCATTGGCCAACGCGTTGTTTAGTAACTCGGCGTGGCATGGAAAAAGATTCATGCTCAACAAGCTGGAGGTAATTTTCGGACAATTGGTGAGAAGGTCAGAAGCGGCGGCTGAGATTTTTCTCAAACAAATAATCAGGAAGCATATTATAGTCACGAAAGGAGAATACGATGGTTACGATAGAGCGAATGATCCAGCAAGTCCGCCCCGACAAATGGGCAGAGTTAGAGAAGATTAATAAAAAGTACAACATTGTAGAGAGTCGTTTGGGGTTTCCTCCTAAGAAGCGCTACCAATGCCTAACGGGGAGCCACGATTCAAATACCCTCATCATTGAGAGACAATGGGACAGCCTCGCTGCAATGGAAGCAACGTATGAGAAAACCTTCGCAGATCCAGAGCATCAAGCACTCGTGAAGGAAAGCACTTCGATCATCAAGAGTGAACAATGGGAACTGTACATGCCGCTGCCGTGAGAGTTGGTTTGAGACAGGCAAGTCCGGGTGATCATTGACCCCCGGAATGAGAAAGCCCAGCCGCCGCTGTGCCTCTTCAGTAACGTAACAGAAAAGCTGTGAAGAAGACAACCGAAAGGTTGTTTTTGCATAGGAGAAAAGCGCTGGCTAACACCGGTTTCAACGTACAGCGGACTCCGCCGCGCGCGAACATTTCTTGTTTCTAATTTTTTATTGCCCGGCCCGGATCAGGCTGGCGGCATTCGAAATGGAGGAGGCTGTAACAGTCTGGTTGCCGCGTGTCAGGGTGCCTTGATAGACCGCGTCACCGGTATGGGCGATCCAGCCTTCAAGGTTGAAGGGGATGGCGCTATCGACCGGCATCCATTCCCCATTGTATTTGCGGGCAATGTGAACGTGCGTACCTGTTGCCAAGCCGCCCTCGCAGGAGGCGAAACCGAGCGGGTCACCCTTTTTCAGCCTCTGGCCAAGCGGGGCTTCTCCGGCTGCGGCAATGTGCAAATAGAGAATATTCCAGCCGGTCCGTTCGTTTCCGTCCCCATCCAGATCCTCCATCACCACCCCCGCCTCCGAACGGGCCACGATCCCATCTGCCATGGCGACCACCGGAACATTTGAGGTATCACAGCCGTGCACCGGCGGGGCAAAATCGATCGCCGCCCAGGGCCGGAGTGCTGCCCCTCCCCAGGCGGAATGTGGGCCGCCGGTGAAGGACCAGGCATAGCTCGCCGGAAATGGCAGGACCAGCGCCGGCTGCTGCAGGTTGGCCGGGATGTGCGGCAGATCCACGTTCGCAACCCATGGATCGCCAAACAGGTCGAGGGTCACGCGCCTCAGGCCATCCGGCCCGGTGGCACGTGCATACGAGGCCTGGGAGACCAGGGAATAATAATACTGGAATGCCACCGTGGCGGCGGTCTGCCAGGGATCCGGGCGTTCGATGGTGTAATCGGGGAATACAAGCTGGGTCAGGCCGCCAGTTCGCCAGCCGTAGTAACCGGCATTCAGGATGTTCGCCGCATAGACGAGCTGACGATAAAGCCCCGCCGCGTTTTCGTCGACATGGCCAAGCGGATAGTCGCCCGAGGGTGGGACGGGTTGGGAAAGCGCACCGGTCTGATATTCGAGCAGGACCAGCAGGGTGCGGGGGCTGATGCTGAAATTGGTGGCCACGATATCGATGAGCTCAGCCCCGGAGCGGTTGGCGTCCCCGATGTCTTCGCTGTAATCCTTCAGCCAGCCAGGGTGGCTGGAAATAAATGCCTCCGTATCGAATCCGTTGACAGAAGGTCCATCGACGAACAGGCTGTCGGGCATGATCTGGAGCCGGGTTCCCCAGACAGGTGAATAGGTGATCGGGATCTTCATCGGCATTCCGGGCTGCAGGGTGGTGGTATCCACGGGGATCTGCGGGTTGGCCGTCCGGATCCCGGCAATGGTCGTGTTGAAATGGGCTGCCAGCGCCGGGAGCGTATCGCCGGTCTGGGCCACATAATCCACCA
>DASVKG010000031.1:0-33976 GCA_036385495.1 Anaerolineales bacterium | reverse complement strand
GCCCTCCACCCCGATCTGGTCCTGGCAGGGGGCATCAACACTCCCGAACTGGTTGCCTCGCTCGAGCAATTGGGGCTGACGGTATACTTTCTCCCCAACCCGGCCAGGCTGGAAGATATGTATACCAATCTTGAGACAGTTGCCAGGCTGACCGGCCACGAAACCGAAACTAACTTACTGGTAGACTCGCTCAAGGCACGCGTTGCTGCGGTGGACGAGAAACTCCAACCGCTTTCTTACGCCCCGACCGTCTATTACGAACTGGACGCCACCAACCCGACCAAGCCTTACACCGCAGGGCCTGGCTCTTTCGTTGACCTGCTCATCACCCGCGCGGGCGGCATAAATATCGGCGCCGAACTACAAGGTCAATGGGCGCAGATCAGCATGGAGCAAATGGTAGTTGCCAACCCTGCCATCATCATTTTGGGAGATGCGGCTTACGGCGAGACGCCTGCCAAGGTAGCCGCGCGCCCAGGCTGGGGAACGCTGACCGCCGTCCAGACCGGGCAGATATTCCCATTCGACGATAACCTGGTCAGCCGCCCCGGTCCACGCCTGGTGGACGGGCTGGAAGCAATGGCAAAGCTGCTCCATCCGAATTTGTTCAAATAATGCAGGAGGAGCGCGATTTCCCCTTATGCGGATGATATAACGTGCCACGCCCATCATGAAAATCCGTCCTTATCTCTATTCCCTGCTTTTCCTGGTCCTAACGGTGGTCCTATCCATTGCCATCGGCTCGGTTTTCATCCCGCCAGCTGACCTGGGTAGAATTCTGATCGGCTGGCTGAACAGTGCGACGTTCTCCGAGCCGTTAAAAACATTTGCCTTTATCCTGACCGGGATCCGCCTGCCTCGCACGGCGCTGGTCCTGCTGACCGGTGCAGCGCTGGGCGGTTCCGGCGCTGCCTACCAAGGCCTGTTTCGCAACCCGCTGGCTGACCCGTACCTGATCGGCGTGGCTTCCGGTGCGGGTCTTGGTGCGGTGCTGGCGATGAGCATTCAATGGCCGTATTCATTCTGGGGTTTAATGGCCATCCCGGTGGCAGCATTCCTCGGAGCACTGCTGACCGTTTTCCTGGTCTACACCCTGGCGCGCGTTGGCAAAACCGTCCCAACCACGAACCTGATCCTGGCAGGGGTGGCCTTTGGTTCCTTCGCCACTGCCATAACGACCTACCTGATGCTGCACTCAACGGGCGAACTACACCGGGCGATCGCATGGTTAAATGGCGGCTCCTCACAGGCCGGATGGGAACCGGTATTGGTAATGCTGCCGTTCCTCGCAATCGGGCTGGGCATCCTGGTCCTGAGCGGGCACGCCCTGAACCTGCTGCAATTTGGCGACGACCAGGCTCAACAGATGGGCCTGCCGGTCACGCTTGCGAGGACCCTGATCCTGCTGGCTGCTTCCCTGGCCACGGCGGCTGCTGTTTCTTTTTCGGGGATCATTGGCTTCATCGGACTGATCGTGCCGCACGTTATGCGCTTGTGGTTTGGCGCGGACTACCGCCGTCTTCTCCCGCTCTCGCTTATAAGCGGAGCCGGTGCTCTTCTGCTGGCAGATGTCATTGCCCGTTCTGTGATGGCTCCGCAGGAACTGCCGGTGGGTATCGTGACCGCGCTGGTGGGGGCCCCGTTCTTCCTGTGGGTATTGCGCAGGGCGAAGAATCAGGGGTATTGGTGATTTTTGATTAACCAATTCGGATTGACGGTTTAAGATTGGGATTCAGGCCGTGTTGAAAATTGAAGAATTAACGGTTTCATATGGTCCAAGGCGCGTCCTGCACAATATTTCGCTGGAAGTCAATTCCGGCGAAGTCCTCGCGCTCATCGGTCCGAACGGCGCAGGGAAGACCACGCTGGTTCGGGCTGCCAGCGGCGTGATCCCGGTGGAAAGTGGAAGCCTGCGAAGTAACCACTTCCATGGTCCCGCCCGCCAGAGCATGAGTAGTCAATCCTGGATAGATCTAAACACCTTGTCTCCCATGTTACGCGCTCGCTCGCTGGCAGTTGTACCGCAATCGGCTTCCATGCCTCCCGCCTTCACTGTCTGGGAGACAGTGTTGATGGGACGCACTCCCCACCTGAATTTCCTCGGCCAGGTTTCAGCCAAAGACGAGGCAATCGCCCGCCTGGCCCTGGAAAAAGTAGATGCGCTGAACCTGTCCGAGCGGCGAGTGGGTGAACTCTCCGGGGGCGAGCAGCAGCGCGTGTTGCTGGCGCGAGCATTGGCCCAGTCGACACCGATCCTGCTGTTGGATGAACCGACTTCCAACCTGGATTTACATTATCAAGTCAGTTTTATGGAAACCGTGAGGTCCCTGGCTCACCAGGACAAGCTAGCCGTGCTGGTTGCCTTGCACGATTTGAATCTCGCCGCCCGTTATGCCGACCGCGTGGCCTTGCTGGTTGAAGGGGAAATCAAAGCTGCGGGTACACCGCAGCAGGTATTGACTCCGGAGTTAATTTCAGAAGCATACCACCTTCCGGTACAAGTGATCCCCCATCCGTTTAAAGATGTCCCGCTGGTATTGCCTGGAAGCAAGTAAAAAAATCAAGACGTTGATTCTAAGAAAATCCTGCCAGAACGATCACAGCCCCCTTATGTGTTAATTTGATTGGGATCCAAAATATACTGCCACCAATTATTGGCCACACCGCCTATCCGCCCAGCAGCTCTAGGCAGATGTTTCAGCCACCATTTGTGGTGAGAGCGGATGTCACCGTTACCCCATTCGTCAGCATTAACCTGGCGGACGTCATTTTGAAAGTTCGGGAAGTTGTACCAGCCATAGCAACTGCTGGGGACGCGGCGGGGGTTGTTCCAATCGTAACCCCGGTCGCTATTGGGAGCGTAATGGATTGTCCCAATGCCGGCCTTGCCGGGTGCGATCTGGTCGAAACTAATAAACTGCTGGAACAGGTTGAGGGAGGGACCAACAGTGGCAGGCACCCGGCCTTGTTTATAAGCCCAGGCTACAAATTCCTGGCATTCGAATACTTTGGAGACAAGGGTTTCAGAGCGGTGCCCGAACGATTCAAGCATTTCACCGACGCCCCTTTCGTAGGAAAACCCCATGACGATAAACCTGCGGGTGCAGCCGGAGGACCAGGTCATAGGCTGGGAATTGCACCAGAACGCGCCAGCCCCGCCCATGCTTGATTCGTAGAATCCGGCATGTGGGAACGCAAACAGCCACACTTCGTCAATATCGCGCATTGCTACGTGCGGTAAGACGTTCAATTTGGTCAGGATGTCCTGGTAGTTGGCTCCTTCGGGCATATGCGGCGGCCGAACACCCTTCAAAACATCCAGATAGATCCGAGGATCATAACTATAGCCATCGGTTTTGACCGGGAACTCGTTGAGTTCCACCCGCTGGGCAATCTGGTAGCGTGCCATTCCGCCGCTGGCCTCCAGGATATCCTGGATGCAGGCATTGGCCAGGTCATCGGGAGACTGCCATTCCATTAATTGGGAGAGCTTGACACCCGAAACCGGATCCATGACCGGATCGAAGATGACCAGCAATACGCGCGCGGTCACCATTCGCACAGGTTCAATGGTGTTATCGGGTGGAACAATATGGACGGGAGCAGGAGGTTTTGGCTTGCCAAACAGTCTGAGCAGCCAACTCAGAAGAGAATGTATGGAGTTACCAGATGGGTTCTTCATTTCCTCTTAGGGCACATTGGTGGCGAAGAACACTTGAGCGCCTATGCTGAAGAAAATATTCCGGTTCGGGCTGATGGTCATGGCCGTGGCAGAGCTGTTGAAAAGCGTATTACTTTGCTCCACACCGGCGCGGAACTGTCCGCGCAACTCCAGCGAATCAGAACGCGGACTAAAGTAGTAAATTGCTCTCGTGAGGGGTTCAAGGAGATAAAGCAGCGGGTCGGGTGCGGCCGCGAAGGATATTTGATTAAAAATGGCATCGGTGATCCTGGGACCGGGTTGTCGTTCCGGGCGGTTATCTACAAAGGTGACCGGATCCGAACAGCGCAGGGGAACACCTTCATAATGACTCGCCGGACATGCCGTGACATGCCCGTCTTCAAATAGCAGATACAGGTCAGAATTATTGGCGGCCAGGTCGATGGATGTGCTCATGCTCTGAGGCACCTGCTGACCAAAGAATATAGTTGGAGAATCAGTGAATTTACCGGAATTCCCCTGATACGCCCATACATTATTTCCCGGTGGATCGAGTACATAAAGATACCTGCCATCGGTATCCAGGGTAAAAGCGGAAATTCCCTGCCAACCAAGCGGCGGTGGGCTGAGAGGAACAGCCTCCGGCACCATATTAAACCCGCAGTAGAGAAGAGTACCGCTGGCATCGATTCCCATGACTCGGGCATTAAAATCATTGCTCATTTGAAGAGCTTCAATATCAATTAATTTTCCGACGGTGATCGTACCATACTGCGCTGGTCCGCACACAAAATTGGAATCAATTTCATATCCCTGGTTTCCCAGGGCCGCGCGGATTACATTCCCGCGAGTGGCATCCAGCAGATACAGATCAGTGTTGGTGGCAGCCATCCGATTGATCTGCAGGGTGCGGTCCAACCCTCCGACGATGGCTGGGCTGAAATTCAGCCGTACAATGCTATCCAAGTTGTCGAGTGCGGTTTGCGCCTGCTGGCGTAAGTTAAGCGAGTCCTGGGTTACCTGGTACTTATCGGCCAGAGCGAGGTAATAAAGGGTGCTATCCCAGGCGCGGCGTACCTCGGTCGGGTCGGTCTGTCCGTGGGCTTGTGCGGCCTGACTCAACGCCATATTGTAGTAATCCTGGTATTGGGTAACACGCCCGTAACGCGCGTAGACCAATCCTGCAATCGTCACTACAATCAAAGGAATGGCAATCGCCACAAATGCCAGGCTGGAACTGCTACCCTGCGATTCGCCTTCATTTGAATCTGGCAACACATTCGGCAGGAACTTTCTTATACTATCAGAAATTTTTTGCGTGCCCCCCCGTATTCCCAGGATGATATTTGCCAGCCACCGGTAGATACCCTTGCGGTAGGCTGGTGGGCGCTTGATTTCAGGAAGTTCGCCGGTGGTGCGCGAAGACACAAAACGCCCAGTCTGTGGGGCAGGACGCGAGACAGCCGATTTCGAATCGGGTACAGGTGGACGGACCTGCTCGGTTGAGTCATTCTTGACCCTTGGCCTGAAAGCCGTAACAGGAGTCTCGGTTTTCATTTGCGGAATCTCGGGATTCGGTATGCCCGCCGAACCATCTTTACCCGATCCAGCTAGAAGGCTGGCGAAGCGGCTGGCGGGACGTCCACTTTCCACCTGCGAGGTGGGGATCGCCGGAGAGGCTGGAACAGGCGCGGACTCTTGAGGCATGGAAGGGGTAGATTCAGCTGCCAGCTCTTCAGAAGCCGGTAGAGTGTCTGGGGCGGCTGTAGTGGGAGCAGACACGGGAGCAGGTCTGCCTGTAGGTTTCACAAAAGCCGTTTGGCGTTTCGGAGGCACAGTGTCGGGGGCAGGCGCAGGCATGGCTTTCAATATGTTTATGTTGCCCTTCCCCGGTAGCACGTGAACCAGGATTGCATTCAGATCTTCAGTGGTGATGGAGAGCAATTCGCGACGGAGGGAGTCAGGCAAAACAAGGCCTTTGCCCAACAGGGCTGCCTCCCAACCGGAGGGCAGGTCGGCACACAGAATCAACTGGTCGCCGGGATTAAGGTCGAGTTGTGATAAATAAAGAGGGGTAGCCTGGCCGATACCCAGGCCGCGTCCCGACATTTGTGCGTCGTGGACGTGGCGAGTTTCCTTCCCTGGCAGGTGGAAAACATGCGTGGGCCCGCACTGGGCAAACACGAATTGCGAACCACGGAGTACACCCAAAATCATACGGCCGATAATATATTGGCCCTTGCCCGTGGTCCGCAAATTCCGGTCCACCAGCAATTGGTTGAGGGTCTCAGCAATGGCGCGGATGGCAGAAGTCACCGAACCGGCGGTCTGGTAAAACTGCCGGGCCATTTGGACGGCAGTCTGGTTGTACTCGCTGGCAGAAAAAGGGTCGTTACCAGAAAAGGTCAGGTAAATTACCAGACGGTCATTCTCGCGCCCGCGCGCAGTGCGGTGAGGTGGCACCATTGCCAGCAACCCGGGCAGTTGTGGCCACTCCTGGCCTTTGATACGGTAAAATGGGAACAGGTTGAGATCGAAAGCGGCAGTCACCCCCACATTATACTGGTAAAATCTCAGTATGGAATTTACCCTTTGCCGCAGCTTTACAGACCTCGAGCCACTGGCGGTGGAATGGAACGCGCTTCTGAATGAAAGCTTCACCAATGTGCCCTTCCTGCGTCATGAATATCTGCATACCTGGTGGGAAACGCGTGGCGGGGGCGAGTGGCCGGACTCAAATTTAGCTGTCGTCGTCGCCCATCAGGGGGGGCGGCTGGCAGGGGTGGCCCCACTTTTTTCTGCAAAAAATCGAGATGGTGACCAGTCGCTTCTGTTGCTTGGAAGTATCGAAATCTCGGATTACCTTGACCTGATCGTCAGCGCTAAAGATTTACCAGTGTTCATGCCTGGTCTGCTGGATTTTCTCGGTCACTCCGGGCCCGCAGGGCTGAGCGTGCCTGCCCCGGAGGCAGAATCGAAACCCTGGCTGACCCTCGATTGGCAGAATCTCCCTGAAGACTCACCCACGCTCCCGATCCTTAAAGCCGAAGCCGAAAAACGGGGCTGGAGCTTCATCCAAGAGAAGACTTACCACGCGCCGTCCATCCCACTGACGGGCGATTTTGAGTCCTATCTTTCAGGGATAGACAAAAAACAGCGCCACGAGATTCGCCGAAAAATGCGTCGAGCTGAAGAAAGCGGCAACGATGTACGCTGGTATATTGTTTCCGACGGCGCGACTCTCGATGCCGAGTTGGATGTCTTCCTGGCAATGATGGCGGAGGAACCGGAGAAAGCGAAATTCCTGACCGAGGCAATGCGCTGGCAAATGCATCTTTCAAGCCGGGCTGCTTTCGAAAACGGCTGGCTGCAGCTGGCCTTCCTCGAAGTTGATGGGCAGAAAGCCGCTGGCTATCTCAATTTCGATTACCTGAACCGCATCTGGGTCTATAACTCTGGCATAGAACGGCGCTTCCTGGAACTATCACCTGGCTGGGTATTACTGGGTCATCTCTTGCAATGGGCTAATGAGAACAAGCGTTCCGAGTTCGATTTCATGCGGGGAGACGAGGCTTACAAGTACCGTTTTGGCGCGGTGGATCAGTTATTGGTGCGGGCCAAAGTGACCCGCTAAAAACATGCCACTCGAATTACTTCTGGACGCGCGCGCCGAACTCGGTGAAGGTCCTGCCTGGGACGCAGTTTCCGACCGGCTATTTTGGGTGGACATCCATGCCGGAGACTTGCATATCTTCCATCCGCAGAACAAGACCGATGCCTGTATAAACTTGGGCGAAATGGTTGGTTGTGTTGCCCCGTGTCAGAGCGGAGATCTGGTTATCGCATTGCGGAGCGGAATCGCTACTTATGATCTGCCTGCCCAAAAACTGACCCACCTCGTCAACCCGGAGCAGCATTTCCCGGGTAACCGTTTCAACGACGGCAAATGCGACCCGGCCGGTCGTTTCCTGGCCGGGACGATGGACAACGCCGAAAAAGATACCAGCGGCGCGCTGTATTCCTATTCTCCTGTTGGCTTGCTGAAAACCTTACTGACCGGTGTCGGTATCTCCAATGGTCTGACCTGGAGTCCCGACCACAAGACTTTCTACCATATCGACACACCCTCGCGCAAGGTTACCGCCTTCGACTATGATCTGGCAACCGGTGATATCGCCAACCCGCGCCCGGCGGTCACCATCCCGCCTGAATTGGGCTGGCCGGACGGAATGACCTCCGACTCCGAAGGAATGTTATGGGTGGCGATGTGGGGCGGGGCCAAACTTACCAGGTGGAATCCGGCCTCCGGTCAACTGGTGGAAATATTCCCCGTTCCGGCCTTGAACGTCACCTCCTGTATCTTCGGTGGGCCATACCTGACCGATCTCTTCATTACTTCTGCGCGAAAAGGGATGAGTGCGCAACAGTTGGCAAAGTATCCCCTCTCAGGCGGGCTGTTCAGGGAAAAAACGGGCATTCAAGGGATGCCGACTTTCGCATTCGGCGGGTGACAACTCCCCCCACCAAAAATGTTCAATCGCCGGGCAGGGATAGCGAGGCTGCTTCCCGGCTGCTATGGACCAGGTATATTCCGGCGAGGACGACCAGCCCTCCGATCCATTGGACGGGCTGAAGAGTTTCGCCCAGGAGCGGAATGGCCAGCAGGGCGGTAAGCACCGGTTGCCCCAGCAGGGTGGGGGAGACAACCGAAGCCGGTAAATGTCCGAGCGCATATCCCAAGGCGAGATAGCCGGTCAGTTGCGGCAGAAGGGCTGCGGCCAGGAACATCAGGTATGTGCGCGGGGAATAACCGGTTAGCACCGAGCCTGTCGCTAGGCTGAGAATGAGCAAAACAATGGTGCTGCTCAGGCTGCAGATCCAGACATGAGATAGGGTGTCGAAATGCTGTCGGCTGCGCTGGGAAAAAAGGAAAAATATGGCGTAGAAGATGCCCGTTGTCAGGGCCAACAGGTCTCCCCAGCCGAGCGCGGGTTGCCGCAGGAAATCGTTGCTCAACACGGCGACTGCGCCGCCCATGGTAAGCGCCAGGCCAACCCAGAACAGTCCTTTGGTCCGCTCCCTGAAGATCAGCCAGGCAGCCAATGCCACCCACAGCGGGGCGGTATTTCCCAGCAAAGTGGCGTTGGCTGCCGAGGTATATTTCAACGATGTGTTCCAGGTAAAATGGTCCAGAGCAGACGCCAGCCCAGCCAGGACAGGCAGGATTACTAACCACCCGCGCAAGCTGGCAGTCTGGGATGCACGCCGCGTCCGGATCAAGTTGTGCACAAAAAAAGGGGTCAGGATCAGGGTGGCAATGCCGAGGCGGTAGAATCCCATTACCGAGGCCGGTGCATTTGCCCAGCGCACGAACAAGGCGGCGAAGGCGAGACTCAAAATGGTGACCCCCAGGGCAAGGTAGGGCAGGATTTTCCGGGTGGCAGGCATCGAGCGAAATTGTATCATGTCATCCCCCGGGATGTCTTTTGACGGCAATCGCAAGGCAACTTGTATCAGGATGCGAGTCCTACCTGGTCAACCCTCACAGTTGCCGGGAAAACCAGTCATCTCTGCGGTTTCTGGTTGCAACCCCATACCGCCCGTGTTAGAATACCGGTACCTTTGCCTGATTGGTATTGGAGTTAGAGATATGTCCGAGATGGTCGAAGTTGTGATTGACAGCGTGCGGGTCAGCCTGATGTCCCCCCAGCGGGTGGTGGTTTTGCGCCAGACGGACGTGGAACGTTACCTGCCCATATGGGTTGGACCGTTCGAGGCCGAATCGATAACGGTGGCGTTGCAGGAAGTGGAGATCAGCCGCCCCATGACACACGATCTGCTTAAAAACCTCTTCACTCTCTTTAGTGCCAAAATTTTGCGCGTCGAGATCGTTGAGTTGAAAGAGGATGTCTTCTACGGCAATATTGTTGCCGAGACTGACGGGAAGGTTGTTAATATCGACTCGCGCCCCTCGGACGCCATTGCCCTAGCGTTGCGCGCCCATGCCCCGATACTGGTCAGCCAGGCAGTTTTGGACGAAGCAGGCGTTGTCCCCGAGAAAAATATCCAGGATGAAGTTCCTTCCGAACCAGCTGAGAAACCGGCACCGGGTGCTGAAGCCGGACCGGGAGACGAAAAACGTTTGGATGTTTTCGAAGACTTCCTAAAGAAACTTGGTCCCGATAAAGGCGACGAAGAGAAACCAAAATCTTAGGGCGGACACCCCTTGCAGGGGGAAACTCCGATCCGCCCCACCGGAATAATTTATGGCTGATATACCTGCTTCCCAAGAGCCTGATCGGATCCCTGTCGAAGGGCGCCGCCCGGAGCCTGTAGAAGGGACCTCCCTACCGCCAGCTCCCGTCACCCCCCACAATCGCGAAGCCGAAGAAGCCGTTGTGGGGGCAGTGCTCATAAATCCCGAATCTTATTACGACCTGGCCCAGTTTCTCCAGGCGGACGATTTTTACATTGTCCGGCACCGCTGGATCTGGGAAGCCTTCACCCGCCTGCACGAAAAACGAATCCCGCTGGATTTCCTGACCGTCACCGAAGAACTGGAGAGTGCGGGTCAACTGACCGAAATCGGCGGCCCGGCCTATCTTACCGCGCTCCTTAATCAGGTCCCAACTTCTCTGCACGCCGAGGCCTACGGACGAATGGTCGAAGCGGACGCCATCCGCCGGCGTATGTTGACCGCTGCCAACCAGATCGCCACTTTAGCCTACAATGAACGGGAGTCTGTAGAGAACATCATCGAGGAATCGGAGAAGGCCATCTTCAACGTCAGCGAGCGCCGGCTGCGCCACGACGTGCAGCCCATCCGCCAGGTGATGAGCGAAGTCTATGACCGGATAGACGAACTTGCCAAGCGTCCCGAGGACATTTTTGGTGTTCCGACAGGCTTCATCGATCTCGATCGCAAACTGATGGGCTTGCAGCCTTCTGACTTACTCGTCATTGCCGGCCGCCCGGGCCAGGGAAAATCCGGATTTCTGCTATCCGTGGCGAAGAACGCCGCCCTGCTGCACAAGAAGCATGTCGCCGTCTTCTCCCTCGAAATGTCGAACGAACAGGTTGCCCAACGCTTGATCACTCAAATGACTGAAATTGACTCGCAACGATTGCGCACCGGTAAATTGGCGGAGGATGAGTGGCCGAAATTCACGCATGCAATCGAGGTGCTCTCTGACACACACATCTACCTTGACGACACTCCTGCAATCACACCGCTGGCTTTGCGCACGAAATGCCGCCGCCTGCACATGGAATATGGGCTTGACCTGATCATCGTTGACTACATCCAGTTGATGAGCGGCGACACGCGCACCGAGAACCGCGTCCAGGAAGTCTCATATATCTCGCGCAACCTGAAGGTGCTGGCGCGCGAGCTGAACGTACCTGTGCTGGCGGCCGCGCAGTTGAGCCGTGCCGTAGAACAGCGTACGGATAAGCGCCCTGTGCTCTCCGATCTGCGCGAGTCAGGTTCTATTGAACAGGACGCTGATATCGTTATGTTCATCTATCGGCCTGACCAGTACGAGAAGGATACAAGCAAGCAAAACGTTGCCGAGATTATTGTTTCCAAGCACCGCAATGGTCCCACCGGCAGCGTGGAACTGGTCTTCTTGAGTCACCTGGCCAAGTTTGTGGACGCAGAAAAGAGAAGCATTGATCTATCTCAAATTTAGGCCCATATTTAGGGACAGAGGGTATCCACACATTCGGGCAACATGAGAAATTTCACCGGTTTCACTGATAAAGAAACCTTTACCCAAATTCCCGACTCATTCTTCCGACAGTTACTGAATGAGATTGACGACGCGGATGAGTTGAAGGTCACACTCTACGCCCTGTGGCGCTTCGAGCATATGGAAGGTCGTGTCCACTTCTTAACGGCGGAAGATTTTGCCGATTGCGTGCCGGACCCCGATCTGGCACTGGAAAAAGCTGTGCAGCGGGGCTGCCTTTTGCAGGCAGGGAAGAAACCCATCGAGATCTACTTCCTGAACTCGCCGCGCGGACGGGCGGCAGCCAAATCGTTCGACAAAGGACAGCTGGATATCCCCAAAGGAGCCGCGCCATCCAATCCGCCGCCGGAGCGCCCAAACATTTTTAAACTTTATGAAGAAAATATCGGCCCATTGACGCCGCTTCTCGCTGACGCCTTGAAAGATGCCGAGCAGACCTACCCGCCGGAATGGGTGGCGGAGGCGCTGGAGATCGCCGTCAAAAGTAACAAGCGCAACTGGAATTATGTGGAAGCGATTTTACGCCGCTGGAAGGAAGAAGGACATGCCAAAGAGCAAGATGGACGCGACGTTAAAAAACCTCGCGGACGAGACGTCACGCGCAAAGTCGAAGACTTCCTCAAACGCTAATGCCCCGGCTCCGACTCTGGGTGACCCCAACTGCCCGCACTGCCATGGGCTGGGCTATCTGCGCCGCGACGCTGAACCGGGGTCACCCGACTTCGGCAAGCTGGATATCTGTGTCTGCCGCAAGTCGCAGGTGGCACATGCGGTGCGCGAACGCCTGTTTTCTCTCAGCCATCTGGACGAGCTCCAGGGCTTGACTTTTGAAAGTTTTAAAACGCATGGTCACAAGGGCTTGGGGGATTTGCAGGCCAATAGCCTCGAATGGGCGTTCAATCGTGCCAAGCAGTACGCTGGTTCGTTGAACGGCTGGCTACTCCTGCAGGGCGGATTCGGCTGCGGTAAAACGCACCTGGCAGCTGCCATCGCCAACTTCGTCGTTGGGATGGGAGTGCCTACTCTTTTCCTGACTGTACCCGATCTGCTTGACACTTTGCGCTTTTCCTTCGACAGTGAAGATACCACCTTCGAACAGCGTTTCGATGAAATCCGCAATGCGCCCCTTCTGGTACTGGACGATTTCGGCACGCAGAATGCCACTGCCTGGGCGCAGGAAAAACTATTCCAGATCGTTAACTACCGCTACATCAATAAACTACCGCTGGTGGTGACGACCAACCTCGATATGGACGAGATCGAAGCGCGCATCCGTTCCCGTCTGGCGGACCCGGAACTGGTCAGCGCAGTACGAATCACAGCTCCCGATTATCGCCGTCCCACCGATGATAAAGGCCACCCCGACCTCTCCTCGCTCGACCTGCATGCCAATCGCACCTTCGCCAGTTTCGACGACCGGCGCGATGAAGGCCTTACCCAGGACGAAGTACGCTCGTTGGAAAAGGCTGTAAAGGCCGCCACCAATTTCGCCGTCAAGCCGCGCGGCTGGCTGGTGCTAACTGGTCCGTATGGCTGTGGCAAGACCCACCTGGCTGCCGCCATCGCCAACTCCCTGGCTGATAAGGGGAACCCTCCGCTTTTTATCATGGTCCCCGACCTGCTCGACCATTTGCGGGCCACCTTCAGCCCGTCGAGCAACGTCTCGTATGACCACCGCTTTGACGAAATTCGCACGGCCCCGTTGTTGATTTTGGACGACCTGGGCGCGCAGTCCACTTCGCCCTGGGCGAAAGAAAAACTTCACCAACTCTTCAATTACCGCTACAATGCTGAGCTGCCGACCATACTCACGGTGGCCGTGGATATGCTGGAATCCATTGACGAACGATTGCGAGTCCGGTTGCTGGATGAACGTATTTGTACGATCTGCGCGATCACTGCGCCGGCATATCATGGGGGAAGAACAAGAAAGACTAAGCGATAACCTGGTGGGTTTGGAATTGCATCTCTAATAGGGGTGTTATTCCCTGTAGGGACGATGTCCCCAATGGGAATGTTTCATCCGCCCCATAAATTAATATTACTCGTCAAGGGGAGTCTGAATGGGGTATAATCGGATATATATAATCAAAATTACAAACAATTAAAGGTATCCCATGCTTCCATCCTTTATCCTTTCCCTCCGTGAGGGACTTGAAGCTGCGCTGGTCACCGGTATCGTCCTGGCGTCGCTGCGCCAGATGCACCGCCGGGACTTGGTTTCCGCCATCTGGGCTGGAACCGGCAGCGCTGCTTTTTTGAGTTTGCTCACCGCCATTTTACTCACACTCCTTGGCCTTGAATTGAAGGACCCTGGGGAAGCCATCTTCGAAGGCATTACCATGCTGCTGGCAGCCGGGATCCTCACCTGGATGATCTTCTGGATGAACCAGCGGGCTCGCAACATGAAGGCCGATCTCGAATCCAGTGTCCTGCGCGCCTCGCAGGTCGGGAAATGGTCGCTATTTGGGCTGGCTTTTATTGCCGTCCTGCGCGAAGGCGTGGAACTGGCGCTGTTCCTGACAGCCGCGACGTTTTCCTCGAGCACACCTCAGACGATCCTTGGCGGGCTACTCGGCCTCGGCACAGCCATTCTGCTCGGCTGGTCGTTTTTTGCGACCACTGTCCGGCTCGACCTGCGGCGTTTCTTCCAAGTGACGGGTTTCCTGCTGCTCCTGTTCGCCGCCGGGCTTGTCGGGCGCAGTGCAGGTGAACTGGTCCTGGTGGGCTGGATCCCAGCTCTCATTGGGCATGTCTGGGACCTGGGCGGCGTTGTAAGTGCAGAGTCCGTTCTCGGGCAGACACTGGGGGCACTATTTGGGTACAGCGCCAGCCCTTCGCTGATGCAGGTCCTGGTCTACGCAGCCTATTTCGTGACGGTGCTGTCCGGATTACTGACAGCAGGCCGAAGGCAACGGTCAGAGCCGGCTGCATCCTCTCCGCTGGGAGGAAAGCCTGCATAAGAAGCGCCCATATATATTAATTAAAACAGACAAATTCCTTCGGAACTTGTCTGTTTTTTTTTGCCTTGTTGCAAACAACCGAAATTCACCCTATAATAAATAACTTCACCCCATCTGGAGGCTTTTCTATGACAATGATATCCAATCCCGTGCTAAAAAAACTTGGCCTGTCAAACAAAGACCGTGTAGCCATCATCCATACTGACGATATCGGCATGTGTCAGGCCAGCGTGGAAGCTTTTGCTGACTTGAACGAGGTCGGTATTATTTCTTCCGGCGCAGTAATGGTCCCCTGTCCCTGGTTCCTGCATACCGCTGAATACGCGCGGCAGCACACCCAAACCGATCTTGGCATCCATCTCACCCTTACCAGCGAATGGAAAACTTACCGCTGGGGGCCTGTCTCCACGCGCGATCCTGTCTCTGGCTTGATTGATGAAGAAGGCTGCTTCCATCACAGATCCGAGGACGTCCAGGAACATGGTGACCCGGTCGCCGTCGAGTTGGAACTTACCGCCCAGGTGCAGCAGGCGCTCAAAGCCGGGATCATTCCCACCCACGTTGACACGCACATGGGATCTGTTGCGCACCCCAAATTCATGGGTATATATATCCAGCTTGCCATGAAGTTTAATCTACCGCCCATGATTCCCCGCCTGGACGAGGCGAACTGGCGGGCCGCCGGCCTGGAGGCCGAATCTGCCAAAATGGCTGCCGGCATGATCCAGCAGCTCGAAGGGTCCGGCCTGCCCCTGCTCGACGTGCTCGGTGGGATGCATCTGGATACAGATGAGAACCGCCTGGAGCGCACCAAGCAGGCTTTCTCGGACCTTCAGCCTGGGATCACTCATTTCATTATCCACCCTTCCAAAGATTCGCCTGAGCTGCGTGCCATCACCCCCGACTGGCGCTGCCGGGCCGCCGACTACCAGAATTTTATGAACGAGGAACTCCGCCTGCACATAAAAAAGATTGGTGTGCACGTGATTGGTTATCGTGCCCTGAAAGAACTCATGCCAGCCTCATAATTTTGTCCCGCAGAATAAGGAGAAGCCATGTCTGAAAATGCCCCGCGTGCGATCAAGCTCCCGTTGGGATACAAAACGATATGGGGGATAGCTGCCCTTGGCACCAGCCTCATCTCGGGCGTTTTTGGTGCCCTGTTGCCCATCTTTTACCAGGATTACCTGGGTCTCAGCGCCCGCTGGATCGCAATCGCTTCGGCCATCTATGCAATCTGGAACGCCCTGAACGATCCCATCTTCGGATATATCTCTGACAGTACCCGTTCCAAACACGGCCGACGAATCCCTTACATGCGTTATACTGCCCCATTCCTTGCAGCTTCATTCATCCTGGTATGGCTGGCGCCCCAACATGCCGGCGATTTCACCCTGTTCATGTGGATGCTGGTCAGCATGGTGCTGTATGATGGCTGCTACACCATCATCGGCCTGGTGTATTCCGCCTTGCTACCGGAAGTGACCGAATCTGACACCGAGCGCAACCACCTGCAAATCTCTTCCTCGCTGTTTGGCCTGCTGGGCACTCTGCTGGGCTTCATCATCCCGGACCTCTTCCGCCCAAAGGCCGGTGCAGTGCCATCGTTCTTCCCGCTGCAGATTGCCATGGTGGTGGTCGGCGTGACCGGGATGGTGTTGATCATCGCCACCACCTTCAAGGTAAAGGAACGCCTTGAATTTACCCAACTGGATAAGCCTCTCAAACTCAAAGACCAGATCAAATTTACCTTTACCAGTAAAAGCTTCCTCATACTGGCAGTCCAGAATTTCATGTCCATCCTGGTATCCTCGCTGGTGACTGGGTCGGTATTCTACCTTGCCGATTACGTGCTCAAAATGAACACTATCGTCCTTCTGGCGTTCATCTTCATTCCTCTGATCGGCGGAGTGCCAATAACCAATATCATCCGGAAAAGGATGGGTCTGGTGCAGGCGCAGCAACTTTTGCTGGTGATAGCCGGTGTGGGCCTGATTGCGATCACCTTCGTGCCCACCGGCCTCATCCCGATCTGCCTGCTCCTGGTCGGTTTTGGGCTTTCAGGTCCGCAGACCCTGACCAACATCCTGTTTGCGGAAGTGGCAGATGAGGATGAGCTGCGCACCGGTGTGCGCCGGGAGGGGGCCTTTTTCGGCATCAATGCCCTGATCACCAAACCTGCCCAGTCCTTGGCAATTGCGCTCCCACCCTTCATCCTGGAAGCCGCTCATTTTGTCACCCGTGAGTCCAACAACAATGTGGCTTTTCTTAACCAACCCGCCAGCGCAATATTCGGGATTAAGGTTTTCATTGGACTGATCCCTGGCATCGCCATTCTGCTGGGTGCGCTGATCCTGTTCTGGTTCCCGCTGCGCGGTGCCCGGCTGGAAAAGATGCAGCACGATCTGCTCGATCTGCATGCCAGTAAAAAAGCCGAGTACGATAAACGGAAGGCATAGAGCTTAAAGTACGAATAAAACAGCACCTCCGCAAGGAGGTGCTGTTTTATTCGATATATTTAAAAAATGGGGTTAATTTTCTTTTTCACGTTTGTTCGGCAGCGGGATGATCACCAGTGCGCTCACCAGGAAACACAGCGTTGCCAGGATAAAGAGTGACAAATAGCCCAAACTGCTCGATCCGAGTAACTTGTTGATCGGGTCGATCAAGACTCCACCCAGCAAGCGCGCCACGCCCGACCCGATGCAGGTGGCAATATTGGCGATGCCCAGGTAGCGGGCGGCTTCCGCCGGTGGAACAATATCAGTCGCCAATGCCCAGTTTGCCGAAAGAAACGCGCCGATCCCCATGCCAATAATGCCGCCGGCAACGATGATCAAGGTCCGATCGCGCACGATGAGCAGGAGCGTTGCCCCGGCAAAAGCCACCAGTCCGGCGGCCAGCATGACCGGTTTGCGCCCGAACTTGTCCGAGAGCCAGCCGGATGCAAGCGCTACAACGATCAAGGCAACGCCCAGTATGACCTTGAGTGTGCCGTAAAAACTCTGCGCCTCGTTCTGTGACATTTTGATGACATCCACCAGGTAGTTGATTAAAAAAGCATTGATGGCAATAAAAGCGCCCCAAAACAGGATGCGGTTGGCGAACCACCACCCAAAAATGGGGTTCTCACGGAAATTGACATAAAACGCATTCTTAAGCGCCTCCCCAATCGAACGGGAAGCAACCACCTCACTGGTGGCACCCGGTTGTTCGCGTGCCCAAATCGCTGTGACGGTGACGAACAGGATGAAAACAACCACCGGAGCGGCGGCGGTCACATATATGGCTGAATCACCAAAGAGTTTCTGTCCCGTTGTTCCAAGGAGGATACCTGCAACCGCTCCAGCTACAACGGTGGCGATGATATCCATCACCGCTTTCAGGCTGGACGCCGTGCCATGCTGCCCCTCGGGTACAAGGTCCGGGATGAGCGCCTGCCAGGGTCCCTGCAGGATGTTGGAGGAAAATTGGATGAGGATCACGCCCATCAGGAGTACCCACAATGTGGGGGCCAAAGCCAGCAGAAACAGGGAAGCAGCGATAAGCACCGCCCCGCCCATGATAAACGGCAGGCGGCGTCCCAGTTTCGTCTTTGCCCGGTCGGAGAAGACGCCCACAAGTGGCTGAACAGCCATCGCAACCAGCAGGCCAATGAAGCCCAATATGCCGAGGGTGGTGTTCGGCAGGTCAGGCGCAAGCTGGCGCACCTTAAAGGTCATCAGCGGGGGGTCCTGGATATTGGACGAGAAGGTCAGCCCAAAACCGAGCAGGCTGATTACGAGCATCCGCAGGAATGATATTTTTTTCATCGCTACTCCTTAATATAGTTGGGCCGGATGGATTTAACGATGTTGAGGGATTCCATCGCTTCCTCCACATTTAACTCAAACACCAGTGGACCGCTAAAGTTCGCCGCGGCCAGCCGGTCCAGGAAGCGACCCAAGTCGAGATCGCCGCTTCCAAGCGGCTTGTGGTCCTCGCCGTAACCACGCACTCCCTGAGGCATTTTTTTACAGTCATGCAAATGGACCTCCACGAGGCGAGGGAGGAGTTTTTCCACCACTTCGAAGAAATCGAACCAACCTGGAAAGCCGGCCAGTACATGACCGGTGTCGAGGCATAGGGACAGGTTGAACTCCTCAGCCAGTTCAAGGGTCAGTTCGAGTGGAAACTCGATGGTCTCAATTGCCAGCCGGCGGCTGGGAAGGCCTGTCTCGGAGAGTATGGCACGGATGCTCTCGCGCGCCCCGTTCTGGAACTGATGCAAGATCAAGGTGCGCGCAAGTTCCGAGATTTTCATGTTGTAGAACTCCGCAGCCAGCGCGCCGGTAGCGTGCAGCACGTAGACTTCCGGCTTGAGGGGAGATGTCGCCTTGATCGTTTGAACGATTGCCTCCACCGAGCCTTTGCGCACCGGAGTCAGCGGTGTAGACGGTTCCACCGACCACAACGGCAAGTGGAGGGTATAGGAGAGATTTTTCGATCTAAGGGCAGCCAGCCTCCCTACCGATTCGGGGCTGTAGACGTTCGGCAGGAACATCCCTAGGTCGCCTCCCAGCTCGATGGGGTTGAAACCTTTGTCTGCCAGCCCTTTTGCCAGACCGGCATGGTCGAAATTCAAGATACTCGCCATGATCTGTTCGACAGGTACACCGGAGGGGACGAGGGCTTCCAGTTGCATCGCCATGATTCCGAAACGCATAATTTTCTCCTTTGTCCATCTCATTGTACAGAAGGTGATGGGTTCCAGCAACAGGGAAAATTTGAAATTCAGACACGAAAGCAGGAATCTCCTAGATAAAGCTAACAATCAAAGCGATACTTGCACTGCTTTTCCTGCCCGAACCCTGTGTGAATTACAGAATCAGATATTGACAAGCAGCTCGAAAAGCTGTAATATATCCGTTGCGGATATATTAATAACGGATGAAATCAAAGAAGGTGGATATGTCAGATAACTCTATTATTAACTTCAACCAGCCTCTTACCCCGGCGGTCTTCCATATTCTGCTGGCGCTCCTAGATGGAGAAAAGCATGGCTATGCCATCATGAAAGAAGTGGAAGCCCAGACTTCCGGCCAGATCAAAATGGGGCCCGGAACACTTTACGGTTCCATTAAGCGCATGCTGGCCGCCGGTCTCATCGAAGAGACGGACGAACGCCCTGCCCCCGAACTGGATGATGAGCGCCGGCGCTATTACCGAACCACAGCCCAGGGACAGTCTGTCGTAGTGGCGGAGAGCAAACGTCTTGCTAGCGCTGTCAAAACTGCACAAGCAAAAGGGGTATTGGTCTATATGCGGGAGAGCCTCTTATGAAACAGAATAATCTGGTTGAGAGTTCAAGGCGTTTTTATGCGAGGTTGATCAACCTCTACCCCAAAGCACACGTTGCAGAATATGGCGAGGCCATGGTCCAAGTATTTACCGACCAATGCCGGGAAGCCTTTCAGAAACAAGGTTTCCTTGGTCTTTTGATCTTATGGATAAGGACCATGATCGACCTGGGCAAGACAGCGGTGTACGAGCATCTTCAGACTCGAAGTTCGAAAATCGGATTACCTGAAATTTCACCTCTGCCTTGGAAAGATGTTTTGCTTGTGCTTATTCCTGGCCTGGTGATATTAATCATCTATGCTGTCATGCTCGTCGATAAGTATTATTATCTCTCCCTTGACCCGGTAATCGAATGGCTCGCTTATCTTTCTGCCGTTCCTATCCTTTTGATCTGGTGGCGTACAAAAACATTTCCTGTCTGGGGGCTTGTTCCAGCCGGACTGATTCTATACTATGTTTATAGATTAATTACCAGTATTCCTTTTTTACTGAAGGGTTTCTATCCCAGCAGTTGGCTCTTGATCACGACTCTTTTAATCGTCCTCCTTGTTTCCTTGGGCTTGAGATATGCCCGGCTTTGGGGTGTGTCCCGAACGGCTTACCTGTGGTTAGGGATTTGCGTTTTCGCTGACCTTATCCAACTTGGTTTGATGCTTTTTTATAACCTAAAGTTGTCGAACTGGAATTGGAGTTCACTGGTTTCGGAAACATCCTTAAATGTTTATCCATCACCCAGCGTTGCCGTAATGGAAATTATAGTCTTCCTTTTGTTTATCATCATTACGACCTTTTTCGCCCGGAAGTATGGCGATCTATCTGTTTTATTCCTGCTTGGTTTTATCTTTATAACAAACTTGTATTATGTTCCCGTTGGCAAACAGAGCATTATTTACACGTTGGCAATTGCTTTTCGCATGTTGGTAACATTAGTTTTGCCTTTATGGGTCGTTCGAGCCTCTTCGGCTCGAGGCAGGCATCTAGGTATTGCCATACCGATCGTCTTCGCCATCTTAGCCCAGGTTGCGCTTGAATGGGGGACTCAAACTGGCTGGTTTTTTGAAGGTGCGAGAGCTCAGTATATAGCTTTAGCTCAGTATCCAGCTTTATTGGTTGCCTATTCCATATTCAGGGCAACTTCAATAGCTGCCGGGTTCATCCTGGCAATGGTTCTATGCCGGGCCGCCCGGTCACAGTTGCCAGGCTCCTTGGATCAGGCGGGGATAGCGCAAAAAACAGTACAAATATGATCCTGGACAGAGTAGAAGAGCCTCTGGTAAATAAACCAGAGGCTGTTTTCTCAATCCTCCGCCCTTCAGGGGGCTGTTGTTTATCGTTCCCGGGGAATGGGGCGGAGTGGGGGATCAAAACTAATCACGCGTCCAGATGATACGTATGGTACGGGTTCTCGCACGGATTGCCCCAGGCGATGTGCATTTCGCGCGCCGTAAGGTCTATCACCATGGCATTGACCGTCTTCTCGCGGTCCAGCGGGTTGCTGGCGTCAATTGAGTGGTTGCAGATGGAGTTCGAGAAGTTGACGTGGTCGCGTTGGATGGTCTGCAAGGTCTTGATCGTGTGCTGGTCCTCGCGTTTGATCAACCTCAAAGCGCGGGAATATCGAATGCGCGATGCCACCAGGTCTTCTGGTTCGCGTTCCACCTGTTGCATATTTTCCGAAAGATAATGGTTGGTATGAACGATATAACCGTCATCCCCATAAAGAATGCCAAAACGGCGCGCTGAGACCTCCACCGAATAAAATTCGCCGCTCTCGTGAACCAGGAGATGGTTATACCCGGCTGCGCGTTGTGCTGAAAGCATATGACGGATCGCTTCATCCGGCGTTTTCGAAGCCAGTACGGCGCGCGAAACTACGGTGCGCGGCGTGCCGATGCGCGAGTCATTCGGATAAACAGAATCGCACAATTGGGCAATACCGTAAGCGTTGAAACCGATATTGGGCAGCAACCCGCCGTAAGTCATCGCCAGGAATGGCGGGCCATTCTTAGGCTTGGCAAGGACGATGAAAACATCATCTTCGTCCTCTGGAACCCAGTCTTCGTTGTGCGCCAGCAGCACATGGCCGTCGGCAGTACGCTCGTCATTGACCGCCATGCTGGTGCAGCGCGTCAGGTGCAGGGCATCCATCGTCACTGCCTCCATGGCATTGATGACCACCAGGTCCTCAAAACCGACATCTGCACCCTCGGCAATGCCCATCAACTCGTCCACGTATTGGGGGTAGCGCTCCTGGGCGAACGGCAGGTATTTGCGGGCCTGGATCTGCGCACCTGCCCAGGTCAACTCCAACTGCTGGTAGGCATCTGCAACCAGGCTACGTCCATTCTCAACGCCATGCTGGACCTGCTTTTTACAGGCTTCGCCGATTTGACGGCCCATCTCGCGATGAGATCCAGAAACACTTACCAGTGGAGGGGGATTCGGGTGTACAGGGGGCTTGATTTCAGGGGCCATAACTATTCTCTCTTTCTGCCAAACCTGCGGGCATCCGGAATTATATCATTCGCCCCCCCGGAAACAAAAAAGGGTCTCCGTAATAATCCCTGAACGTGGTAAATATACGAGGGTATCGGACACCTTTATACCCTTTGGGTATGCACCACGATCCGCCAAACACCCCTTGTTTCCCAACTTTTCACCCTCAACGGCATTACCTGATCACCAGGAGACAAAAATCCGCCCCGGAAACCCGGGGCGGGGTGCGAACTTTTATAAATATACTCAATACCCTTGAACCCTATTCTTTTTTGGCGCGTGTCTTGGGCTGCGGGACGGCCGATTCAAGCGCCGGGGATTCTGGTTGGGAAATGACCGACCCTGAAGGAACAAACGGTGCAGGCGCGACTGCCGCAGGTGCGAGGACCATTTGTGTCCCGAAACGGGTCATGATTACCGCGCCCAGCCCTGCCAGACCAAGCAGGAACGGTACCAACCAACCGACGCAGTTCAGCACCGGGATGCCGGTCAGGGCATTTGCCACCAGTGTCAGGGCAAAGACACCCAGACCTGCCGAGAAGGCCGGATGCCAGATTTGATGAATGGCGGTGGTAAATCGCTGCCCGATTTCATATCCAATGGCTATCCAACCAAAGAAAGCAGCCACGAACAGGGCAACAACGGCAATGGCAGCGACCGGAATAAGAATGATCGTGACAGTCAACAGGAGAAGTGCGATTGGGGCCACAATGACCGTCAGCAGGCCGAGGCCGCCTGCCGTCAGCGGCTGCGCTATAACGGCATGAGCTACGCGATCTGCATGGGGGGCCAGAAACAGCATTACCAACATGGCCAGCACAGCCAGACCCAGCGCTTGTCCGAAAGCATTAAACAGCGAGCCAAATGGGTCAAAATTAATATGGACGCTCGGTCCTACCGGTGTAGACGGGGTGCCAGGGGTGACAGGATTGCTGCCATTTGTACCACCACTAACCCAGGAGGTGGCTGTGTTCGTAATTTGCCCATCTATCAGAGCGCTTTCGGCACGCTCAAGTGAAGCGCCAATGGTGGTAAGGTTACCATGGATGTGCGCAGAACTTCCAAGGGTTACCGAACCTCCTGCCACAGCCACATCGCCACTTACTTCGCCATTTAACAGCAATGTGCTGCCAAATAGGACAACATTGCCATTCACGGTTGCGCCCTCTTCTAACGTGGCGGTACCTCCAAAGACCAACAGGTCGCCAGTCAGAGTCTCGCCGTTTTTCAGGGTGTAAGATTGGCCAAAAATTACCTGTCCATCATAAGAACCACCCTTGGCAGCTGCCGCTTGCAACGGCACAAAGACCAGCATTGCCAGCACAACAAGAGAAGTTATTTTTAAATATATTTTCATGGTCATACTCCTTGCGGATATTTGGTGAATTTAATCAATGAGGCGACCCACACCAAGCTCCAGGCACCTGCGCCAAACAGGATTACTGCCCAAATATAGGCGGGGACGAAGCCCGGAACAACTTTGAATAAAACCATCCCAGCCCGGAAGAGCGCCTGGAGAGAGTCCAATAATGAGACCAACGAGGAAATCCAGGATGCCAGAAGGTTGACTGGCGATTGGATCAAGTTTTTGATCATTGGCCAGGAGACCCAAGCGAATATTCCAACTACGCTCAATGACAGGATGGCGAAGCCCCAGAAATTTCTCTGCCGCAAAGCCATTTTCTTCGCTGCCAGTCTCACCTGGAAACGGTCGGCAAACCCCACCGCGGGCTCTGCCAGCCTGACCGACTTCAATACAAGGTTCACCTCTACCAATGCGCTGCATGAGGAGCACGTCTGCAGATGGGCGTTCAACTGACGTTTCTGATCATTGGTCAGGGGCGGATTTTCCAGGAGCCAGTCTTCAAAAGGCCGGTGATCCATAGGGTTTCCTTTCTGTGCGCATATGCGCCGGTTTTTCTTCCCACAGGTCTGCAAGTGCCCGGCGTGCCCGGTGCAAACGGCTTTTGACTGCCGGTACGGTCAGGTTGAGGGCCTGGGCGATCTCCACTTCCGAACAATCCTGCCAGTAGCGCATGACGACGGCGGCACGGTCGGTGGGGTCCAGGGATTGCAGGCAGTTTTGCAGGCGTTCGCGTTCCTGCCGTTTGGCGGTCTCCGATTCCGGATCCGGGGCGGAACGATCGGGAAGGTCGGTCTGGCCTTCCTCGTTCTCGTCGATCGAAACTGAGGAAAATCGTCTCCGGCGAAGTCTGTCGATGCAGTGGTGGGCGGCGATGGATAGCAGCCAGGTGGCAAAGGGACGTTCGCGGTCGTATCGGGCGAAGTTCTGGTACACCTTGAGGAAGGTCTCCTGGGCCGCGTCTTCAGCGGCTTCCGGCTCACCGAGCATCCGGTAGCAAAGGTTATAGACCGGTTTCTGGTAAGTTTCGACCAATTTCGTAAAAGATTCGTCATCGCCCTTTTGAGCCTGGATGATCCAGGTCGATTCGTCAGTCACAGTGGGTCCTCGTTGGTCGTTCTGAAAAGATATACGCAGGCTTCCGCCGCGAGTTGCTGATTATCAGGGATAATAAAAATAAAACCTATCATCGGCTTGAAGCAAAGGCGCCAAGCCACTAATATGATGGACCAAGGATGCTTCTTGGCGGTTAGAGAATATTACCTGGCGATCAAGACGCCTTGGCGGTAAATATCGATAATATCTACCCAAAATCCCGGCGCAGACCCGGCGGCAGTTGGGCCGCAATTGCCGACATGACGGTCTGTGCAGCAGAATGATCTTTTTCATCCGGACTGAGGCCGATGGGCTCCTGGAGCTGGTACGCCGCGCCGAAACGAAGGCAGAATTCCCCGTTTTCCTCAAACACCCCCACGGGCAGGATGGGAAAGCCCAGTCCTGTAAGCAATAGGACGAACCGTCCTGCCCCGGATGCAGGCCAATTGAGGACACCCCCGGGCTGGTCGCCACCCTCCGGCGCCAGGCCGAGCACGGCATGCGGGTGCTGGCGGGCGAAGGCGAGGGTTGTGCGTACCGATCGGGCGCGCTCTGCCACATCATTTTCGCGCGCTGGCATGGGCGGCATGGTGGTAAAGCCGTAGATCTTCGAAAGCCGCCGAAGCAGCCAGTGCGACCCGGCCATGCCCAGCGGGGCATACCACTTGCCTGGGTAGGTCAATTCGCTGGTCATGACAAAGTGAATGTCCACTGGGAGGGTCGCGGCCAGCGCCAGCGCCATCCACCAGGCATTGAAGCCGGGACGGTAATAATGGTTGGAGGTGATCAGGCAGGGCCCCTCCTGCGGGATATTTTTCGTCCCCAGGACTCGCAGCGGCGGTTTCAGCCGTTCGAGGCACAGTTGCCCGTCATGACGAAAGGAGCGCCGGCCGCCGAAGAGGACGTTGGGGGCCAGACGTAAAAAACTAAATGGAGGGTAGATATAACGAGGATACATTTCAAAATATTGGGACGGCAGTTCAACCGCCGTCCCAATCAACTCCAAATTTACCGTATTACCAGGCGTAGGCTTCCGGGGCGGCGCCGCCGGGACCAGGCCATATCTCGTCGAGTTTTTTCAAGGCCAACTCGTCGAGCTTGATCTCCGGGGCGTGCATGGGACCGGTCAACTGCTCCATGGTGCGCGGCCCGATGATCGGGGCGGTCACGACCGGGTTGTGCAGCAGCCAGGCCAGGGCAACATCGGCAGGTTTCTCGCCCAGTTCCTGGCAGAATGTCTCCCAGGCTTCCAACTGTGGGCGCTTTTCTTTGATCTCTTTCTGGGTGTCCTTTTCGGCGCGGCGGCCTGCCTTGATCTTTTGCAGTACGCCGCCCAGCAGACCGCCCGCCAGCGGGCTCCACGGGATGACGCCCAGACCGTAGGCCTGGCAAGCGGGGAGCACTTCCAGTTCGACCATGCGGTCTTTCAGGTTGTACAGGCTCTGCTCGCTGACCAATCCCAGGAAGCGGCGCGCCCTGGCGGACTCTTGAGCCCGGGCGATGTGCCAGCCGGCAAAGTTGGACGAACCAGCGTAGATCACCTTACCCTGCTGGACAAGCACTTCCATGGCCTGCCAGATCTCCTCCCAGGGGGTGTTGCGGTCCACGTGGTGCATTTGGTACAGGTCGATGTGATCGGTCTGCAGCCGCTTGAGCGACTCTTCGCACGCCTGGCGGATGTGCATCGCCGAAAGGTTTTGCTGGTTTGGCCAGTCGCCCATCCGCCCGAAGACCTTGGTGGCAAGCACTACCTTCTCACGGCGCCCGCCGCCCTGGGCGAACCAGCGCCCAACGATTTGCTCGGTAACACCCTCGCCTATCTTCCAACCGTAGACGTTGGCGGTATCGAAGAAGTTGAGCCCCAGTTCGAGGGCCTTGTCCATTATGGCGTAAGAATCTTTCTCGTCAGTATGTGGGCCGAAGTTCATCGTCCCGAGGCACAACCGGGAGACTTTCAGTCCGGTACGGCCAAGTTGGGTATATTCCATGCTTGCCTCCTAAAAATTATTAACGAAAAGAGCACAAAGTCACACAAAAGATTCTTTGAACTCTCTGAAAAACGTAGAGTCCATGGTGCTAAATATTATTGCCCGCAGTGCGCGCAATTCCCCCCGCCGCACGAATCGCATGACGGTTCAGACATTCCGGATACGGCTTTACCGCCGCTCTCTGCAAAGAAGACCGAAATCTTCCGCCGGGTGTGCTTCCCGCCGCAAACTGCACATGGGATGGGCTCGTCGGCCTGGCTCATTGGGCGGATGGTTTCAAACACTTTTTCACATTCCTGGCAGACATACTCGTAAATGGGCATATTTACCTCGATAGAAAATAACGATTATAGTCGTTACTATATTTTATCCTCTTTTACTTCCGGTTGAAATCGGCGGGAATTTCACCCCAGGCTTTGGTGTCCCACTTAAAAATCGGGTTGGTAATTTTGTGTTCGTCCAGCCAATCTTCAGCGCGATCGATGAGTTCGAACAACGGCGCGTTGATTTTATTGGCGGCAAGTTTGGTATTGCAGCGCTTCGCTTTCACCCAGCCAATGGCGGTTTCCGAATCCGAGTAGACGGGCACCGCGCCTCCTTTTTTCTTGAGCATTACCAGTGCATGAACAATTGCCAAAAATTCACCGACATTGTTGGTGCCGTTTTCGTAGGGCCCTTTCCGGAAGATCTCTTTCCCAGAACGAAGGTCCACGCCGCGGTATTCCAACCGTCCGGGACTGCCGGAACAGGCCGCGTCCACCACAATACTTTCGGTCACCGGTGGGTTGGGAGCGAACAACCAATCCCCGCTGGACACAGGTTTACCAACATGGGGGGCATACTTTCCCCCGAAAGCCTGCTCGGCGGCGCGGCGGCTGGTAAACGACTTGTACTGTGCACCGGTAAATCCCTGTACTTGCGCGGCACATGCATCCCAACTGGAGAATACTCCAGTCTTGCGCCCTTTCCAAACCACATAGAATTTCGATATTTTAGTCATCCTGTTTATGGATTGTTTAGTTCTTTTGAGGTGGAATCCATCTCTGCCAGGATGGATGGGAGCTGATCCACCGGGAGGTCGGTTTGAAAAATAACTTTCATCCCATCCTCCAGCAAATAGCGCACCTTCCGCCAGGAGGCCAGTTGAGGTACCCCCTGAGCCACGGACAGGTCGCCTACAGCCGCGTCCCATTGCGGGGAGGCGCTGCGGTATGGGCCGACCATGTCAAGGACAGAATGGAAAAGAGGGAAAAGCCCGGTCGCTTTCACCCACTGGGCCTGGTTTTCCGGCGAGAGCAGCCAGCGCGCAAACAGCCAGGCCGCCAGTTGTTTCTCCGGCGTGGATTTCAGCAAGCTGTATGACGGACCGTAGGTAACCAGCACGCTCCTGCTGGTGCCGGGGAAGGGCAACAGCATCCATTCGTCCGTGTTTTTTGCCCGGGACATGGATCCGTTCGCCATGGGAACCTCGGCCAGGTTGCCGCTGACGAACAGTGCTAAACGCCCGGCGAACTGATCGAAAAATGGTCCCTGGCTAATGACTTTGGAATTATCGGGATCCGTGGCAAGCCAGGCACAGTTTTCATCGTACATGCCTTTCAGGAATTGCAGGGCGGCCAAATTCGGGTCAGTATGGAAACCATAGGCATTCCCATTTATTACCCCACCGCCGAAGGCCAGCAGCCAGGAATACGTCGTTTGCCAATCCGTGTCCACAATCCAGCCGCCATAGCCATCGTTCTGCGGGTTGGCATCGGTGCGGAAAGAGGCATTGGCAGCACAGGCCTGCTGACGGAACTCCTCAGCGGTTGCAGGCGGGTTATCAAAGCCCAGTTCGCGCGCCCAGGTCTTGTTGTAGAACAGGAAGCGGGCCGAACGCTGCGCCGGGATGCCCAACTGCTTACCATCCAGGTAGTCCTGAGCCAGGAAGATCGGCGGAAAATCGGCGACAACTTCACTGCCCAGGCCCCAAACCGGGTCGCTGAGATAGGGGGACAGATCCACGATCGAACCGGAAGCGTCCCACGAAAGCGTCTGCTCTGGCAACGCGGCTACCAGGTCGGGGGTCCCTCCGGTTTCGATGGCAGAAGTGACTGCATCGAACAGGGTCGTATAGTCTCCATAACCGGTCTGGGTGACCACAATGCCCCATTCGTTGATGGCATTGAACTGGGCAACCTGGTCGTCAAAAACGCCATAGGCTCCTCCTGAGAAGGCATGCCAGACCTGGAGGCTGAGCCCGCGTAAAGACGCCGGGTCCACAGTGATGGGTGGTGTCTGGGTTGGGGTGATGGTAGAGGTGGGGCCGGTCGTCCCGGTCATTGTAGACAGGCCCGGGGTCGAGGCAGGAGGAGTGGAGGAGCCCGGGCTGCAAGCGGAAAGCATCAGCAATGCAAGCAGTAATAGCATCAGAGAACGAAGTGCTCGGATGGGCATCTAGAAGATCACCTGGGGGACGGGCATCAGGACGAGCAGGAATATCACCAGCATCAGCACCGCCAGGGCTTTTCGGGAGGAACCAAGCTGGGTGATCTGGTCGAGAGGTTCGGCATGGGAACGGCCAAGCAGGAAGATCAGGAATGCCCACAACCACCATCCGCTCCAGAAGAAACCGAGCAGGACAGTGGCAACCAGGATGACAGGGAGGATAAGGTTGACACGCTTACCAAATACGGTAAAGATCACGTGTCCCCCGTCTAGCTGGCCGGCCGGGATCAGGTTCAGGAAGGTGACCAGCAGCCCGGCCCATGCAGCCCAGGCCACCTGGTTGATCATAACATCCAGGCTGCCGACCGGCGATGGCTGGCCGATAAAAAAGTAGCTGATCCAGTGAAGCAGCAAAGGTACTCCGGAAAGGTTGGGTGAAGCTGGCAGGAGCTTTCCGAAAACGACGAATTTCGCCAGCAGGTATAGCAGGGAATTGCCTTCAGACCAACTGCCCGGAACCGCTGTAACGGTGGTCAGCTTGGATTGGGACAACCCAAACAGTAAAATCGGGATGGCAACCACTAGCCCGGCAAGGGGACCGGCGATGGCCAGGTCGAACAGAGCCCTCTTGTTTTTGGGGAGTTGCTTCATTTGGATGAATGCGCCCATAGTTCCCAGGGGGCTCAACGGGAGGGGGATGAAGTATGGCAGCGAGACCGCCGCACCGCGCGCCCGCCCCACGAAATAATGCCCGAACTCGTGCGCCAGCAGGATGGCCAACAAACTGACCGCGAATGGCCAGCCGACCCACAGGTGTGTGAGCAGTGTCCAAACCTGGCCGAGGATATCGTTCGGGAAGGGGCCGGAATAACTGTATATAGCCCCGGCTAAAAGCACGCTCAAGACGGTCAGAGCGAAAAGAAGCACGTTGATCCAGGTTCGTCCCGGCTTGGGATGGATGGTGCCATGTACCAACAGGACGGTCTGGCGCTTGTCCTCAACGCGGAAGAGCGGGGTGATATCGTACTGGAGAAGGGCTGCAGCCAACTGGTCATAGGCTTCGATCGAGTCGCGGGTCAATTCGCCCCGATAGCGCAGGAAATAACCCTTCTTGGGGTCGCCGAGGGTGACCTCATCAATGCGGAAGACGCGTGAGACGACAGACGTCAGGATCTCAGATTCAGGAATAGTCATTTTCTCACCTGTAAGTAGAACAATGGATGATAGATAACGGTTGATAGACAGCTATCTATCGTCCATAAAAATAGGCGGGAGTGAATGGGGGTCGAACCCACCGCGGCCCGCAACGCGACCCGCCACCGGTGTTGAAGACCGGGAGGCCCTCCGGGACCTAACCACTCCCGGCAACAAGGATAACCGAATGGAGAATGTTTTGCAAGGACAAACAATCAGGGCAAGTGCCTGACACCTGCCCAACCTGGCTTGCCCTTCAGGCGATCATTGCCCCTTCCAGCTTTAGCAGCCAGGCCTTCGTCTTTATTCCTTCCACCATGCCGTAGCCGTGTAACTTCCCATCCATGCCGATGACACGGTGACACGGGATGACCAGCGGCATCGGATTGGTGGCTTCAGCCCGGCCGACGGCCCGTGGTGCGCGCGGCTTGCCAATATACCCGGCAATTTCTTTGTAAGTGCGTGTCTCACCGTAAGGGATTTCAAAGGTGGCATGCAATACAGACTGCTGGAATTGGCGAAGTACTGTCCAATCAATAACCATGGTGAAAATCCGCCGTTGACCGGATAAGTATTCCATCAATTGTGTAGCGGATTCGCGGATGTACTCCGGAACATACTCCGCTGTCCGCTTGAATCGCTTGGTGAGATAGGCATCAAATTCTGCCTGGGTCTGGCCCCATTCCACCGCCACCAGCCCGAGGTCCGAAGCTGCCAGCCAAAACTTTCCCAACGGGGTCTTGCCGGTCTGACCGATGTAAAGTTTTTCCATCGTGTCACCTCTCAAAATAATAAAAGTGCCCCGGGAAGCACCTAGTAATTGGTTGTGCGGTCGATCAAGCCGCGTTCGCGCGCCAGGCGGTCGCAGGTGCGGAATACAAAGACTGAAATTGTTCCGAACAAGACAGAAAGCCCAACCAGGATGGCAAGTAATTCCATGTTGCTGAAGCGAGCCAAGGTTGGAAAAGCCTGGGCCACATTCCCGATCAGCGACCGGCGCATCAGTTCCAGCCAGTAAGTGATGGGGATGGCAAACCCCACCGGCTGCAGCCATTTCGGTAGTACCTCCAGCGGGTAGATAGCCCCGCTGAAAATGAACAGCACACCGCTGACACCCTCAGCCAGGAAGCCGGAGTGACGCACCACCAGCAGGCTTACTGCCCCCAGCACCAGTCCCATCATGGCCAGCATGATGACACCGATAAACAAGGTGACGAAGAACAGCAGCCAGTTGGCCTGCAACGGGTCGAAGGATACATGCAGGAACAACACCCCGGCCAGTATGGTGATGAAAACCGAAAGCGAGGCGGTAAAAAAGCCTGCCACCCCGCGTCCCAGAAGGTAGATGGGAATTCGGATGGGAGCGACATACATGTATTTGAGCGTCTTATAGTGCTCGCGGTCATCGATCACCGCCCACGATACTCCGTTCATCACCGTGAAAACGTAGGTATAAAAGGCATTGCCCAGGTAAATGTAAGGGAAAAGTGGATTGGAGAAATTGCCCTGCGTAATGACGCCGTACATCACAACCAGAATGGCGGCACGCGCGATTGGCCGGATGATGGAATAGACCATAAACAGGAACGGGTCGGTCCAGTTGGACGTGATTTGCCAGCCCAGCCACGCAGCGATCTTGAAAGAACGCCACACTTCGGATCGGGTAGCTTCAGAAGTAGTATTTGACATACCTACCTGCGTGCCTCAGTCACCCGCCCCTCGCGGATGGCAAGTTTCTCAGTGTAATCCAGCAGAAGCTTTGCCCCCACCAGGAAGCCCACACTCAGCACAGACAGGGCGATGATTTCAAGCTGTGTTGATAGAAAACCGAACCGAATCCCGGACGGGAAGACCAGTTGCCGCATGGCATCCATGCCAAGCGTGAGCGGGATGACCGAAGCCGCGGCCGCAATCCAGAACGGAAGCGATTTGATCGGGAAATAAAACCCGGAAATCAGGTTGACCGGCTCCTGAATCATATCCGAGACGGCCCAAGCCTCGCGCCCAAATAGCAGGAAAGCCGAGGCAAACATCATTCCCATCCCGTATAAGGCAACCATTGACAGAGAAAAAACTGCAAGCAACTCGAATGGGTTAACCACTACATAATGCACGCCAAATAGCAGCGAGCCAAGCAGGATGATTGCCAACGCGCGCAGGATGGTGGCAACCAAGCCGCCTAATGCCATACCCAGCAGGATGGACATCATTGAGTTGGGTGCCATGATATAAAGTGCCAGGTTGCCCTGCTCTTTTTCCCAGTACAACTGGCTGGACATGCTCCAAAGAACGTTCATCCAGAAGGCGGTCATGGCCCCGCCGATCACTACAAACCCTACATACTCCTCGGGTGCGTTGAGGGCGCGGTAGACCAGTACGTAGGCGATCACCGATCCGAGCGGCATGATTACGTCGAAGAACATCCATGACTTCTCTCGCTGCTGGCCGATGATACGCGGATAAGAGCGTGCAATCACCGACTGCCAGAACAACCGCCCGCCCCTGTTCTTTTTCCTGCCGTCTGAATTCGGCCTATTCACTTGCTACTCCCTGTTCCATATCTGCCATCGATTTCCCCACCAGGGTCACGAACACGTCTTCGAGCGTTGGTTCGTGCTTGGATAGTTTCATGATCTTGACATTCGCGGCGGTCAGGGTGTTGATGACGACAGCCAATATCGCCTCTTCTTTCAGGATGAAGTTCAACGTGGCACTCCCGTCCGCTTCCTGGCAGGTCACTTTGTGGATCCCGGGCAGGGTTTCCAGTTTCGCAACCGACAGACCGTTCAGGGGGCTGGTTTCGATCTCAAAAACGGCATCCTTCTGCAAGCCCTGCTTCAATACTGCCGGCGTATCGCAGGCCAGCACCCGGCCCTGGTTGATAATGGCAACCCGGTCGCACAACTCATCCGCCTCGACCATGTAATGTGTGGTCAGCAGCAGTGTACGGGACTTATCCTCGTCGAGCCACTCGCGGATCAGGCTGCGGACTTCGCGCGAGGCACCCACGTCCAGGCCGAGAGTCGGTTCATCGAGGAACAACACCTCCGGGTCGGTCATGAAGCCGCGCACGATATTCATTTTCTGACGCAGACCAGTTGAAAGATCCGACGATTTGGTGTGCCGTCGGTCAAAAATTCCAACGCGCTTCAGCAGCCCGTCAATACGCTGGTAGGCTTCCTTGGATGGGACGCCGTAAAACTGTGAGAACATCCACAGATTCTCGCGCACCGTCAAAAGGCCGTAACCTGATGACTCGCCGCCCGAAACCATGTTGATGCACGGGCGGACAAGCTGCGGTGCAGCGATCACGTCATGCCCGGCAACGCGTGCCCGACCGGTGGTGGGGGCAAGCAGCGTGGTGAGAATCTTGATCAGGGTGGTTTTTCCCGCACCGTTCGGTCCGAGCAGGCCGAAAAGTTCACCTTGTTCAATTTTTAGATTAACATTTGCCAGTGCAACCAGCTCTTTACGGATGGCTTTTTCTTTTTTTGTGCCGCGAATCTTGTAGATCCGTCCTAATTCTTCGGTTTCAATGGCAAAGGAGGGCATGGAACACTCCGGAAACAGATAACCTGGTTACATCTCAACAAACTGGGAAATGCAGGGTATGCGGGCGGCTCCGCCGCACACCCCCCACCTTCCCCCACTTATTGTGCTGAAAATGGTCACAGAATTGTCATATTGGCGTAGGGAAA
>DASVKG010000030.1:0-2411 GCA_036385495.1 Anaerolineales bacterium | reverse complement strand
CAAATTGATCTGGAACCCTTACTGCGTGAATATGCTTTGCTCGAATTCCCCATCAACCCAATGTGTAAACCGGAATGTAAAGGTCTGTGCCCGGTCTGCGGTGAGAACCTGAACCTGACTGACTGCGGCCACCGGCCTGAGCCCGCATCGTCATTTGCGGCGTTGAAAGACCTGTTGAAGTAGGATGCACCTGGCGAGGAGGGTAATAAATGACGCCACTTGACCGAAGACATCGCAACCGTGAAGTTTTGAGCCTGCTCCTGGAGAAAGCTTCCGTGCAGGGCTATTTGACTACCGATGACCTTCTGGAACTTTCTCCCGAAGTGGGGGAGGATGCCGAGCGGCTTTCGGTCATCATGCTGGCTTTACGTCACCGGGGGGTAGATGTGGTGGACCCCGAAGCATCCGAAACACCTCCTGCTGACCTGGTTACCTTCCCGGGCCTGGAACCGTTGATAGAACCAGAACCGGTTGTCAGCGAATCCTTAGGTGATGATTCGGTGGGGATGTATCTTAAGGAAATGTCGCGTGTCCCGCTGCTTAATGCGGACGAAGAATTCAAGATTGCCGTCCGCATCGAGGATGGTCGCAAAGCGAAAGGCGATTTGCTGCGCACCCCCGGCCGCGCTCGGACCTTGGAGCGGCGGCGGCTGGAGGCCCTCGTGCAAGACGGGATATTGGCCCGCGAGCACATCATCAAGGCCAATACTCGCCTGGTAGTCAGTATTGCCAAGCGTTACATGGGGCGCAGCGTGCCTTTCCTGGACCTGATCCAGGAAGGGAACCTGGGCTTGATGAAGGCGGTTGAGAAATACGATGTCCATAAAGGCTTCCGATTCTCGACCTACGCCACCTGGTGGATCCGGCAGACCATCACGCGTGCCATTGCTGACCAGTCACGCACCATCCGTGTTCCGGTCCATATGAGCGACCGTATCCGGCAGACCTACAAGGCGACCCACGACCTGGAACAGCGATTGGGACGCGTCCCCACTCTGGAAGAGTTGGCGGCGGAACTGGGGCTGGACCTGCCAAAAGTTCAATGGATCCTCCAGGTTTCCTGGCTGCCGCTATCCTTGGAGAGTCCTGTGGGGGATGATGAGGAGTCCGAGCTGGGGATGTTCATTGAGGATGAATTGACTCCCACACCCATGCAAAGTGTATTCCAGTCCATGCTCAAAGAAAAGATTGATGAGGTGCTGGGTACGCTAACACCGCGCGAGGCGCGCATCCTGCGCCTGCGTTTCGGGCTGGATACAGGCACCCCATTTACCCTGGAGGAAGTGGGAGAGAAGTTCGGCCTGACCAGGGAGCGTATCCGGCAGATCGAAGGCAAGGCGTTACGGCGCCTGCGCCACCCGAGGCGGGCGAGACAATTAAAGGAATATCTATAGACACAACCTCCTAATATTTGAGGTTGTGGTCTTTATTAACATTCCCCCTGCACATATTTGATGTTTTCTAACCGAATCCTAATTTAATGGTTAGGACTTAATGCTATAAATATTGCTATAAATATCCAAATATCCCACCAAAGGAGTCAAAAAAATGAAATCCAGGAATTTGACCTATCTTATTCTGGTTGCTGTCCTGTTGTCTTCGTTTTCTTTCAATGGGACTGTTCAGGCCGCTTCTTCGGCTGATCCGGGCAATGGGAATGGAGCCAAACCCGTTTGTCCTGGTCCTGCCGCACCCGGCGATACGCATTGCCACGCATGGGTATTCCCGAATGCCAGTAACTCCCCGGTCGGCCTTACTCCGGCCATGATGAAGGCGGCTTATGGATTCTCCGCAAGCCCCACTGTCGGCACAGGAATGACAGTCGGGATTGTAGATGCATATGACTTGCCAACTGCCGAGAAGGACCTGAATGTTTTCAGTCAGCAATTTGGACTCCCGGCCTGCACAACCTCCAATGGTTGCTTTTCGAAGGTGAATCAGACGGGCGGGACAAAATTCCCTCGCTATAATTCAGGCTGGGGACTTGAGATCGCGCTTGATATTGAATGGGCGCATGCGATCGCACCCGGTGCGAAAATCCTGCTTGTGGAAGCCAGCAGCAACAGTTTCACCAACCTTTTGGCTGCCGAAGACTATGCTTCGGCGCATGCCAAATATGTGAGCAACAGTTGGGGTGGTAGTGAGTTCTCCGGGGAAAATACGTACGACCCACACTTTGCAAGATCAGGTATTTCCTTTTTCGTTTCCTCAGGAGATGCCGGACTTCCAGCGGAATACCCCTCTGCCTCGCCCAACGTGATCTCGGTCGGTGGTACGTTGTTGACATTCGATTCTAATGGGACTCTTGCGAGCGAGACGGGCTGGTCGAACGGTGGCGGCGGATGCAGCCAATATGAAACTGCCACATCCGCTCAAGTTGCGTTCGGCAGTTATTCTCAGGTCAATTGCGC
>DASVKG010000029.1:0-2916 GCA_036385495.1 Anaerolineales bacterium | reverse complement strand
GACAATACCGTCGTAACTTTCGGTAAACCGGTTTATTTCATCAAAACAAAACCCATCAAAACATTCCACGTAGGGGCGCCATTCACGATCATGATTGGCAGCACCGGCATCTCAGCCCCAACGAAAGAATCCGTGAGTGCTGTGCGAAGGCTCTGGCAAGCCAACAAACCTCGCTGGGAAAAGGTGTTCACCAAGGTGGGGGAGATCGTCTGGAATGCTCGCCAGGCCATCGAGCGAGGCGATGTCGCTGAACTGGGCAGGTTAATGAATGCCAATCACGCTCTCTTGCAAGAGATGACCGTATCCTGCGTGGAATTGGACCAACTGGTGGAAGCAGCGCGCAATGCTGGATCGCTGGGAGCTAAACTATCTGGTGGCGGCCGCGGTGGGAATATGATCGCACTGGTTGAGAAAGAGAACGCCCCGGCCGTGGCTAGGGCGCTCAGTTCCGCGGGTGCAAAGCGGACCATCGTTACACAGGTGGGGTAGTTACGGCTGGATCGTGATACTGCCAACCAGCGCATCTAGCGCTGCCAGTGTGGGGGTGAAACTGTTGGAAGTCTGGGAATTCAATTGGCTGGTTATATCAGTTAGATATGGCGTATAGTTGCTGCTGAATTCATCCCAACTCAAACCGCCAGGCGGGTTGTCGCCGTTGTCTGGCAGGATGGGATTGTTGATGGGCAGGATCGCCGACACCCAGTAAAGTCCATCGCTGGTGAGTCCCTGGTAGGCATAAAACAGGTCGTGGTTGTTAATTGGTGCAAAATATTGCGCGTACAGGGTTATATAGCGTATGCCGCCACCGCTGACAAATGGAACCGCCTGATACTGTGCATGGAATATCTGGGCAGCGTTAAAGATTGGCAGCAACGGCAGGGTAACACCGGCTGCACCGCCGCCGATCAGGGTCTGCAGATCGGATACCATCCCGGGAATATTTTCCGGTTGAAGTTCGGTGTAACGCTGGACAGGGAAAATTGAAAGGTTGGCTTCGAAAAATTTGTCGGAGAGTACATACCCCTGCAAGGTAATTTTGGTGTATTGCGGAGTGACTTCCATTGCATCGGTGCTTTCCGGGATGGTTTCGCAGTTATAACCTGACGCCAGCGCCGGGTCGAGGTAGAATGCCAGTTCATTACAGGAGACGTTCGTGGACTGCGCTGCTGGTTCAGTTGGCACAAGCGTGTTGGTAGTTATCGGTGTGTTAGTAATTATTGGCGTGTTGGTAGTCACAGGGGAACTGGTTGCAACAGGCGATAGTGTGGCAGCGGGTAAGGTCGGTATGGATGGGATGCTGCAAGCGAACATCAGAACGGACAGCATGGCAATGGAATAAAATAATCGTTTCATGGCGTTTCCTTCCTTATATTAAAATTTATTATAGGTTATTTTTCTGGAAGGGACCCCAACTAAGGGAACTTAAAACCCCTGCTGTTCAGTGCGGGCAATAATCTCTTCCTGTAAAGCCTCACTCAAGTCGCAGAAGTAATCCGAATAACCGGCAACTCTGACTATCAGATCGCGGTACTGCTCTGGATTCTTTTGTGCCTTGCGCAGGGTTTCTGCTTCCACAACGTTGAACTGGATGTGGTGTCCGTCCAGTTTGAAATACGAGCGAATGAGACTCACCAGCGCATCGAGGCCGGCTTCGCCTGCAAGCAGGGCGGGCGTGAACTTCTGGTTAAGCAGCGTGCCGCCGGTGCGGACGTGGTCCAATTTGGCAGCCGATTTGAGCACGGCGGTCGGCCCGCCCCGGTCCGCGCCCTGGACCGGTGAAATGCCCTCTGATAATGGCGACCAGGCGCGCCGTCCGTCGGGAGTTGCACCGGTCACTGAACCGAAGTAGATATGGCAGGTGGTGGGCAGGAGGTTGATGTGATATTCACCGCCGCGGGTATTTTTCCGTCCGTCAATGGCATTGAAGTAAACCTCGAAAACGCGCACCAGCAGGTCATCGGCTGCATCCTCGTCGTTGCCATAACGGGGGGTTTTATTGATCAACATCAGGCGGTCACGCTCGTGGCCGATAAAATCAGAATCCAGCAGGCCAAGCAATTCTGTCATTGTCATCGTCTTCCGCTCGAAGACATGAGTCTTGATGGCAGACAGACAGTCGGTGATGGTCCCCATGCCTACACCCTGGATATATGAGGAGTCGTAGCGCGGACCGCCATCGTGATAATCCCTGCCCTTCAGGATGCAATCATCCACCAACAGCGAAAGGAAAGGAGCCGGCATGTACGCCGCGTACAGCCGTTCGATGACGTTGTTGCCGCGCACCTTGACATCCAGGAAATGCAGCATCTGCTTCTCGAAGGCAGTGAACAGGTCATCGAAGACGGCAAACGATTTTGGGTCTCCGGTATGGGGCCCGAGCTGACGTCCGCTGCGCGGGTCAAGCCCGTCGTGCAAGGTCAGTTCCAGGATTTTCGGGATGTTGAAGTATCCGGTCAGGATGTAAGCTTCCTTGCCGAAGGCCCCCGTTTCCACGCACCCGCTCGTCCCGCCATCCCGTGCGTCCGCCAGGGATTTACCCACCCGAACCATTTCCTGCACAACCAGGTCGGAGTTGAAGACGGATGGCTGGCCAAACCCGGTCCGGATGATCCTGGCTGCGCGCTTGATGAACTTGTCGGGATTCTTCCTGCTGACCTGGATGGATGAGGAAGGCTGGAGCAGCCGCATCTCTTCGATTACATCAAGGATCAAGTAAGAAACCTCATTAACCCCGTCAGAGCCATCGCTCAGCATCCCGCCGATATTGATCTGGGCGAAGTCGGTATAGGTGCCGCTTTCGGCAGCAGTCACGCCCACTTTGGGAGGGGCAGGCTGGTTGTTAAACTTGATCCAGAAACTCTGCAGCAGTTCTTCGTAATACTCCCTGTTCTGCCGGCTCAAGTCATAAAAAGGTGT
>DASVKG010000028.1:0-5396 GCA_036385495.1 Anaerolineales bacterium | reverse complement strand
ATGATCATCCCGGAGATCCATGCCGTGACGGGCACTTCCATACAGAACGCCACACTTCTGCGCGGCATCGACCTGGCGCAATATACTCGCCTGGAAACCTTCTCCATGTTCTCCGGGCGCCGCCTGCAGCCAGGCGACCCCTCCCGTCTGGCCATGGTCGGGTTGCTTCTGGCCGGGAGGCAGCATCTCAAGTCAGGCGATGTGATCTCCCTGCGAGGCCGAAATTTTAACGTCGTGGGGATCTTCCAGAATGGCACATATATGGACAACCAGGCCTGGATTTCGCTGGCTGACGCCCAGGCTCTGCTGGGATGGGGGCAGGATGTATCCGTTTATATCATCCCGGATGAAGGCATCCTGCACGCTGGCGGGAACCTCCCCGGGGGTCTCTCCGTGACGCAAAAAGGCCAGGACCTGCGTCTCATCGCCGCACAGGTTCAGCCCATGCTCAACATGTGGCAGTTTGTTTCCCTGGCTTTGGGGATTGCCGCCTCCCTGGCTCTCGCCAATGTTCTCTGGCGGCTGGCTTGGCTGCGCCGGCGCGAGATCGCCATCCTGCGCACCTGCGGTTTTTCCACTCGCTCGCTGGTGGGGTATCTGTTCGCGCAGGCGGGCGGGATCACCCTGCTCGGCCTCCTGCTGGGCGGCTTGTTCACCTTGGCTTTTACCTTAAGCATCCGTCTGACCGTCTCCAGCTTCACGATCGTCCCGCGCCTGGAGCCTGGGATCCTGCTCCCCGGCCTCGGCTGGGTCGCTCTGATCATACTCGCTGGCAGCCTTTTACCGGCCTGGTGGCTGAGCCATTTAAACCTGGCTCAACTGCTGCATTCTGAATAATTTCCACATTCAATGGAAAATGAAAAGAAGACAATTTGGAATCCCCCTGCGTTGAGGGTTGCTTGAAAACCTCCTGCACCGGATTCGGACAGGCTGCTCTACTCCCCGATTTTTGAATTTATCCCCTTTGGCGTGCGGTTGAAGGGTATGGGCTGTCCCAGTAACATCCCGGTCTGAGCCTGCAGGCCCGGCAGGTTCATCAGCAGGAAAAACAGCACCGGGAAAAAGACCCACGCCACGATCTCGCCCGCCAGGGTTTTAAGGCTCCAGTCTGTCCAACCCCGGCTCAGGCGCACTCGCTCGGCAAACCAGACCACCACCAGGGCAGAACCGCCCAACAAGTTAAGCATGATGAACAGCAGCGGGCTGAAACTGGCCGGCGGAAGGGTGATGACGGCAGTATGATCGAGTATGATCGAAAGCACCGTGCCCAGGCTGACGATAAAGCCGGCGGTGGAGAAAAATAGGTGGTCGTGGATTAGCTTTAGAAGCCGTCCAAGTTTATAGAAAAACGGCGCTCCCGGCGGATAATTCCATTTCTGGAAAAGGTAACCGATCTCCGCACCTCCCCAACCCTGGCGCACTTTTTGGGTATAGAAGATGCCCATGGCGTGCCACAGGTTTGCCCCGTAGACCGGGTTGCCGTGTACCGGCAGGGAGATGCGCTGGACGTAGGCCAACCCGCCTTTCTTGAAAAAGGCCCGCATGAAGATGTTCACATCTTCAGCGATGATGGTGGGATCCCAGTAATTCACCTCTTCCAGCAGTTTCAAGCTGAGCGAGTAGGTGCTGTAGGAGAATTTGGCTTCCCAGGGATTGAAGGTATCGCCGGTGGTGATCGCATTGGTGTAAAAGGTCATCAGCCGGATCACGGCGCTGGTGTGCCAGAGTTCGTTATCCAGGAGAATGGGAGCCTGCCAGACCAGGGAATAGCGGCGGGGATCGGCCGCAAACTGGCGGGTGAGTTCGGCAAAATAGTGGGGATGGATGATCGAATCCGAATCGACTGCCGTCACCACGATCTGGCTTGGCGAAATGCCCATATGGTCCACCAGTTCCTCGCGGGCACAGCGGACTGCCCAGGTTTCGTTCGTCCCTTTGCCGGTAACCTCGCCGGGAAGGTTGGAGGGGTGGAAGGCGGCCATTAAGCGATAAAAACTGCATTTGTACTTCGCCATCAGGGTTTCGGCCTTATCCCCGGCCTCGGACTCTCGCTCTTCCATGCCCAATACTACCGTGATGTTATCGCGCGCCCCCGCCTGCACGCTCAACGACTGCAGAGTTCGGCTTAATATCCCCTCCGGCTCATTTAAATTTGGGAGCACCACCAGGTGCTGGACTGCCTGGTAGCGGGCGATCTCATCCCTCGAAAGACCCCGGAGTGGGCAGCCGCTGGCCCGCTTTTCCGTCGCCCGGATTTCAACCAGTCCCGCCAGGTAAAAGATCGTGAAAGCAATGAAGCGGACCATCATATAAATGGCAACAACACGCGCCGCATCCAGCAGGAGGCGCCTCGCTGCCGCAAGGCTGACGAAGCAAAAAATAAGCACGCCCCAGGAGAGCATACCTAAAACTTTATAACTGAAATGCTTCGGATTTGGGTTGGCATTCAGACGGCTGGTTTCAGATCGGTTGGAATTGATCGTCTGTTACTCCTGTGCTGATTTCATTTTCATTGGTTCGACCGGTTGAGCATTCTCAAAGACCGCTGGGCTTATTATAGTTTGTTCGCAGGTCCGAATCCTGCCGGGCCCACTATTAAAATAATCCATTCGGGGATTTTATTGACCAAAAAAGGAATATGACCCGTTATTGTCAAAACACAACAAGCTATCTCCGAACAACGCGATAATTTCATAAAAATCATGGGAATGGTATACTTAGATAACCCTGATACGGAACCTTCTCCCGCTTTTTACTACTTTAAGTTTTAAAAAATCAGTTTATTTACCAGAAAACAGGGACAATTCCTTCTTTGACAAGCAAAGAGGAATCGCCAAAAAATAAATCTCCCGATTCAATGTGCGGACAATGCATGAAATTGGTTGATAGTCCGTCTCAATTAGCGAGAAAATATGAAACCAGCCAAATCTCCCGGGGCAAAACTGCGCCAGGCGCTTGTACACGAAAAACCACTGCAAGTCATTGGAACAATTAATGCTTACCATGCCCTCATGGCGAAGCGTACAGGTTACAAAGCCATCTACCTTTCCGGCGGTGGGGTTGCATCCGGTTCCCTGGGATTACCTGATCTGGGAATTTCAACTCTCGACGATGTTCTCACCGATCTACGCCGGATCACTGACGTTTGTGATCTGCCGCTGCTTGTTGACATTGACACGGGATTCGGCGGTGCATTCAACATAGCCAGGACAATCAAGGCGCTTATCAAGTTCGACGCCGCCGGATGTCATATTGAGGACCAGGTAGTTTCCAAGCGTTGTGGACATCGTCCCGGCAAAGCCCTCGTACCGAAAGATGAAATGGTGGATCGGATAAAAGCCGCGGTAGACGCGCGAACTGATGAGCAATTCGTGATCATGGCGAGGACGGATGCGCTGGCTGTGGAGGGATTGGAGGCTGCCATCGACAGGGCCTCAGCCTGTGTTGCGGCCGGGGCCGACATGATCTTCCCTGAGTCCGTGACCGATCTTTCTATGTACAAGAAATTCGTTGAGGCCGTCAAGGTGCCGGTGTTGGCAAATATCACGGAATTTGGTTCCACACCTTTGTTCACGATCAAGGAACTTGATTCGGTCGGTGTCAGTCTCGTTTTATATCCATTGTCGGCTTTTCGCGCCATGAACAAAGCAGCTCTTGCGGTCTACCAGGCGATTCGCAAGGACGGATCACAAAAACAGGTAATTGACTTGATGCAGACTCGCGCGGAATTATATGATTTTCTCGAATATCACAGCTTCGAAAATAAGCTCGACGAATTATTCTCAAAAGGAGCGAAACAATAATGGAAACGAATCAAACCCCGGACCCGGGTTTCAAGCCGAAAAAGTCAGTTGCACTTTCCGGTGTTCCAGCCGGCAACACGGCACTTTGTACCGTTGGCCGTTCCGGAAATGACCTGCATTATCGCGGCTTTGACATCCTGGATATTGCCGATCAGTGCGAATTCGAGGAAATTGCATACCTGCTGATCCATGAAAAATTGCCGACACGCTCCGAATTGATTAACTACAAACGTAAACTTCGCTCCCTGCGCGGCCTACCCAATATCGTAAAAAATATACTCGAACAAATTCCAGCCGCGGCTCATCCGATGGACGTCATGCGAACCGGTTGTTCCGCGCTGGGTGTCGCTCTGCCTGAAAAAGATGATCACAATCTTGCCGGCGCGCGCGACATTGCTGACCAGTTAATGGCCTGTTTTCCTTCCATGCTGCTTTACTGGCATCATTTCAGCCATTCCGGACGCCGCATCGACGTGGAAACCGATGACGATTCCATCGGCGCGCATTTCCTGCATTTACTGCATGGGGAAAAACCTTCCGACTTGTGGATCAAGTCCATGCACACTTCCCTGATCCTTTATGCTGAACATGAATTTAACGCTTCCACATTTACCGGGCGGGTCATTGCCGGCACTGGGGCGGATATGTATTCGGCCGTCACCGGCGCCATCGGCGCTCTGCGGGGACCGAAGCACGGCGGAGCCAATGAAGTAGCTCTCGATATTCAGAAACGCTACAAAAGTGCTGATGAAGCCGAATCCGACATACGCGCTCGCCTCGAAAAAAAGGAAGTCATTATCGGTTTCGGGCACCCGGTTTACACCATTTCCGATCCACGCAACAAGATTATCAAGGAAGTATCCCTCGCCTTATCAAATGATATCGGCGATATGAAACAGTACGAAGTTGCCGAGCGGATTGAATCAGTGATGTGGGATGCAAAAAAAATGTTCCCCAATCTCGACTGGTTCTCAGCCGTTTCCTACAATATGATGGGAATTCCGACCGCAATGTTCACCCCGGTTTTTGTCATGGCAAGGATCACCGGCTGGGCGGCGCATATCATTGAACAGCGTATCGACAACAAAATTATCCGCCCGGCTGCCAACTATGTCGGACCGGAAGACCAGAAGTTCGTTCCGATTGAAAACAGGAAATAACATGGGTTCACAGGTTTCCAACGTTCGTCCCGAACCGGATAAGGTTCTGGTGGATATCGCGAAATATACGCTCGAATACAAGATCAAATCGAAGGAAGCTTATGAAACGGCGGGAGACTGCCTGATCGACACGCTTGGCTGCGGCCTGGAGTCGCTGTCATATCCGGCTTGTACAAAGTTACTCGGCCCGATCGTCCCAGGGACAACCACACCCAATGGTGCCAAAGTACCGGGAACGCAGTTTCAGCTGGATCCGGTCCAGGCGGCTTTCAATATTGGTACCATGATCCGCTGGCTTGATTTTAATGACACCTGGCTTGCTGCGGAATGGGGACATCCATCCGACAATCTCGGCGGCATCCTGGCAACAGCCGACTGGATTTCCCGAAACAGGGTGGCGGCGGGAAAGCCCCCTCTGACGATGAAGACCGTT
>DASVKG010000027.1:0-5196 GCA_036385495.1 Anaerolineales bacterium | reverse complement strand
CAGGGAAAAACGGCATCCTGTCCTATAGTGGGCCGACCAATTTGTATATCCTGCCTGGTTTTCAGTTCAGGATTGTAGATGCCATGATTACAAATTTCCATCTGCCCAAGTCCACTCTCATCATGCTGGTCAGCGCCTTTGCCGGACGTGAACAAATTCTCCACGCTTATGAAATTGCCAAACGCGAGCACTATCGCTTTTATTCATTTGGGGATGCGATGTTTATTTTCTAAACAGGAACAACCCGTTTGGTTATTGGCAATTCAGGTGTTACTCCCAAAGCGCGGTCGTACTGGTCAGCCAGGATCTTCTTACCCATTAGTTCTCCATAAGCCACAAGCTTGGGAATCTGATGCGGGTCGTCCAGGGGGAATGCCTCCTGCAGGTCCACCTGAAAACGGCGAAAATCCAAATCCTGAAAGAATGTATCCACAAGGTGGACTTGCTGGTCGTCGGCTGAAGTCAAGAAAGCATCCAAGGTTGGTGTGAGCCACTCCCATGCCATGAAGCGCTCGGGCTGACCTAGCTTGACCGTTTTTGGGTCGCGACCGGTTCCCAGGCTGATGAGTGTAGTCTCCAAAGGGTTCCATTTCAGACAGAACCGGGCTTCATAGGCTGCCAGGTAACATGGATTGGCATACGAGCCGACTCCTCCATCCACGTAGCGGCCTGCCACAACGGGAAAATATGTTGGGATGGAACTGGAAGCGAGTACTGCCCGGATGACCGGCCAATACTTATATTCCCGCTTCCATGGTTTTATGAAGCAGGTCTTATTTGCGAGCAGGTCGAATGTTGTGATGACCACATCGGTGGCTGGGTTGGCAGACCAGAAGTCGCCCATTTTCTTGTCACCCATGTGTTCGCGCAGTGCTTTGGCAAGAGGTGCATGAGGAAAGCGGAAGCGCGTCAGCGGCCAAAAGAAGGTCCGCCAGGTTTTTTTAAATATCGTTTCGCCAAAAGTAATATAAAGTTGATGCATCTGGGCGGCGGTCAATCCGGACCCGATCCCGGCAGAAATGATTGACCCGGTTGATGTCCCTGCTGCCAGACGGAAGATTTCATGCACCGGTTTGCCAAGTTGACTTTCCAACATCGATAGCGCTTTCGTAACGATTACCCCGCGTATACCGCCGCCATCAATCGCAATCGCTACATTTTTTCGGAATGGTTTCATGTCTTCCTCCTCTGTTTAACGATAAGTTTAGCGCTCTTTCGCAAAATCTCAAAGTATTGTAACCTGCTTCAGCAAGTTAATTCCAAAATTGCCAGATTCAAGTGGGTTGTAAGGTAGAATCTGGTGATGACTTTGCAGGAACTCAATAGTGAACTCTTGTCCTGTCGGCTCTGTCCGCGTTTGGTGGAATGGCGCGAGCGTGTGGCTCGTGAGAAGAGACGTGCCTACCGTGAGTGGGAATACTGGGGCAAGCCTGTGCCCGGATTTGGTGACCAGCATGCGTGTGTCTTTGTAGTCGGTCTGGCACCCGGGGCACATGGTTCCAACCGGACGGGGAGGCAGTTTACCGGTGACGCCTCGGGCAACTTCCTTTTCCCAGCCCTCTTTCGAGCTGGATTTGCGTCCCAGCCCAATTCTATTTCCCGTGATGACGGGCTGATTCTCCCCAATTTATACACGGCGCCTGTTTGCCGCTGCGTTCCCCCCCATAACAAACCCACTCCGCAGGAATTAGTGAACTGCCAGACATACCTGGAACGGGAATTCGAACTCATTGCTCCGAAAGTCATTGTGGCGTTGGGACGCGTGGCTTTTGATGGCATCCTGCGCGTATTTTCGATCAAGGATCATTCCATATCGTTCGCTCATCATGCCGTTTATCAAATCCATCCAGGTTCCTGGCTGGTTTGCTCTTACCACCCCAGCCGCCAAAACACTCAGACCGGCCGCCTGACCGTGGAAATGTTCGACCAGGTTTGGAAGACAGTGAGAGGAATTTTGAATGGCCAAGTTCATTCTTGAAATACGTTACAATACGCATAATCGACCAGGAGTATCCGATGCGCGCAATAGACGTTATTATCAAAAAGCGTCAAAAAGAGGAATTGTCCGGAGAGGAGATTAAATTCTTCGTGGATGGTTTTACACACGGGGAAATTCCGGACTACCAGGTATCAGCCTGGGCAATGGCGGTCCTGTTAAATGATATGACCGCCCGTGAAACCACCGATCTTACCCTGGCAATGGCACACTCTGGCGAAATACTTGATCTTTCGGACGTGGTGGATATCGCCATGGACAAGCATTCTTCCGGCGGGGTGGGTGATAAAACGAGCCTGGTTGTCCTGCCGATTGTGGTTGCGTGTGGTTTACCAGTCGGCAAGATGTCGGGTCACGGGCTGGGTTTCAGCGGCGGGACGCTTGATAAAATGGAATCCATCCCCGGTTATCGCGTCGACCTGACCACAGAGGAATTCAAGAATCAACTCAAAACCGAAGGGATTGTCCTTTCCGGGCAATCATTCGACCTGGCGCCCGCGGATGGCAAATTATACGCCTTGCGGGATGTGACCGGGACAGTGCAATCCATTCCCCTAATTGCCTCTTCCATTATGAGTAAAAAAATCGCTGCCGGTGCACAAGCGATAGTGTTGGATGTCAAAGTTGGCCTTGGTGCGTTCATGGAAACACTCGACGAAGCCCGCAAATTGGCAAGACTGATGACTGACATTGGCAAGCTCGCAGATTGTGAAGTGGTGACTCTTCTATCGGATATGAACCAGCCGCTTGGTGAGGCAGTGGGCAATTCGCTGGAAGTCATAGAGGCAATCAACACGCTGCACGGCGGCGGACCACCAGATTTCCGGGAGCACTGCCTTCAAGTAAGCGCACATATGCTGGTCCTGGGTAGACGCGCCCACGACCTTGATTCTGCCCGACGGATGGGGGAGAAGGTACTTGCCTCAGGGACGGCTTTTGAAAAATTCCGTGTCCTTGTCCGCGCACAGGGGGGAGACCTTTCTTTTGTGGATGACCCTGGGAAGTTCCCAAAAGCGAAATATATCGATGTGGTGAGTTCTGACCGGAGCGGCGACCTATCCAGGGTCAATGCCCGTATGATTGGGGAGGCATCTGTGGCGCTGGGTGCGGGACGCGCAGTGAAAGGTGACCCGGTGGATCATGCAGTGGGGTTCATTATCAACCACAAGGTTGGAGAACATGTGGAAAAGGGGGAACCGCTTCTAACAATTTATGCAAATGACCCGGTGAAGCAGGCAGCCGTGCGGCAAGGCCTCGTAGATGCATTTGGGTGGAGTGGGAAGCCAGTAGCTCCACTGCCTCTATTCTATGAATAATCTGGTCGGAAATGAAATTTCCAGATACTATAAGAAAATGTAATTGCATAATCTAAAAGTTTAGTGCATAATAGAGTCAGGAGTGCGCTATGTCCAAAGTATCTCTGCGTTTATATAATCGTGAAATTGAGAGCATGGTAGAGGGTGGACGGCTCGACGAAGCCGTGGCTAATTGCCAGCATATCCTCAAATCATTTCCAATGCACGTTGAGACATACAAACTGCTGGGGAAAAGCTTTCTCGAGGCCCGACGTTATACAGACGCAGCCGATATTTTCCAGCGTACTTTAATGGCAGTGCCGGATGATTTCGTAGCGCATGTTGGAATGAGCATTATCCGTGACGATGAAGGCAAACTTGATGATGGAATTTGGCACATGGAACGCGCCTTCGAAGATCAACCCTCCAACACTGCAATCCAAAGCGAACTCCGCCGTCTTTACGGTCGACGGGATGGCATCGAACCGCCCAAGATCCGTTTGAGCCGGGACGCACTCGCTAATATGTATTCGCAGGGGGAACTATATAATCAAGCCATTGCCGAGATTCGTGCTGTGCTCGCCGAGGATTCAAACCGGCCTGACTTGCAGGTTATGTTGGCGCGCGCATATTTTCGTGCTGGTCAGAAGGTGGAAGCTGCTGAAGTTGCTGCCAACCTGCTTAAGAAATATCCTTTTTGCCTGGATGCTTTGCGCGTCCTGGTGGATGTGATCCCCGAGGGGTCGCAAACTGAAAACACCCTGGTCTATCGCCAACGCCTGCATATGCTCGATCCATATTCTTCGTTTGTTGCCGACTCCGTCTTCAGTACGGCTCAGGTGGGTGATGCGTCTGTGAGTTTGGAGCGATTGGAATACATTGCAGGAGCTGTCCCTCCCTCGCCACAACCGAATTGGGCATCCTCTCTGGGAATTACGTTGGCCGACGAAAAACACAGCGAACCGACTCCGGATTGGTTGGCTACCGGCGATCCTGCTGCACAATCTCCAATTACGGCAGCGGAAGCGTCCACAACCGCAACAGTACGCACCGGCGACGATAAATCCATACCGGATTGGATGCAGACCGTGGGTTGGAAAGAATCGAATGGAAAAGCACCAGAAGAACCAGTGGAATTGGAAGCGCAAAAACCAGCAGAACCGCTGGCAAAGTCCGACATCCCCGACTGGCTAAAGTCCATGGCTCCGCCCGAAATACCTGTAGGTAATTCTGGAACTGAACCGGTTCCCGCCAAGCCTTCATCTCCGGACGAGGGCGATGTTCCAGAATGGCTAAATGGACTCGGGACTATGGCAGCAGAGGAACCTAAACCAGATCTATCACAACCCTCAACCTCTCCAAAGGAGACAAATGTATTCCCCGATTGGTTGAAAGAAATGGATGCCAGTGCTGCTTCGGCACCTACGGTGAGCCTACCTTCCGAAAAATTGGAAAATCAAGCAGAAGAAACACCAGCTTCACCTTCAGGTCAGCTTGCTTCGTCCCCACCTGCCGGTGAGGAGGATACCGAGACAGAAGCTGCTTCGCTCGGGAAGGATAATGATATCCCCTTCAAACCTACCGGTGAATCCAAACCGGTCAAAATTAAAGATGACGCCATGGCCTGGCTGGAAAACCTGGCAGCCAAACAAGGGGTGAAAGATGAAGAGCCCCTAATCAAACCCGGAAACCGGTTAGAAGATATGCCTGATTGGTTGCGCTCGGCGATAGAACCGCCTGCTGCTTCGGCTCCTCCGGAACTTTCTCCTGCCCTGAACGAAACACTTCCCCTGAAACCGTTTACCCCTCCTGGCAGAGATTTGGTTCTAGAAACACCGGCGCCTTCCGAAGAAATTCCACCTGTTGATTCAACCTCTGCACCTTCCCAGCCGCTCAATATCGAAG
>DASVKG010000026.1:0-1995 GCA_036385495.1 Anaerolineales bacterium | reverse complement strand
TGAAAGTCAGGGCTTTGAAGCGGTTTGGCAGGCTGAGTCGCGGCTGGTTCGCGATGCCATTGTCCCCATGGCTGCATACGCAGCGGTCACGAACCGTATTAAAGTTGGTTCAGCGGTCATCAATAACTGGACGCGCAACATTGGACTACTGGCATCCACTTTCCTGACACTTGATGACCTTGCTCCTGATCGCATCATTTGCGGGATCGGTGCTTGGTGGGACCCATTGGCTAAAAACGTCGGTATCCTCCGCAACAAACCACTGACAGCTATGCACGAAACTATTACAGTTTTGCGACGCCTTCTAAATATGGAACGTGTTTCCTTTGATGGTGAGTTCATCCATGTCAGCAACATCGAATTGGATGTTGTTCATGGCCGGCGGGAACCGCGCAATGTCCCGATCATGATTGGGGCGACCGGAGACCAGATGTTGGTACTATGCGGCGAGATAGCAGACGGGGTGGTATTGAATTATTGTGTATCCCCGGAACATAACGATCATGCACTCGACCTCTTGGAAAAAGGCGCTCGCAAGTCGGGACGCAAACTCGAGGATCTTGATCGACCGCAATTGATCGTTTGCTCGGTGGACCACGATCACGACCGGGCAATCGAATCCACCAAAATGCTTCTCTGCCAGTATCTTGCCCAACAGCCGCACATAGCTAGTGGTAGCGGAGTCTCTAAAGAGGTAGTTGTAGCAATCCAATCCATACTGGGGTGGCCGGCCACCAAAGAGCAGATAAACGAAGCTAAGCATTTTGTCCCGGATGATCTGGTCTTAAGAATTACTGCTTCAGGGACACCAGATGAAGCTCGCTTAAAAGTGCAGGAATATATAATGCACGGCGCGACCTGCCCGATTCTTTACTCAGCTGGAGGAGACATCAAACTGCTGATAGATACATTTTCTCCCGAGGCTTGAGCCACACGCGTTATAATCTATAATAATAATTCGAAATTGGACCTATGTACTTATCAGCGAGGCTTTGAAATGGAATATTTTAATATAATTGCAGCTTTGCTTTCGTTCAAATAGGATAAACCTATGGTAAATATTCCCAATATAAAAAACGAGAATACGCCAGAAAACCAATTACGCCTCGAGTACGACCGTCAAAATGCGCTCTTTGACGCCCAATTGCCCATCGTCCAGCGGTTCCTCGAAGCCCAGGCGAGCCAGATCGCAGCGGCATATGCTGAACGTGCTCAGCGCGTCCACTTTACACTCCCCGACCGGGTCATTGCAACGAAAGGTACTGAACCCCTCACAGTAACGCAGGCATTACGCGAACAGCGCGTGGGTGATTTTAGGGATAAATTAGCCCGGCGGGATGTCCACGATACACTTCGCCAGCGACTTACCGAATTGGAACAATCTAGAGACCAGGCCATTGTTATTGCCGCGAGCGTGATTCGCTTTGCCTCGGCAACCCACATGGTTCGAAATATGCTACCATCAGGAAAAATAGTTACCTATATACCTGTCGAAGAAGATGACATCCCATCCATCCCTGTCAGTAATGGGATGGAGACAGAATCAGCGATTACTGCCTCTACAGACGCCATCGCGGAAGAAGGGAATGACGAAACTGGTCGCGGCAACCTCCAGGTACCGTTTGTGCCTGCAGCGCGGCGCTTCTACCTCCCACAGTGGGTGGCTTTCGGCGACAAGGGCGAGTTATTGGTCAGTTCAGCCAAGGAGGCGGAAGCTCATGTCGCATCAATGCAGCATTTCTTAACAGTCCTTTTTGCCGCCCGTTCATTGGCACCTTACATGGTTGCTGATGAGGAATTTGAAAAGAAGCGCTATGGGATGCTTGGCCAATTGGTCAACCAGGGACGGGCGTTGGCCAATCATCTCACAAACGAGATTGTTAGTCTCATCAAAACGCGGGCAGCAGAGCAAAGCCTAAACCGTGGGTTAAGCTTGCGGCTGCCCTATTTTGACGATCAGGATCTCCACATTAAAACGCACAACTTTGTTGTCAT
>DASVKG010000025.1:0-11496 GCA_036385495.1 Anaerolineales bacterium | reverse complement strand
TCCTTCACAAGGTGACCAAGCGGCTGATCAATGATTATGATCAGGTCGCGATCGAAGATCTGTCCCTGGCCTTTATGAACCAGAACCGGCATTTGTCCCGTTCCTCGCACGACGCGGGGTTGGGTGCATTGCGGCAGATGCATGAATACAAAGCGGAAGAAGCTGGTGTTCAAGTGGTAACCGTCAATCCACGCCATACCTCGCAGGCGTGCAGCGGGTGCGGAAGCAAGGTTCTGAAAGAGTTGTCGGATCGGGTTCATAATTGTCCAGATTGTGGTCTCGTTCTAGATCGGGATGTAAATGCGGCGCGTAATATTCTGAATTTGGCATTCCCAAACCTGCCTGGACGAGGCAGTCAGCGCTAACGTGGGCGGTTGCGCCGTGCGTTGCTTGAGAAGCTGCTCCCTTTAAGAAGCAGTGAACGTCACAGATTTCGATTATAATCGTTTTGCTCATTCGGACAATACTCCCTCCCTATTTACGGAAAATTCTTGTGTGAGTTGCGGAATATGCAATCCTGGATAAAAAAGGGACTCTGGGTCCTCATCGTGCTTGGATTTACTTTCATGCTCTGGCTGGTCCCAGCTTGGTCCCCGGCAGCTGCTCAACAACCAACCGGAAACATTCCTACAGTGACTGGAACACCCTCCGGCCCGATTATCACTGTGACCAGCCCCGATGGCGCCTTTGTCCGCACTGGGCCAAGTTCGTTTGATTATCCTGACGCGATTGGTTGGCTTGTGCCGGGGGAAACCGCCCCAGCCCTCGGAAGGTCCCCTGCTGGGGAATGGATTCAGATCATATATTTAGGTGCACCAGGCGGAATAGGTTGGGTGTACGCACCTTTGGTATCGCTCTCACCAGGTTTTCTCCCCTTGGTCGAACCCCCACCAACGGCGACTCCGCGCACCACACCAACGCTTAATCCAACTTTTGCTGCTGCTTTCCAGACTCAAACGACTCCCACGCGCTTACCGACTTTTACTCCTCCGCCTCCAGTGGCAACCCTCAACTTTAAACCAGAAGCAGGGACAGGTCCGCGATTTCCAATGGGCTTCGTTATCCTTGGCCTTGCGCTGATCGGAATACTCGGCGCGGTAATTTCGTTCTTACGAGGTAGATAAGATAATCATTTATACAGCGAGACCGGGATTGTTCCCGGTCTCGTTTTGTTTCCTAATTCTCACTCGTTCCGCATGTTCCACTTTCACAAGAACAAGATGGCGCCGCATTTGGGTTATCTACTAAAAACCCCTTGCCGCGCGTATCGTCAATATAATCTACCGTCGCACCGGCCATATATTGAATGGATGTTTCATCTACAAGTACTTTGAGTCCCTCACTTTCAAAAGTTGCATCGGTTTCGCGTGGTTTATTATCGAGAGCCATTCCATATTGGAACCCGGAACATGTCTGGCCGGTGATGTAGACTCGTAAAGCGAAACTTTCATCCAGGTTTTGTTGTTGACGGAGGCCTCGCACGACTTCAGCCGCAGCTGGGGTGAGCAGAACAGTCTGGGTTTGAATTATGGTTGTCATTTATACCTCTACTTTTGATATTTGACCCATACTATCAGGATTAGAAAGTTTTGTCAATTCATACCAGAAGCAGGTATAATCCCGCCAGTAAAATTCCTGTTTGAGAATAGCGGCGATTATTGTGTAGTTTCCTAGGTACTTGCAGGGCATTGCTTACCCCTACTCCCCGTACATTTTTCCTGTCATGGGCTTTCCAAAGATCTTTATAACCCATTTATTGAAGGAGACTTTAATGCGAAAATTCACTCCAATTGTCCTATTGATGTCCTTAATAGCCATTCTGTTTTCAGCTTGTGGAAAGGCCTCAGACCCAGCTGCAAAAGTAGTCGAAGATTATCTTACTGCTCTAGTCAAAAAAGATGCAAATGCTCTTTCCACTCTCTCTTGCGCTGATTGGGAGTCAAATGCCCTGCTTGAATTGGATTCACTCCAGGCGGTTGCCACTCGGCTGGAAAATCTTTCTTGCACCGCCACTGGCACGGATGGTACCACCACCCAGGTAGTTTGTCAGGGGAAAATTCTCGCAACTTATAATAACGAAGACCAGCAGTTCGACCTTTCTGTACGAACCTATCAGGTGGTTCATCAGGGTGGCGAATATTTGGTTTGCGGCTACCAATGAAATTTCGATTATTCACGCGTGAGAATCTCTGGGCGTTGACATTTGGCCTAATTCTCATTGCCCTTGTTATCTTGACAGTTAGTAGCGCTCCTACCTGGATCTATCAGGGTTATTGATGACCCTAGCCCTGATTCTCCTTTCTATAGTTATTACCGCAACATTGGGACTGGTGATACGCAACCACTGGCGCATCCAGCTTTTGCTGGTATTTAGTGTGCTGGCAGTTTTTGCGTTGCAACCGCTGCTGCCGGTGCGTGGCATGGACTTCTGGCTGCCAACTGCAACCTTGGCATTAGCCTCCCTGACATGGATTCTGACCACCCCGCCAGAGAAGCGCTCCTGGCAGACCAATATTAATGCGGTGGTGATTCTTTTCGGTATCGTGCTGTCCCTCGCTCTGACGCGATACCTGGACTTTTCGCTTTATCTGACAGCCTCCCGTCCACCCCAAACTTTCCAAATCCTCGAGGGGTTGGTAGCAGTAACCATGCTTGCTTTCCTGCTGGCGCGTTTTTCCAACACCAATAAAGGCATTTTGACCAGCGCCTTCGTTATTATTATCCTGATATTTGTTTTGTGGAAAGTCCCGCTCCTAGCAACAATGATAAGTGTGGTGCTGCGCAATTTGAATCATCAGTCCACCAATCTTGCTTTAGCGCAGGATTTGCGCTGGTTGGGATTTTCATATATTGCTTTCCGTTTGCTTCATACGATCCGGGACCGTATAAGCGGACGGTTGCCGGTAGTTTCGCTATCGGAATATATGGTTTACATCATTTTCTTTCCAGCACTAACCGCTGGCCCTATTGATCGCATCGACCGTTTTGTGGGGGATTTGCGTCGCCCGCTGGCTCTGACAGCCGCTGACATTGGCGAATCTGGAAAACGTCTCATGCTGGGTTTATTCAAAAAATTTGCCATCGCTGATATGCTGGCGATGATCGCCTTGAATGCAACTAATGCACTCCAGGTCCGCTCGGCAGGATGGGCTTGGTTATTGCTCTATGCCTTCGCCTTCCAGATTTACTTCGATTTCAGTGGTTACACCGACATTGCCATCGGTTTGGGTCGGCTGCTCGGTATCAAGCTCCCCGAAAATTTCAATGCACCGTACCTAAAACCAAACCTTACCCAATTCTGGAATAACTGGCACATGACCCTGACGCAGTGGTTCCGGGCATATTTCTTTAACCCAGTGACGCGGGCCCTGCGTTCTGGAAAGAAACAACTTCCCACACCAGCCATTATCTTCAGCACCCAATTGGCGACAATGATTCTGATCGGTCTTTGGCATGGAGTGACAATGAATTTTGTTGCCTGGGGCATATGGCATGGGTTGGGGCTTTTTGTTCATAACCGGTGGTCTGAGTTAACCCGGGCACGCTTTACGCAGCTTTCCCATCGATGGCAAATGGCATTGAATGTAGGCGGAGTGCTGCTAACTTTCAATTACGTAGCTCTCGGTTGGGTTTTCTTTGCCCTGCCGGACTTGCCGGTTTCTACCTACTTCTTACGAGTATTATTTGGTCTGACATAATATGAATTCAAGCTTTTTAAGGAATGTTCTCATCAAGGGTCTGGTAATTTTCCTTTTGTTCGACCTGGTCTTTACCTTTGTCAACCCTGCTTCATTGGGTAAACTTTCTCTCTATAACCGCGTATTTGCTGGCCGCCAGCGGTTCCCCTTTGGTGAAAATTCGGCCCAGTCATACAACCTGAGCCTCTTTAATTTGGATGCCATGTTCGCATCACATATTATAGCTAATGGATTTAAACCACCGGACGAGTATCGGGTCATTGTTATTGGCGACTCGTCCACCTGGGGCACGCTCCTTCGTCCAGAAGAGACTCTCGCTGGTCAAATGACTGCTGCGGGACTGTCATATTGTGGGAAAACAATCCGTGTCTATAACCTGGGTTATCCAACCATTTCTGTGACGAAAGATTTAATGGTGCTGGATTATGCCCTGCGCTACCAACCGGATCTCGTTATTTGGCTTGTAACCCTTGAAGCTTTCCCTGCGGACAATCAACTTTCCTCACCTATTGTTTCCAACAATGTCGGCCGGGTAGACGATTTGATTACACGGTATAATTTGCCATTTGACCCTAATGATCGTGCACTCAAGCATACTGATTTTTGGGACAACACTCTCATCGGTCAGCGGCGTCCCCTGGCTGATTTGTTCCGCCTCCAGATGTATGGCGTACTTTGGACCGCCACTGGCATCGACCAAACCTATCCCACAGATTACCTGCGAGCCCAAACCGATTTTAATTCCGACATTGCCTACCGTGACATGCAACCGCCGAGGTTGGATGCATCAAAGTTGGCTTTTGGGGTACTCAACGCCGGATTGCGCATAGCTAGCAATACAACAATGATTCTGGTCAACGAGCCAATGCTAATCAGTACCGGTGAAAACAGCGATTTGAGATACAATTTTCTATACCCGCGCTGGGCCTACGACCAGTGGAGGAAGATGATGTCAGCGCGAGCTGAGGCGGGCGGTTGGAATTATCTCGATTTGTGGAATATCGTGCCGGCAGAAGAATTTACCAATAGTGCCATCCACCTGACTCCTGCAGGAGAGTCCTTGTTGACAAAGCGGGTGGAACAATTCACCCTGCAACAGAGTTGTCCATGAAAAATTTCCCTCTTATAGTTAGTCTAATAATATTTCTAGCTGCGTGTAGCAGTGCAGCGAACAACATAGTATCGGAAACACCCACTAGCACCTTGGTCCCCGATCTTACGAGCTTGCCCACTCAGACGATAAATCCTGGTGAACCACCCACTTCGGACCCAGCTCCAACAGCCCCGCTTGCACCCGATTCATGGAAATCCATGCCTGTCATCCCATTGGGGGTGTCTAATTATGTAATCGAAGTATACCAACGAGGACTTGCGCTCGGGCGCGACCCGAACCGCTTTTCCAAAATCGGTGATTGCCAGAACATCGCTCCATATTTCCTGTCCCCTTTCGATGATCCCTTGAAATACCGCCTTGGTGATCAATACGCCTATCTTCTCCCGACCATTGAACATTTTTCTGGTTCATGGTCGCGCAAGAGCGTGGCGACGCATGGTGGCTTCAATGCTGCCACGGTTCTAAATTCTTCTTGGATACTAGTCGCTAAGCCTGGCGGGTGTGAAAAGGGTGAGACTCCTGCTGCCTGTGAGATACGCGTTAATAACCCGTCCTTTGCAATCATTAGCATGGAGGAAGCTTGGTCGGGTGACCTGCAAAAATATGATCGTTATATGCGCATGCTTGTTGAATACGTTCTTTCACAAGATGTGGTCCCCATTATAGCCACACGTGCAGAATTACCAAATTCTCCGGTCAGCATTAATGCCATAGTTGTTCAAATTGCGTATGATTATGATATCCCTTTGTGGAACTTCGGTGCCTCAGTGTCGTCACTCCCCAATTACGGTCTTAGCGAGGATAGATTCCATTTGACCCCTGGAACGGTGGAAGGTCAATATTATTTCGATGATCCAGCCCGTATGAAACTAGGGTGGACTTTGCGCAACCTTACTGCCTTGCAAGCCATTGATGCCGTCTGGCACGCCATCGCTGTCCATCCTTAATCGCCTATGAAGTATATTTGGTTATTCGCTTTTTGTTTACCTTTTGTGGCCGGGTGCAAAGGGATTTCAACCAATTCTGTTCCATCCGGGACTCTTCCCTCTCCAACAGACTTCGTCCTTTTGCTAACATCGACGTCTTCTCCCATCCCTTCCCGGGTTGCTAGTCTTACCCCTGACTTGCGACTCCCGCCCGATCGCTGGCAAGAATGGCCGGTAGTACCAGAAATAATCAGCCCGCGCATGCTGGAAATCTACCAGGCCGGATTGGTACTTGGAAATAATCCGCGAGCCTTCTCGAAGATTGGCGATGGTGAAGCCTCCACCGTGTGGTTTCTGACACCTTACGACCTTGGCCCGGCATATTACAACTTGGGTGTATATACCGATTTACAGCCAGTTATCGAGTACTTCGCTGGTTCGTTTGGACGTACCAGCCTTGCTGCTGGGCGCGGCTTTAACACATCCATCATCCTCGACCCGGCATTTGCCAATAAACTGCAGTGCGATGCGGGCGAATCCCCTTTGGAATGCGAACTGCGCAGCCAGCATCCATCTTTTGCCTTCTTATCGCTTGGCACGAACCAGGTCTGGTATCCGGAAACCTTCGCGACGGAACTTCGCATTATCGTCGAACGTTTATTAGCAACGGGCGTCGTCCCCATCCTTTCGACCAAGGCGGACAATCTTGAAGGTGATAACCGTATCAATCAAATTATCGCTAACATGGCTAATGAATATGATCTCCCGTTGTGGAACTTCTGGAGGGCTGTTCAACCTTTGCCGGATCACGGGCTGCAAGCGGATCTTGAGCATCTCTCCTGGGCCAGTCCTTATTTCGACGAGCTGGCGCATATGCAAATGGCTTGGCCCTGGCGTAATCTAACTGCTTTGCAAGTTATTGATGTTGTCTATCGCAATTTAACCGAACAGCCATGAAACATACCTTATTATCCATTTTACTTGTCCTGGTTCTGACCGCCTGTAATGGCACTGTTACATCCGCGCCGATCACTGACACCTATATTGTCAGCCCCACCGCGGAGCCAGCCTTACCGCCAACAGCGATCATCGCCCCCACCCTCGCTTCAAACCCAACTGCTGTCCCTAAAACGCACCTACCCCCCGAACGATGGCAGGAATGGCCGGTAATTCCAACTGCTACCGGGCGGGCGATTGAGATCTACAAAACTGGACTGGCAATGGGCAATAACCCGCATGCTTTCTCTAAAATAGGTGACTGCCAGAATATCAAAGCTGCCTTCTTAGGCTTTTTTGATTTGCCCGATCGCTACAACCTTGGACTTGATTACCTATATCTGCAGGAAACAATTGATAACTTCACCGGCTATTTTAACACTGACGGCCAGGCCGTGAGAGGGGGCTTCAACGCCGCCACTGTCCTATCCCCGATGTGGGCCAACCCCGCAATCTGTAAACCTGGCGAAAATCCCCTCGAGTGTGAATTGCGGGTCACCAAGCCCATTATCGTTTTTATCAGCTTCGAGGTCTGGTGGGAAGGTCGTACGCCAGAAACCTATGAGAAATACATGCGCCAGGTTATTGAGACGGTCATCGCCCATGGGTCGGTCCCAATTCTTGCAACCAAAGCAGACAACGTCGAGGGGGACCAAAGCATCAATCTAACCACAGCCCACCTCGCCTACGAGTACGACCTTCCACTCTGGAATTTTTGGTTGGCCGTTCAATCGCTCCCTAACCATGGCATGGACGCTGTCCGCAATGACGGTTTCCATATCTCCACCCTCGGCTGGAATGAACGCAGTTTCACTGGTCTTCAGGCATTAGACAGTGTCTGGCACGGGGTACGCGACGCGGTTTCCACTACCCCCATCCTCTCGACTTCAACCCCTTTCCCCACCCAGACCTCAAACCTGTTGCCGGTAGCCGCAGGCGGACACTCCTTAGAGTCCAGCACTGATAGGATCGTCTTCAGCCTCACGTCTCGTCAGGGTGGTGATTATAAATCGCAAGGCGTATACGTTTTCGATCCATCAACTAGGACCTTGGCACGCCTGTTCTATCCCGGCATTAACTTCCAGTCCGCTTCGCCGGATGGAAAACACATATTGGTCAACAAGGGTAGTTCTTTATACCTTACCGATGGCTCGACACTCACTCTGATAAATGACCATTTCTTCAACTCTGGTTATACCGGTGCGCTTTGGCTTCCAGATGGGCGTATTGCCATGATCCTTAATCAAGGTTTGACCACTGCCTTGGCGTTAATTCAAGCCGATGGATCGGGTCAGACGTTAGTCAGTGCAGCTGCCGCACCGGTGGAAATCTATCCTTCCACCGATGGGACGCGACTAACCTGGGAGAGTGGGACATGTGATTCAATCGGTCAGTGTGCACTTTCAGGTGCCTGGATAACGGACTTGTCATCCAGGGAAAGTACAGCTTTGAACGGTCTGTCGCGACCGCTAGTTTCCCCGGATGGGCAGGTGATTGCGTATATATATACTCCTGAAGAGAATAAAAACAACCTGGCATTTGCATATCTCAGCGGGGTGCCACAACGTGAATACCCCCTGGCGGGCGACGTTCTGACTGACATGGCCTGGCAACCGAGCGGCAGCTGGCTCGCGGTAACCATGGATGAACTAAGCGACTACTCAGGGCGCGTGACTGGAGAAAGGAACTACCTGATTAACGCACAGGATTTTAGCATACGGCAACTCCAATCCGTCGCCCCATTGATGAATCAAAAAATTATATGGTCACCGGATGGCTCCAAGCTACTCTGGTTGGGAACCATCTGGGAGAACACAACCTATTCCATCATTCTATGGGAAGTGGATGTGGTTTCCGGCCACGTAGTAGATTTGAGCGATGCCATTGGACTGCGGGGGAGCGACTACCTTTTTGTGAGTAATGCAACCTGGCTGGGGTGGCCTTAAATATTCCGATTACAATAGATCGTCTTCAATTATTTCATCCATGGGAGCATTTATGACTGACGAAATGACAGATACACTGGCAAAATATATAGCTGCTGAAATCCTAAAACAACCCACCCGTCAAATCGTGCCGGATGAACCTCTTCTATCCAGCGGGTTGATTGACTCATTCCATTTGGTGGATCTTTCCTTGTTTGTCGAGAACAATTTTGGCGTGCGTATCGACGACGCTGAATTGAACGCCTCCTCCTTTGATAACTTAAATCAACTGGTTATTCTAATCCGGTCCCGCAAGTAGCATGCCAATTTTCTCCGATCTTCTCAGGGGCCATTACGAGCAATCCCCAAATAAAGTCATTGTTACCATGCTCCATGCTGGTCAACCCGACCTTCCGGTGACATATCGCGATTTGATCCACGGTGCGGCAGGTTACGTAAAGACCTACAAGCAGAATGGCATCCAACCGGGGGATGTGGTTTTGCTTATCCTCCAGCACGGCGTTGATCTACTCTATGCATACTACGGTGCAGTCCTGCATGGTGCTATTCCGTCAATTATGCCGTTTTTGACAGAGAAACTGCTCCCAGAGCGTTATCGCGCCGACTTGGCTGGGCTGGTGTCCGTCTCCCAGCCGACGGCCATAGTCACCTATAGGGGCTTCGAACTCGAGGTCCGCGCGGCGCTCAAACCTGGTAAGGACTCAGTAAGAGCCGTGATTGTCAGCGATCAGATCGAGAGACCATGCCCTCCCCAGTTCTCCTCCTTGGGTGGTCTCCGCCGGAAGTTGGAGGATATCGCTCTGCTGCAGCATTCGTCTGGTACCACCGGGTTGCAAAAAGGAGTAGCCTTGTCCCACCAGGCGGTCATTAACCAGCTAAACAATTATGGCAAAGCCATCCACCTCACAGATGCTGACGTTTTTGTTTCATGGCTGCCGCTCTACCACGATATGGGTCTGATCGCTTGTTGGTTGATGCCCATCCTGATGGGTAACCCACTCGTGCTCATGTCGCCCTTTGACTGGGTCCGTGCTCCATACCGCTTGTTACAAGCTGTGTCGAAATACAAAGGTACACTCACTTGGTTGCCCAATTTTGCCTATAATTTCTGTTCCCAGAAGATTCGCGACCGCGATCTTGAAGGATTGAATCTTTCCACTTGGCGAATCATCTCGAATTGTTCCGAACCCATGCGCTGGGAGAGTCACCAGGTCTTCTACGAGCGGTTTCGAAACCTGGGTTTGCGTTATGGAACTATGGGTACCTGCTACGCAATGGCTGAAAACGTCTTTGCCGTTACCCAGGGCGGGGTGGATTCCCCTGTGGTTTACGAAGATATTGATCGCGAAATGCTTCAGACAAAAAAGATGGCTCAGGTGGCGCAACCCGATAAAATCACGGTACGGATGATGGGCACGGGGAAAGCAATTCAAAACGCATATATTCGCATTATTGACCCTAACGGCCACAACCTGCCAGATCGTCATGTAGGCGAAGTGGCTATCCAGAGTGACTGCATGTTAACTGGCTACTACCACCGGATTGACGCCACTGAAAAAGCTTTTATGGATGGTTGGTACCTGACTGGGGACTATGGTTATCTTGTGGAAGGTGAACTATACATAACGGGACGCAAGAAAGACCTGATCATTGTCGGCGGCAAGAATATTTATCCGCAAGACTTGGAACTCTTGGCTTACGATGTGCCCGGCGTCCATCCCGGACGTGCCTCGGCCTTTGGCGTGTTCAACGAGATCACCGGGACAGAAGATGTAATCATGGTGACCGAGGTGGATGTGGACGACCCTGTTGAGCGGCAAATGATCTCGGATGCGATTCGTACGGTCGTGACCCGTGGGTCAGCGGTGACCTTGCGATACATACATCTAGTTCGGAATCCCTGGCTGGTGAAAACCTCAAGTGGCAAAACTGCCCGCTCAGCCAATCGGGAAAAATTTTTGAAGGAAATGCAAGCTAAGGGGCAGATATTCTAAATCAGTTGCCTGAGTTCCTTGTTGGGTGATCCCCGGATATTAAAAACCATGACAGGTTTAAACAACCTGTCATGGTTTTTTGTTTTGGCGGTGGATCAGCCGGGCGTAATTCGATTCTCAAGTGTGCGGTTGAAAATTTCTTCCTGCTCTTCCTTGAGGCTGGACTTTGATTTCCTGCTCTTTGGAGAACTTTTCTTGTTGCCTGCGCGATCCTGGGCTTTCTGGAAAGCGATTTGGAAAGCTGTCAATTCTGGCTCTTTGGAATCAGGCTCTTCGCCTAATTCCTCTTGTCTCTTGCCTTTTTTACTAATGCGTTCCTTGCGGGGTTCTGACTTTTTAAGTTCGGCCACTACTTCTTCTGGTTTGGGCATGGCCGCTTTAATACTAAGGCGGATCTGTTTTTTACGTCGGTCAATGTCAAGGATTTTTGCTTCTACTTCGTCGCCTTCTTTTAACACTTCGGATGGATTCTTGACATAGTCATGAGAAATCTCGCTGACATGCACTAAACCAGGGCGTTCTGCTCCGATTTCAACAAACGCGCCATAGGTTTCCAGACGGGATACCTTGCCCTTAACGACCATTTCCGGTTTCAACTCCCGCCATTCAAGGGTCAAAGGTTCAACCATGGTAAGTTCCACGCGGTCGTCATGCACCCGGCGAACCCACACAATGACTTCTTGCCCGACTTGTATAATATCTTCAACCCGGTTGACCGTATCTTTCTGCAATTGTGAGATGTGGATGACGCCGGGTACTTTTTGCCCGATGTCCACGATAGCCCCCGCAATTGTGGTTTTAAGAACTTTACCTGTCAGACGC
>DASVKG010000024.1:0-28968 GCA_036385495.1 Anaerolineales bacterium | reverse complement strand
GCAACCGAATTCGCCATCAACCCAGACCTGGCAGCGGTTATCGGTCCCACCTGCACCGACGAGGTAGTTGTGGCAGGCCAAATCCTGCTGGACGCTGGAATCCCCTTGCTCGGCCCGGTGCTCGATTCCAGGTCGGCCTTTGCACTGACAAACCAGATCTTCGCTGCCATCCAGAAGGTGGCAATCCAGATGCCAGACAAAACAATTTATATCCCGCGCCAGGCTTTGCTCAAGGCGCTAAACCTCTCTCCATAAGAACCTGCAAACGGGGACGGCACATCGTCCCTGTTGTATAATCCAGCACAACATGCCAACCGCAGAGATTATCGCCATCGGCACCGAACTCCTGCTCGGCGAGACCGCCGACACCAATACCCGCTTCATTGCGCGGGTGCTTCGCAGCGTGGGAATAGACTTGTTTCGGGCTCAAACCATTGGCGACAATGCCGCCCGCATCTCCGAGACCGTTTGCCAGGCCCTGGAAAGGGCAGATATTGTTATCACCACCGGCGGCCTAGGCCCGACCGTTGACGATCCTACCCGGCAGGCCATTGCAGATTCCGTCGGCCTTCCACTCGAATTCCACCCTGAACTTTGGGAGCAGATCACCACCCGGATTGCCCGTTACGGGCGCACGCCCACCGGAAACCAGAAACGACAGGCTTTTGTCCCCAAAAACGCCACCGTTATCGAAAATCCAGTGGGCACTGCCCCTGCGTTTATTGTGAATGTCACCCCTCTCCAACATGCGGGAGTGGGGTCGGGGGAGAAAGGTAAAATAATCATTTCACTGCCCGGTGTGCCGGGCGAGATGGAAACCCTCATGACCAGCGCCATCGTTCCCTATCTGCAAAAGCACTATGACTTGCACGCCGTGCTTAAAATCCGCACATTGCATGTCAGCGGGCTTGGTGAAGGGATGATTGACGATCAGGTCGGCGACCTGGAAACGCTTACCAACCCAACGGTTGGTTTAACCGCCCATTCCGGTATAGTTGACATACGCATCGCGGCCAAAGCCGAGACTGAAACCGAGGCGAGCCGCATGATCTCTTTCGTGGAAAAAGACCTCCGCACCCGGCTGGGAGATAATATCTTCGGCACAAACGAAGGTACCCTGGAAGGCGTCACGCTCGAAGCCATGGCACAGCGGGGCTGGACCCTGGTCTGTCAGGAAGTAAACCTGGAGGGTGCCTTGATGAAACGATTTGAACAGACTGGGCACCCAGTTTATCGAGGCGGTAGTGTTTCCCAGGTCCAGCCCGAAGAGCTGGCTGCCGGGACAGAATCAATCCGCTCGCAGTTCCAGGCATCCACTGCGTTGGGGGTCGCCTATTCCCAAGATGGTGAAAAACAAGACATCCACATCATCCTGATCACCCCTCTCGAAGTAACTGACCGCCACCTGACATATGGCGGCCACCCAGGGAATGCCCGGCGCTGGGCAGTCAACATGGCAATTGATTTACTTCGTCGCAACGCAAAGGAGGCGGGGTAATGGCTCCATCTTCGTCAAAATCGCTGGGGAGAATTGTGACCGGTTTCTGGGTGCTGAACTTCATCCTTGGAATCCTTATTATTGGTGCCTTGCTGTTATCTGCAAACCCAGCGGTTAAGGCGTTCTTCGTCAGCCCCACCCCCACCCTGACCGATACTCAAACACCCACACTGACCCAGACAACCACCATCACCTTTACACCCACGCAAACCGGGACACCAACGTTCACCGCAATTCCTTCTGAAACCTTCACCCCCACAGTCACCCCCACCGAGACACGGACGCCCATCCCATACAGCGAGGGGCCAATCATCATCGGCCATTCCGTCCAGAACCGGCCTCTGGAAGTCTATCGTTTTGGGACGGGGCCAACTGAACGATTGATCGTGGCAGGGATGCATGGAGGCAATGAATTCAACACCATCCAACTGGCCGACTTGCTGATCTCTTATCTCAAAGAACACCCTGAAATCGTCCCGCCAGACGTGACACTTTTCATTTTACGTGACCTTAACCCCGATGGTGAAGCACGCGCACATAATTATAACGGCCGCGCCAACGCCAATAATGTTGATCTTAATAGAAATTGGGATGCCAACTGGCAAAAAGATTGGCCGCGCAATAACTGTTGGACATATACTTACGTCACATCCGGAAAAAAGCCGAGTTCTGAGCCGGAAACGCAAGCGCTGATGGCATTCATCCTGAGTCATCATTTTGATGCACTTATCAATTACCACAGCGCCGCACTGGGTATCTTTGCAGGCGGTCTTCCGCCAGACGACTATTCCATCCGGCTGGCTAAAGCGGTTGCTGCAGTGACGACTTATCCCTACCCGCCCATCAACGTTGGTTGTATTTATACAGGGGGTTTCACCGATTGGGCCGACGAAAAGGGAATCGCTGCATTGGACATTGAACTCACCGATCACACCCACACCGATTACGAGATGAATCTAAAAGTCCTGGAAACCCTTCTGAATTGGAAGCGTTAATTCCAGGGGTCCTGACAGCATCAGTTTTGAAGATTTTCATGTAGAATAGCAGAAAACAGGAGCGCCAATGACCAAGTCTGCTGATCTTCTTCTCATTAATGCCATCGTCCTGACCATGGACGAGGAAATGCACCAGTACGAACCCGGTGCGGTGGCTGTCAGCAGGGATTCGATCGTGGCCGTGGGTCCCGAAGCCGAGGTACGGAAAACATTCCCTACCGCGCAGGTGGTGGACTGTGGCGGCAAGGTTTTGATGCCGGGAATGGTCAACGCCCACACCCACGTCCCGATGACACTCATGCGCGGCCTGGCTGACGACTTGCGCCTGGATGTCTGGCTGCAAGGGTACATCTGGCCGGTGGAACGCGAGTTCGTCTCGCCTGACTTCGTCCGGTTGGGGACCCAATTGGCCTGCGCCGAACTCATCCGCACAGGTGTGACCTGCTTTGCCGATATGTACTACTTCGAGGAAAATGTCGCCAAAGCCACGGCTGAGGCAGGCCTGCGCGCCGTCTGCGGGCAGACGGTGCTCAAGTTCCCCGCGCCGGATGCGGTCTCATTCGAAGATTCACTTGCCGCGGCGCGGGAGTTTATCGAACGCTGGAAGGGCCACACCCTGATCACCCCGTCGGTTTCCCCGCACGCCTACTATACATGTACACCCGAAATTCTGCGTGCCACATCGCAACTGGCTGTCGAGTTCGACGTTCCGCTGCATACGCACATCGCAGAGACTGCCCTGGAAGTGGAAAACATGCGCAGGGAAAATGGAATGCCGGTGGTTCCCTATCTTAAAAAACAAGGATTGTTCGATGCCAAAGTGCTGGCGGCGCACTGCACCCATATTGACGAAGGTGAAATGCATACCCTGCTCCACGCGGGAGCGGGCGTGGCCCACAACCCGTCATCCAATTTGAAACTGGCCTCCGGATTTGCCCCGGTCCAGAAAATGTTGAACCTGGGCTTGGACGTTGGTATCGGGACAGACGGCCCTGCCTCGAATAATGACCTGGACATGTTCGAAGAAGTGCGCCTGGCAGCCTTCTTGGCAAAAACTGTCTGCAACGACCCGACCGCACTCCCGGCGGTAACTGCGCTTAAGATGGCCACCCGGTTGGGGGCGCGGGCGCTGCATCTTGGACCCGTAACCGGAAGCCTCGAGCCGGGTAAACGCGCCGACCTGATCCTGGTGGACATTTCCCCGCTCCACAATTCTCCACGCTTCCATCGTGATGCTGATAACATCTACTCACAATTGGTCTACGCCGGGAAATCCACTGACGTGACCGATGTAATGGTCAATGGCAAATGGTTAATGCACAATCGCGAGCTCCTAACGCTCAATGAAAAAGAATTGGTGACCTTCGCCCAGGAATATGCCCGAAAAATTGATATTTTTCTTATGGCCCGTGAGCAATCGGTTTTTTCGAAGCTGGTGGCGCTGGGTGGCTCGGCGGAAGAAGAATCATTTGAAGTTCAGGTCAAGGTAAAGTTTGAAGACCCGGATCCCGTGCTGAAGGCGCTCAAAAATACCGGCATAGATATCCTGGTCAAGAAGCATTACCACCAGCACGATATCTATTTCACCTTCGCCGACCCAGCTCAGGGCTGGCTACGCTACCGTGAAGATGAGATGATAGATGATGAGGGGAACATTACGGGTGTGCGCGGGCGTTTAACCCTCATCGGTCCTTCACGGGAAGGTGACTTCGCCCACGATGTACTTTTAAGCCGCATTCGATATTTTGCCCCGGCAGCGAACAGCCTGCGATTCTACCGTGAATATTTCAAGCCGGCCAGCGAAATTGCCGTCGACAAGGATCGTCTGCGTTGGTTGGTTCGCTACAAAGACGAAGAGTTTTTCATCAACCTGGACCGCGTCGATACGCCAGACCTCGGCTACTATCTTGAAATCAAGAGCCGCACATGGAGCCGCCGCGACGCCGAAGAAAAAGCGGATTGCTCTTCTGAACTCATCCTTTTGTTGGGCGGAGCGCTTGAAAATACCATTACGCTGGACTACGTCGAAATTGCCGCCGAGGGGAAATAGCCTGCGAGATATTAAAGGCTCCCTGGTAAACAACCTGCCTCTGCGTAAGGGGTTATAGAATATGATGCGCCCATAATTACTTTACCGGAAGGTGGAAACCATGCGCAAATTCTTTGCAGTGATTGCCAGGGTTATCGCTGGGATATTTGCACTTTTTTTCGTGATCACCACGATTCTGGCCATTTTGTTGACCAATATTAATGAGCAGATGTTTAATGCCAAGCTTTACAAAAATACCCTGGTTGAACAGAATCTCTATGGACGCCTGCCTGAGATTGTCGGGGTGGCGATAACCAGCAGTTTCTCAAGCGATCCTTGTGCCCAAAATAAACTGGCTTGCAGCATTGATGGCGCTTCTCCCGAATTAAAGGCCTGCCTGACGTCAGCCCTTGGAACGGTTTCATACGAAGCGATCGGAAGCGGCAAGCGGAGCCCGACTGCCGCTGAACTTCGTCTGGCTCAACCTTGCCTGGACCAATTTGGTACCAATCAAGCTGCCAACCCACAATCGGGGGCAAGTGAGGGCGGGATGCCGCCCTTTATGCAGAATTTCACCGCGGCAGACTGGCAAGCCATCCTCACAATTCTCCTTCCTGCAGATACCATGAAAGCCATGACCGAAAGTACTCTCGACCAGATGTTTGCATATCTTAACGGCAAGGCGGACACCGTTTTTGTCCCCTTGGATAAACTGAAAGAACGCCTTTTGGGTCCAAGTGGTACAGATCTCATCAAGCAACTATTAAACTCTCAACAGCCCTGTACCAACCAAGATCTGGCACAATTGATCTTCGGAACGAGCAATGGCGGCATGGTTTTATGCAAACCTTCGGAAGATATGCTCCCCATCGTGACCTCAATATTACCGGATCTGTTGAAAACGGTTGTCCCACAAATACCGGATAAAGCCATCATCATCAAACCACCTGCCCGCGGTGCTCCATCACCCGGGACCGGGCCGTTTGGCGCAGACCCGATTACCACCCTGCGCACGGTACGGCTGGTCTTGCGCCTAAGTCCGCTCATACCGCTGGCATTCCTGCTGCTGGTCACTCTTTTCGCAGTGCGTGGTCTTAAAAGTTGGATGCGCTGGTGGGGCATTCCCATTTTTGTTTCCGGAATGATAGCGCTTGGGTTGGGGATATCAGCGGTGCCAATCCTAAATAGGGTCTGGACCTGGCTCATCGTCCCCCGGATTCCTCCGTTCATCCCGGTAGATATCTCCGGTATCGGCCAGGAATTGCTGCTTTCCATCATGCACACCCTTGCCAGTTGGGTCATCCTCCCGGCCATTATTATGACTGCGGTCGGTCTGGCAGGATGGATTGGCTCTCACTATGTTAGGTCAGAGAGCAAATCTTCAGCACCCGTTCCACCCTCAATGCCACCCTCCTGATCATCGCCGTGGTTGCTGCTCGAAATGCGATCTCTTTCTTATGCCATGGAGGCGCTATGAAAACAATTCGTCAAATCCTAAAGAAGAAGGGGCGCAAGATATGGACGATTACCCCCCCAACGCGCGTTTTTGATGCTCTGCAGTTAATGGCTGAGAAAGATGTGGGGGCGTTGCTGGTGGTGAACGAAAAAACGCTGGTCGGAGTATTCTCTGAAAGGGATTACGCCCGCAAAGTAATTCTGCAAGGCAAGAGTTCAAAAAACATGCGAGTCAGTGAGATTATGTCATCGCCACCCATCTTTATTGAACCGGATAATACGGTCGAACAGAGTCTTGCTTTAATGTCCGCCAAACATGTCCGCCATCTGCCTGTCATGGAAAAAGATCGTTTGATCGGGATCGTCACGATCGGAGATCTGGTAAGGTCCCTCATCGATGAGCAAAAGGTGGTCATTGATCATTTGGAGAAATATATCCTCTCCAATACCAGCTTAACATAACTCCCCTTTCAAGCTATTTAGAGTCGCACCTACGGGCAATAATTCTGCTGGTGCTGTTCGAACGTCTCGGCAAAGTTATGCAAGCCGGACCCGTCACATTTTGCCTGGAAGTAATAATAATTACTCTCTGCCGGGTGAGCAACCGCTTCCAGCGCTGTCAGGCTGGGATTTGAGATCGGTCCGGGCGGCAGTCCGGGAACCAGATAAGTATTGTAGGGGGAATCGAAATGCAGATCTTCCACGCTGAGCGGATTTGTCCACCAGGTGCCCTGGGCCGCGTTGTAACCCAGCGCGTATTGGACCGTCGGGTCGGTCTGAAGGTTCATACCTATTGCCAGCCGGTTGAAAAAGACCGAGGCGATCAGCGGCATCTCATCCTCAACAATTGCCTCCCGTTGGATGATGGATGCCATTGTCACCGCTTGAAAGAGAGTAAGCCCGCGGCTGGTATAAGCAGAGAGTGTTCCCGGCTGGAGATGGGAGTAAAAACTCTGGATAAGAATGAAACTCAACTGATCAGCTGTGGTCGTGCGGGGCAGGATATATGAGTCCGGGTAGAGAAACCCCTCTGCAGACGCGCCGGCTGGGATCAGATCCTGGGAGGCTACCGGGTGGGCTGCCGCGTCCAGAAATGCCTGCGGCGAAAAATCCAGCCCGGAAGTTGGAATCGTAGCTGCGATTTCTTCCATCCGCCAGCCAGGCATGACGGTTAAGTTCACCTCGGTCAGGGTGGTGGATTTTAACATTTGGGCAATCTCAAACCCGGTCTGCGTCGGGCTAATGCGGTAGGTGCCGGTCTGGATGACAGTATCAAGCCCGGTCCAAAGCAGGTATGTTCGGAAGGTGCTGGCGCTGCGGATCAGTCCAGCCTGCTCCAGCCGGTTCGAGATGGAGACTACGCTTTCGCCAGACTGGATCGTAAACAATTGTTCTCTTCCGGCAGGATCGCGCGGCTGGGTCAAATTTCCCGCATTCCAGACCAGTTGATAACCATAGTTGATGCGCTGCCAGGCATTGAGGGCAGGACTGGGTTCTCCAAAAAGCTGACTGGCTGCCAGTGGGATTAATACAGCCGCAACCACCAGGCCGATGGCAGCCAGCGTAATCAGGAGAAGCGTCCATGGAAGGCAGGATTTGCGAGGTTTCATTTTTGAGAGTTGGCGTCAAGATAGGATTGCAGGAGAACGGTCGCAGCTATTGAGTCCAAATGCCCAAGTCGGTTTTTACGTGAAACGCCCATCGCGATGCGGGCCGCACGGGCATCCTGCGTGGTCAAGGATTCGTCCCAGAAAACCACCGGGAGGTTGGTCTGGGTCATTAAAGCCTGGGCAAAGCGTCCCGCCTGCCGGCCTTCAAAGGTGGGAATGCCGTCATCGTCCAATGACTGCCCGACTATGATGAGCCTGGCCTGATTTTTTGTGGCAATTTCTGCCACTGCTGCAGCATCCAAAGGGCGGGCAACATGAGTGAGAACCGCCAATGGGTTGGCAATGGTACCGGTCGGATCGCTGATGGCAAGTCCGATGCGTTTGGAACCTGGGTCTACCGCAAGTATTCTCATCAATTGCCAGAGGAGACCGTGATCCGGAACGGGACGACCGGCATCCAGGGCCACCAGGAGGGTTGGACCTGGATGACTGGCGACTCTGCAAGCGGCAAAGATTCTTTTAGCGATAGAACTGCATCGGCAGGTTTACGTCCGACAGTAAATTGCACGGCTTTCAGAAAGTCCACCCGGGCGCGCAAGAGCCGTTGCGCCTGCATATCCCAGTGAGTAATCCCGTCCGCGCCTGTGAGAGGGGTGCCGGCAGGCAGCATTGTCAGGCCATTTGACGCGGGTGCAAATCCCTCCGGAAGGTTGGCATCCAAGGACATCTGCGCCAGGGTGTTGACATCCGATTGGGCGGCATATTGCACCTGGCACTGCAAACGCAATGTCAATGATAGCGTATCACCGCTCTGCCCATCGGCTGGGAAATAAATTTCTGAAAGAACCTGAGAAACAGCCAGAGTATCCGGGAAAAATATATCACCGGGCATAAGCGTATGCTGAAGGTTCGTTTTACACTCTGCGAGAATTTCCGCCTGCAAGGTCTCGCGGAGATGCGATCGGTCTGTAGCAGTCTGAATGGCAGCGGTTCGGTCCGACCCGCCCGTCGTTGGGCCGGGATTGGTAACAGCGAGACTGGTGCCCAGTTCGCCCTCGATTGCGATCAACAAATCGGCGGATAGATTGCCCGTGGAACCTGCCTCGATGGCCTGGATGGGAACGTCCACCGTCTTGCCAACCCCTGCCGCTACCACCGCGTCCATTGTCGTGGCAAACCGGACCGGCGGGTTGATATTGGTGCTGATGACTGTCCCCGCCGGGATGCCGGCGAGAGCGGTGGTCAGGTTGCGGAAGCGCACCAGCCCCTGTGCGCGCCCGTCGGGGATGGCGACCAGGCCGGTTACAGGGACCGTTTTGCTGTGTTCAACGATGACCGAGCTTAACCGCGCCGGGAGGCTGCCCGCCAGGTTGAAGGTGGTCAACATCCGGCTGGCACTCATGCTTAATTTCAGGCTTTGAAGTTGGGCGGCAGGGCTTAGAAGGATGGTGGCTGAGGGAATGAAAAGGGAAAAAACGGTCAGAATTGCCAGGACAGCCAGGGTGAAAAACAAAAAACGAAAACCGTAAAGGGAACGCCAAGGGGCTTCGGGAGGGAATGCTTCGCGGCGCATCAGGCCCAGGTCGGGGCGTGCAAAGCGGCGGCTGGGCTTTCCCGGAGCTTTTTCCCTTTCCCAGGTCTTGCGCTGGGCTGAGGCAATCCTCACAAATGCTGGGATGTTTAATTCTTCAGCCGAGCGGCGCTGGTCATCTGAGCGGGACACAATCGCCAGTTGTGCTCCTTGGGTGGCTGCGTGCCGCTGGAGGAGGCGCAGGTCAAGGGTCCGTGCCAGGATGCGGGAGCGGCGCGGGAAGACAAGCAGGATGCGCTCTGTTTTTGCCCACGAAATCTTGTCGCGTACGGAGGTCACATCGTCATGTGAATCCAGTTTGATGACCTGTGTCTTCATTATTCCCCATTATAACTTCGAAAGTTGAACGATGATTATTGGAGCCAGGGCATGCTGTGTATCACAGGCTCCTTTCCAGAGTAAAGGAATGGGTGCGGTGGCCCCCCCCGCCCGCGCCGGGTTGACGAAACTAAAATCTCAAACGAAACAAGGTATTACGGAAACGTGGAGATTACTACGATCACGTGACTGGGATCATTGTCATACGACGCAAGCACGATCGTCAAGCTGTATGAAAGAAAGGTTACGCTATGCGTGGCCTGGCTGCCGCTGCCGGCGGAACCCGTGGCTGGCAAGTTGGTCAGCCCCAGCGATTGGGCCTTTCCAGCATAGAACTGGCGGGCCTGGTCAAGCGTGGCTGCGGCAATGTAACTTTAGATATTCGCTTGGAACTCCTGACCGGCTGTGGCCTGCTGCATGATCGGGGTGGCATGCCAGCTCGTCAGCGGCGTACCGACCGGGTGAAAATACTGTGATATGTTCTTTAAGGCAGCTGAGGAACCCATAGCGGCTTCCAGGGTGGCGGCTATTGGATCGATCGTGGCTGAGGCAGTCGCGGTGGAAACTTGCGTGGGCATGACCGTCGCAAGGGGGATAAGTGTGGCAGTTGCCTCTTGTGTTGACGTAAAAGCTGACGTCGCAGAGGGGATAAGTGTGGCCGCTGCCTCTTGTGTTGAAGTAAAAGCCGCCGTGGCAGTATTTATTTGGACGGGAGTTTGCGTCGCCGGTAACGTCTGGGCGAAAAGACCGCATGCCAGTGACAACAGTGCAATCGATATCAGTAAAAACTTGCGTACCTTTAACAAACGACTCTCCTTTCTAACGGACTAACACTGCCACCCCCTTGCATGGCAGTCGCACCAATAAGAAATCAATCCTGACTTTAAAAGTCAGGATTGGCACCTAGTTCAATTTGGCCGAGAGCCAGCTTTCCACGGTGACGAGAGCACTGGGGATCTTCACGGGGTCTCGACCTCCACCAAAGGCCAGGTGTGGGGCGCCACCCCCGCCTGCTCCGAGTTGCCGGGAGACATGCCCGACCAGGTCCCCGGCTTTGATGCCTTTCTTGATCAAATCCTGCGTCACTGTCGCCATCACGATCACCTGCCCGCTGGACACTGTCGCAACCACGCATACACCGTTATTGGGATACTTTTCGCGAAATTTGTCAGCTAATTTACCGAGGGTGTCTTTGTCAGCCTCGGGAAGTTCCAATGCCACCAGGTTTATACCGTTAACTTTTAGTGGGTTGTCCATCTTGGTAATAAAACTGAAGAGAGCCAGTTCAATTTTAAGTGCGGCTATTTGCTTCCTGGCTGCCGACAGTTCGTCTTGCATCAATTCGGCCTTCTGCGGCACTTCATCCACGGCAGACTTGAGCGCATTGGCGGCCTGCTTGAACATCTTGAACCTCTTCGCCACCAATTCGTAGGCCCCGCGCCCGGTCACAGCTTCAATGCGACGCACACCCGCGGCTGCCGAGCTCTCGGAAACAATGAGGAATGCACCCACATCCGAGGTCCGGTCAAGGTGTGTGCCACCGCATAGTTCGTAGGAATATTTATCACCGATAGTGATGGTTCGCACCGTGTCGCCATACTTTTCACCGAAGAGTGCCATGGCTCCTTCGGTTACCGCCTGCTCGCGCGACTTGACCTCCGGGATCACCGGGTAGTCTGCCGCGACGGCCTCATTTACCAGCTTCTCGACGCGTTCAACCTGCTCGGGTGTCATTGCTTCGGGATGGTTGAAATCGAAGCGGAAGCGGATGGGGGTCACCGACGACCCGGCCTGGCGCGCATTTTCACCCAGCACCTGATGAAGCGCAGCATGGAGGAGGTGTGTGGCAGTGTGATTGCGGCGGATATCGTGGCGGCGAACCGTGTCAACAACGGCAGTTGCCAAATCTCCTGCTTTTGGATGACCAAAAACCACCTCGCCCACATGGACGATCGCGCCCGGTGAGGGTCTGCGCATCCCAGTCACCTCGATCTCCCAGGATCCATTTTTGCCACTGATCACACCGGAGTCTGAAACCTGACCGCCGGATTCCACATAGAACCCGGTCTTCGGCAGCAGGACTTCGACTTGATCTCCCGCTCCGGTTTCTGTGAGGATTCGTCCGTCCGCGGCCAGCGCCAGCACCGGGCCCTCGATATGCATCCACTCATAGGGGTTATGGACCACGCCGTCCTTGCCCATTTTCCCCTCCTTCTTGAGGTCTTTCATGATACCGCTGTAGAACTCGGCATCCTCGCCGCCCATCTTGCCCATCGCTTTGCCGCCGCCCGAGGCTAGACGGTGTTCGTCCATCGCCGCACGAAAACCAGACTCGTCCACATCCAGGCCTTGTTCGCGGGCAATATCGCGGGCGATCTCCAACGGCAGACCGTAGGTGGCGTACAAGTCAAATGCCCTTTTGCCATCCAGCATCTTGCCACCGGACTTTTTCAACTCGTCCAGCATTCCCTGCAAATAAGCCGTTCCAGACTCAACCGTGCGCGCAAAGCGAATTTCCTCGCGGGTCAGGTTATCTAAAATGGCCTCCCGGCTCTTTATTAGTTCCGGGTAGAAATCCCCGTAGGCAGTCACGATCGCCTCGGCAGCCTTCGCAAGGAAGGGTTCATGCAACCCAAGCTTTGTTCCGAAACGGGCCGCCCGGCGGATAATCATCCGGCAGATGTAGTTTCGCCCTACATTGCCGGGGACGACGCCGTCCGCGATGAGGAACGCCGCTGCTCGCGCGTGGTCTGCGATGACGCGATACGGGGTGAAATTGGATAACATTTTCTCTTCGCTGTCGCCGGTCAGGGCACGGACCGCCTCCAGGACACCATGGAATAGGTCAATCTTGTAGTCCGAGTCAACACCCTGCAGGACCGAGACGAGGCGTTCGAAGCCCATCCCCGTATCCACATGCCTGGCTGGCAGTGGTTCGAGCGTTTCCTTGTCAATCCGGTTATATTGTATGAAGACGTTGTTCCATAGTTCGAGATAACGCTGGCACTCACCGTTAACGCCGCATCGGTGCGGTTTCCCGGCCAGATTGTCAAATTCCTCACCTCGGTCGAAATGGATCTCCGAACATGGCCCGCAGGGTCCATTCTCAGCCATCTCCCAGAAGTTTTCTTTGCGTCCAAAGAACAGAACATTCGACGGGTTGAATCCCGGTTGCTGCTTCCAGATCTCGGCAGCTTCATCATCCGTAGGAATATTGCCTTTATCGTCCTTGAAACAAGTGGCATACATCTGGTCTTTTGGCAGCCCCCATACATCGGTCAGAAGCTGCCATGCCCAGGCAATGGCCTCTTTCTTGTAATAATCACCGAACGACCAGTTGCCGAGCATCTCGAAGAAGGTGTGGTGGGTATCGTCACGCCCGACTTCATCCAGGTCGTTATGCTTTCCTGCCACGCGCAGGACCTTCTGAGAATCAACTGCGCGGGTGTAGGGACGTTTATCCGTGCCAAGGAAAACATCTTTAAACTGAACCATACCGGCGTTTGTAAATAAAAGGGTGGAATCTCCCCCTGGCACCAGCGAAGCCGACGGGACGAAGGTATGGTTTTGCTCGATAAAAAAATCGATAAATGTCTGGCGGATTTGTGCGCCGGTAGGTTTTTGGGTCATTCTGGCTCCAAAAGCATTGAAAGAATGGGCGAATTATACTCAAAAAGCGATTGAAACCCGTATTGTGTTTCTTCCCGCCTTGCGCGAATCTAATATGGGCTCATCAATTTCTCAAAAGTTCATTTTTACAGGGCATTGGAGATATAAATGAGAATATTCTCCACAGTCACTGGCATGACCTTCGGCCTAATGTTTTATTCATTTTCAGATGGTATACTCAAGGAGAAGGGAAACTTATGCTTTCACTTAATATCCATCAAAACAAGCCTCTGACCGCCGCCATCATCCCAACTTACAATGAAGAAATAAATGTGGCCGGTATTCTTGAGGTGTTGCATGCCACCGCCATTCTTGACGAAATTATTCTGGTTGATGATGGCTCGTCAGACAGGACTGTCGAAATTTTACAGCAGGCTGCCTTGATGGACTCGCGATTCCGAGTGATCCAACATGAAAAGAACAGTGGCAAAGGACAGGCCATTTTCACCGGTTGGGCTGCCACAAGCGCTCCGATAATTCTTCTTTTGGATGCTGATCTTAAGAATTTGACCCCCGCCCACATCCAGGCACTTCTCGCTCCCGTCATCAGCCATCACGCCGACATGACCCTCGGGCTGTTCCGGGGCGGACATGTCAGCACCGATATCTCGCACAGGCTCACTCCATTCCTGACCGGTCAGCGCGGCCTGCGCGCTGAATTGTTGAAATATGTCTCGCGCGAAGCATCCGCCGGGTACGGGTTCGAAGTGGCCCTGACCATGGCAGCTCGCCAAAAGGGTTATCGTAAACGCGTCGTCAATTTGGATGGTGTCTGGCATCCGAGCAGCGAGGCGCGCGCTGAGCGGGGTTTCTGGTCTGGGGCTATCTGGAAAGCTCGCATGTATGGTCAAATCGTCCGCGCCTGGTATCTCGTCGTACGTGAACGCTATCAAAATGCCAGGGCTTTCTTCTCGGATATTGGTAAACTTTAAAACAATCCAAATGTCAACCAGCCATCGCACAAAGCGATGGCTTTTTTTTCCAGCAAAATGGATAAAATATTTTCGGATTCAACCATGCGCAAAATATTGATACTTATCCTGACCATTCTACTCGCAGGCTGCAACCTTCCTCGATCCATCCCGGATCCCGGGACTGCGCCGATAACCAATACACCTTCTATTTATACGATTTAATCAATTTATCCAGCAAGATTTTCTCTTCTTCAATTGTCTTCACTTCCTCATCCAACCAGGCCTCTCGTAAACGGCGCATTATAATTTTATACTCTGGTCCAGGGGGCAGACCGCGGTTTTTCAAGTCATGACCGGTTGTTTTCGGCTTGACATGCCTCCAGGTTTCAAGATAACTTTGCAATGCCAGCCTCTCCGGACCGGCGGGCAAGGCCAAAAAAACCGCCTGGACCGCTGCGAGCGGTATATCATCCAAAGCCGCAACACATCGGCTGTTTTTTTTATGGGCAAGAAAATTCACATCCGCGAAAAGGGCGGAGGCGGCTTGCAGCATATCCCGCAAACCAGATTCAAAATGCAGCCTTTTTTCGATACTCTCCAAACCAAGACGCGGGACTGCCATGAGCCAGAGAGACCAGCCAAGCATGCGACGGGATGGAGGGTGCCCAAGGGCCTGAGCGGCTGCCAACCCGTTCACAAAACGCGTTTGGGAGACATGGTTCCATCCCATTGCAGGATGCACCGCCGTCAGGATGCCAAATTTCTCCAGTCGGTTCAAGATTAAAGCGGCATTTTCTTCTTCCAGGATCAAATCCAGCTCATGACGAACACGCTCGGCAGAGAGGTGGTCAATCAGAGGGAGAGCTGCTGGGACAAGCGCCAAGGTTTCGGAGGCGATCTCGAACCCATAGCGCTGTTCGTAACGGATCATGCGAAACAAGCGCGTCGGGTCATCCACAAAAGAGCTGGAATCCATGACCCGCACTACCCCCGCATGCAAATCCTCCAGCCCCCCCGTTTCTTCGCGTAGTTCACCGTAGTGTTCCCCGTCCAGGCGCAAGGCAAGTGTGTTGATGGTAAAGTCTCGGCGGCGCAAGTCCTCGGTCAGCGTGCCTGGGCTGACGGTGGGCAAAGCCGCAGGGTGTTTATATACTTCTGAGCGAGCCGATGTGATGTCCAAAAACTTTGGGAAACCATTTGTTGGAGGCGGGAACCATTGTGCAGTTTTAAAACGAGTATGTACGGTCACCTTGCCGCCCTGCTTTGCAGCAACCGCCCGCGCCAGCCCAATCGCATCCCCCTCGACGACCAGGTCAAAATCCAGCCCGGGGTAACCGAGCAACACATCTCGCACGAACCCGCCGACGATATAGAGCGGCATATGCAGCCGGGCAGCTTCCTCAGCAACTGACCGGAGCAGCCTGCCCTGTGCAGGCGTCAACGCCTGCCTCAGGCGGGTGGACAGATCCAAATTCGTCGGGCGGGAATGGGTCATGAGAGCCTCTTGGAAATCATTATCATTGTAGCATATGGTCAGTCCGGTTTCTACCAGGAACCAGATCGAATCGATTGGGCGACTTCTTTTGGAAGCCCAGTCGAATCCAATTTTCAGCCACCGCATCTTGCAGGATGTGCAGTGCCTGCCGCCTGGCTTCGCCGAGCTGACCACCTTCCGCGCACATATGCTTACTCACCCATGGGTGGAAGAATTGGGGCGCCCGCAGCGTCCCGACGGTTCCTGGAGCCGCTTCCACTCGATGGAATCGACCATCAAGACACGCTTTTCCTCCACCGAGATTGCCATTCGCCGGGCGCTGATGCTGGGCTTGGACAAGGAAACCCCCGTCCTGGCATGAGCGGTCAAATTCATGGCACTGTCCTGGAAGGGAATGCGCCGTGGTCGGAGCGGGTGGAAAAATCCGAGGGTAGGTCGGTTGGGGTGGAAAACATCACCGCCGCCACATTGGCCCAGGTTGACCCGGGGTATTCTTCCTGATTGCTGGTAGTTTGTAAACTCATTTCCAGATCGAAGTGTATTACAGTCTTGCATCGGGTGGGGAGCTATGCGTGAGCGAGGCAACATTTACTGCGCCCGGAATTTTTCGCAATAATCGCATCTCTCCCGGTTGAAATCAGGTATAATCTGAAAGATGAAGTTGAACCCGCTCCCGACCCCTAGTTAACATCAATCTACCAGGTCTGGTTAGGTTTAGTTCGTCTTGTACACCGGCGGCTCCCAGACTTGAGGAGCCGCTTTTTATTGAACGCTGGACCATTGACGGGTTATCACCGGCAAGTAGAGATAAAAAGCAAAGGAACGTAAAATGGACCTGAAAGATCTGACCGAGAAGATGCACGCCTTTGTCCATTCGAAGGGCTGGTACGAGCCGGACAGTAAGCGTCCGCAGACACCGCGCAATCTGGCAATTTCTCTCTCGCTGGAAGCCAACGAAGTGTTGGAACACTTCCAGTGGCAAGACGAACTCAAAGACAAAGATGATTTTGCCAGCGAACTGGCCGATGTGGCCTTATATCTTTTACAATTGGCATCGGTTTCCGGGGTTGACCTGGAGAAAGCCATTTTGAGAAAACTTGAAATAAATGCCTCCCGTCAATGGGAATTGGACAAGACGAATATTGTTAGTTGAAAATCTCCTGCACTAGACCTTCGACATTTGAATCATACGGAATTTGACAATGAATGTATCTGTGTTTGGCGGCTCTCATCCCCAACCCGCCTCCCTCGCATACGCGGAAGCTCTGGAGCTCGGTAAATTACTCGCCCAGGCCGGGCACACCGTCCTGACCGGCGGCTATATCGGCACGATGGAAGCGGTCAGCCGGGGCGCGGCTGAGGCTGGAGGGCGTGTCATCGGGGTAACCTGCACGGACATCGAAGCCTGGCGTACGGTAAAGCCAAATGCGTGGGTGCAGGAGGAGCATCGCTTCGCCACACTGCAGGAGCGCTTGAATGAAATAGTCCTTGCATGTGACGCAGCTATCGCCCTGCCAGGAGGTCCAGGCACGCTGACCGAGATCGCCCTCACCTGGAACCTGATGATTATTCACTCCATGCCAAAAAAGCCGCTTATTCTAACAGGCGCAGGCTGGAGGTCTGTGATGGAATCATTATCCGATTCCTTTGCAGAGTACATCCCACAAAACCAGCGCGACCTGCTCCAATTTGCGCCGGATATTAAAGCGGCGGTTGCTTTATTAGTTTCTTAATCATGTGCCTTCTGGCGGAGCCCCTGCAAATCAACCTCCAGAAGCCAGGAGTTGGCTGGCTTCCGGAACCTGAGCCGGGCCCAGCGAAGAAATTGCTCGCCCTACCTCCCCGCAGAAGAAAGACACGCCACAAGAGGAATTTATGTCTGACGAAAAATTAACTCCCCGCAATGTTGACTTCTCCGAATGGTACAACCAGATCGTCCTGCGTGCCGAAATGGCCGACTACGCCCCGGTCCGCGGCTGCATGGTCGTCCGCCCATACGGCTGGGCGCTGTGGGAAAACATCCAGCAGGCGCTTGACCGACGCTTCAAGGACACGGGTCATGTCAATGCCGCCTTCCCGCTCTTTATCCCAATGTCGTTCCTCGAAAAAGAAAAGGAACATGTGGAAGGCTTCTCTCCAGAACTGGCGGTCGTGACCATCGGCGGCGGTGAAAAACTCGAAGAACCGTTGGTAGTGCGTCCGACCTCCGAGACCATCATCGGCTATATGTATTCGAAGTGGATCAAGTCATACCGTGACTTGCCGGTGCTTATCAACCAGTGGGGCAATGTCGTGAGGTGGGAACTGCGCACACGACTGTTCCTGCGCACTCTCGAGTTCTACTGGCAGGAAGGTCACACCGCCCATTCCACCGAGCAGGAAGCCCGCCAGGAAACCCAACGCATGCTGGACGTCTATGCCGACTTTGCGATTAACGAAGGCGCTGTGCCGGTCATCAAGGGTGTCAAGTCGCAGGCCGAGAAGTTTGCCGGGGCAAACCTGTCCGCCTCCATTGAAGCCATGATGCAGGATACACGCGCCTTACAAGCAGGTACATCGCACTTCCTGGCCCAAAACTTCGCCAAGGCTTTTAACATCCAATTCCTGGATGAGAACAACTCCCTTCAATATGCCTGGACGACCTCCTGGGGCCTGTCCACCCGTTTCATCGGCGCCATCATCATGACCCACGGCGACGACCAGGGGCTGATCCTGCCGCCCCGCCTTGCTCCCTTTCAAGCCGTGATTGTTCCAATATTCAAATCGGACTCCGAGGCTGCCATTGTTATGGAGGCCGTTCACCGCGTCCAGGCTGAACTCAAAGCGGCTGGCATCCGAGTCAAAGTGGATGACCGCACCGAGGTCACCCCTGGCTTCAAGTTCAACGACTGGGAAATGCGCGGGGTGCCCCTGCGCATTGAAATCGGTCCCAAGGATATTGAAAAGGGAACCGTCGCCCTGGCTCGCCGCGACAAGCCTGGCAGGGAAGGAAAATCCTTCCTCCCGCAGGCGGGTCTGGCTACGGCGGTGACGGATTTGCTGGTGGATATCCAGAAATCCATGCTTGCGCGTGCCACCGCCTTTCGCGACAGTCACATCTTCAACCCGAAAAACTATGCGGAATTGACAGAGGTCGTCCAGAACGGCTGGGCGTTCTCTTACTGGTGCGAGTCGGCTGAGTGCGAGGCCAAAGTGAAAGAAGACACCAAAGCTACCACCCGCTGCATGCCGCTGGGAGGGGAGGAAGGTCCAGGAAAGTGCATCGTGTGCGGGAAAGATGCCGAACATAAGGTTTATTTCGCCAGGGCATATTAATATCGAGGTGGAGCGCAATATCCCCCAGATGGTATTGCTGCGCCTCTGCTATTCGGTGAGGAATCCCGTGAAATTATCTCAGCTTTTCGGCCAGACCTTGCGCGATACTCCTGCCGAGGCGGATGTTACCAGTCATCGTCTGCTGATGCGGGCCGGATTTATTCGTCCGCTGGGGGCGGGGATTTTTTCATACCTGCACCTCGCCAAACGGTCGATGATGAAGATCGAAACCATCCTGCGTGATGAGATGGACAGGATCGGCGGGCAGGAGATCTCGATGCCGGTCGTCCATCCAGCCGAGATATGGAAGGAGACCGGGCGCTGGTACCAGATCGGCTCCGAGATGGGCCGTTTCAAGGATAAGAACGACCGCGATATGGTGCTCGCCATGACCCATGAGGAAGTAGTGGCCGACCTGGTTCGGCGCGAAATCCAGTCATATAAACAGCTGCCGCGCCTGGTTTACCACATCCAGACCAAGTGGCGTGATGATCCGCGCCCGCGCGCCGGGTTGATCCGCGTTCGCGAGTTCACCATGAAGGACAGCTACAGCCTGGATGTTGACTTGGACGGCCTAGATAAACAATACCGCGCCCACTACCAGGCTTATTTCAACATCTTCCACCGCTGTGGTTTGGATGTGGTCGCAGTAAAATCAGATCCCGGCATGATGGGCGGCAAGCTGGCACATGAATTTATGTATCTTACCCCGATCGGTGAGGACACGCTCCTGCTCTGCAACATTTGCGGCTACACTGCCAACCGCCAGGTGGCACGTTTCCGAAAAACACCCCCCGCACCGGAAGAGTTGAAACCCATTGAGAAGGTGCTTACCCCGGAGTGCAAAACCATAGATGACCTGGCGACCTTTCTCGGCGTGCCAAAATCCAAAACTGCCAAGGCAGTGTTCTTCATGGCATCCATCCCGGAAGGCAAAGGACTGACCGAGCAATTCATCTTTGCCGTCATTCGCGGCGACATGGAACTGAACGAGACCAAACTCGCCAATGCCGTGGGGGCACGCGACCTGCGGCCTGCCACCGAGGACGAGATCAAATCCATCGGCGCTGTCCCTGGTTTTGCCTCGCCAATATCCCACTACTCCATCTCCGGAAAACGGGAACGGAGTGTGGGAAGAAAGGTTGTCATTGACGACTCCATCCCATCCAGTCCGAACCTTGTGGCCGGGGCCAACGAGACTGGCTATCACTTGTTGAACACCAACTACCCTCGCGATTTCGCAGCCGACCTCGTCACCGACATCGCCGCCGCAGACGAGGGCGTAGCTTGTCCCGAATGCAGCAATCCCCTCCGAATGGCACGAGGTGTGGAAGTGGGCAACATCTTCAAGCTGGGTACGCGTTACTCGGATGCCCTCGGCTGTACCTTTCTGGACAAGAACGGACAACCCCAACCGGTCGTCATGGGATCATACGGAATCGGCGTCGGCCGCTTGCTGGCATGCGTGGCAGAGGCGCACCACGACGAGCACGGACTTGCCTGGCCGATTACAATTGCCCCCTTCCATGTGCATCTGGTTCTATTGCGTGGCAAAGCCACCCCACAAGCTGAAGAGACTGCTGACAAACTTTACGCTGGAATGCAAACCGCCGGTATTGAAGTCCTATATGACGACCGTGATGAAAGCCCCGGCGTCAAATTCAACGATGCCGACCTTATCGGTATCCCGGTCCGGATTACTGTCAGCGATAGGGCACTTGCTCAGGGAGGTGTGGAGGTGAAACTACGCCGCGAACCAGCGAAAGTAATCGTCCCGTTAGATGAAACAATAACCTGCCTCTGGTCGATGATACAATCCCTGCAAGATGAGATTACCTCGAATTTAACCTCTGTCCCATTCACAAACTGAAGACTCTTTCTTCACGACTAGTATTTGTCCTCCCATGCCCGCCATTAACCTCGCGCGCCTCAAGACCCAAGCCGCCCGGCTTTCTGAAAAATTCAGGGAACCCGAGGCGTTTATACGCGACCTGAACGAACTCCTGGAATTCTATACCAACCGCACTCTTCGTACCACACAAATTGCCCGGCGATTCTCGCTTCCCACTTACCGCACTCCAGCACCCGTTTTGCGTCAAATCCAGGGCGAGCTTGAACCCTTGGCAGAAACCCATCCCCTAGAAGCCATTGCACTGACCAATTCACTGTGGAAGGCAGGTTCGCTGGAAGCCAGACTGCTGGCAGCATACCTGCTTGGCAGTATTCCACTTGCCCAGTCCAGCCCCACCCTTACACTCCTACCCGACTGGCTCGCTCAATCCACTGACAAGCAGATTCTTACAGCCCTGCTGACCGATGCCTTTGCCCGCCTGCGCCGGGAAAACCCCGAGGCTCTATTTATATTGTTGGAAAATTGGCTTAAATCACCTCGCAATTCGTTGCGAGTCTGGGGTCTGCGGGCGCTCATACCAATGTTGAATGATCCGAATTTTGAAAACCTGCCAGCTGTCTTCCGTATTCTGAAACCCGCCATCCGGTCTGCAGGTCCGACCTCCCAACTGGAGCTGCAAGCCTGTCTGGCCACCCTTGAGCAAGTCTCCCCCACCGAGACGTTGGCTTTCCTGCGCGAAATTACCAGCGATAACCCTCCTCCGCTGATGCTGCGGACTTTTCGCCGCATCCTGGCCGGTCTCTCGCCTGAGCTGCAATCGGGTCTGCGGGAAATGCTGCGCGATCAGGAGAGGCATCTGTAGGAGCCAATTCCCTTTGATGAAACCCCATTGTGGATTGACAGCAATTTTCGTATTTTCGTTTTTGGCAGGATGCACAGTACCGCCAGAAATCCAGTCGACCAATTCACCCGTGCCCACACAAACTACGACTTTTCCTTCCACGCCCTCCAGGACAGTAACTCCGGTTCCAACGCCAACTATACAAAAACCGTTAACCCTTGTCTTTTATGGGGACAGCTCCTTGAAAGTGGGGGAAGTTGGCAGGGAAGGGGTCGGGTTCTCGTTTGTAGATTATCTGCATCCGCCACTTGATCCAAACGATATTTTGGTTACCGCAAATTACGGGGGAAAGACCGCAAAATGGGCTTATGAGAACCTCGAGAGGACCGTTTTAAGCTATCATCCTGACGTGGTGACCCTTGAGTGGGGTTGGGATGACTTGTATGGATGCGGAGGTATATTTGATCGGGATACGAATTCCCTAGTTGAATTTCGACTGGTTGCATTGATAAACGATCACATAAAATTTCTCAAACTGCAGATCGATACTCTGGTGAGTCACGGCGTTGCCGTTTTCGTCGTAACACCGCTTCCCACTCTTGGCGACCTCCTTTGGTCCCATCTGGGTCCAAACAATGAGGTGGTTTATGAAAACAACCACAGTTGCAAATATAATATCGGGATGGAACAACTGGTGGAAGCTCAAAGGCAAATGGTGGTGGAATATACTGGCGAAAATAAACCAGTCTTCCTGGTTGACGCCTGGCAAATCTACAGGGATAATCCATATGCAGAAAAAATGTACGTGGATAACATGCACCCCGCCAGCCACGGCGCAGAATTAATCGCCGAAGGTTGGTTGCAAGCTTTCAGGAATTCTCAAATCCACTAAACTATGACTCTCACCCATCGCCAACGTTTGCAAGCCTGTCTCGCCGACGACACAGCCCTGGACCGACCGCCTGTCGCCCTATGGCGCCATTTCCCGGTGGACGACCAGGACCCCGAAGCCCTGGCATCCGCCACCCTGGATTTTCAACGCCGCTATGACTTTGACCTGGTCAAAGTGACGCCGGCATCTTCTTATTCCATAAAGGACTGGGGAGCGGAGGATGTATGGGAAGGCCATCCCGAAGGGACGCGCCGCTATATCAGGCAAGTCATCGGGAAACCTCAGGATTGGGAACGCCTGCCTGTGCTCTCCCCTTCCTCACCCCATCTCGCCCGGCAGTTGGCCTGCCTGCGTCATATACGTGCAGATCTGTCCTCTGACACCCCGCTATTGCAAACCATCTTTAGTCCACTGGCACAGGCTAAAAACCTGGCTGGCGGGGAGCGGCTGCTTGTCCACCTTCGTCTGCATCCGGAAGCCGTCTTGAAAGGACTGGAAACCATTGCCGAGACCACGCGCCGTTTCGTCGAAGCCTGCATGGAAGTTGGCCTGGATGGCATCTTTTACGCCGTGCAGCACGCTCAGGCCGGGCTGCTGACCCTAGACGAATACAGGACCTTCGGCCTGCCAAACGATCTCATCAGCCTCGAACCAGCCAAGCAGTTGTGGTGCAACCTGCTCCATCTCCATGGCAGCAACGTCTACTTCAGCCTGATTACGTCATCCCAATTCCCTGATAACCTTTTTCAGATTGTCAACTGGCATGACCGCGAAACCAGTCCTTCACTGGCTGAGGCACTGAAAAACTACCGGGGGGTGGTTTGTGGTGGTATTAGTCAAAAGACCATCGTTCTCGGAGACCGGTCCGAGGTCAAAAAAGAAGCGGAGGATGCCATCACCCAGACCGGTGGTCGCCGGTTTATCCTAGGCACCGGCTGCGTTGTCCCCGTCATAGCCCCCCACGGGAACCTTCTGGCATCCCGGCAAATTGTCGAGCGTTCTGTATGAGCCTGCGAGTTATATCCGGCACAGCCAAAGGCCGCAAGCTGAAAGACGTTCCCGGCGACACCACCCGCCCTGTGACCGATATGGTCAAAGAGGCATTATTCAATATCCTGGCGGGGGATGTGCAGGACTCGGTCTGGTGGGACCTCTTCGGAGGGACCGGCGCGGTAGGTATCGAAGCCTTGAGCCGCGGGGCGGCATTTGTCCGGTTCTCCGAGTTGAACCGTCTCCCAATTGAAACCATCAAAGCAAACCTGGAAACCACCGGCTTCACCTCACAGGCTGAAATCCGTCGCGGGGATGCTTTCGCCATGCTATCTGCACCACCCGACCGGGCATTTGATTATGTTTACATCGCCCCACCTCAATACAAAGAAATGTGGTCGAAGGCGTTATCTTTGCTGGATGCCAACCCCGGGTGGTTGAGCACTGAGACCGAAGCCATCGCGCAAATTCACCCGCGTGAATATGCAGAATTGGATCTCAAAAATCTGCTGGAGTTCGATCAGCGAAAATACGGCAGCACCCTGCTGGTATTTTACGAGAAAAAGTAATGCGCATCTGGTCGCTGTACCCGAAGTACCTCGACCGCCAGGGGCTTCTGGCTTGCTGGCGCAGAAAGTATTATCCGGCGAGACCAGAGGCTACCGCAATCACCCCCAGTTGCTCCGCTTTCATGCCTGCCCAGACCCACTGGCTGCCATTGTGACATACCTGGTTTCCATTGCAGACGAGTTATAGACCCGCGGATATGCTTTTAACAAAGCGAAAATTACCGCTGGCCGAGTGAATTACAACATCCGGGTCACGCGTGGACAGTTCTTATACGAGTGGGAACATCTTAAAGAAAAACTCTCCCGCCGCGATCCGCTTTGGTTCTTGCAGTTTTTCGACCTTGAGATGCCAGAAAACCATCCTTTATTTTTAATTGCTGCAGGAAGCCTGGAATTATGGGAAAAGATGTATTAGTTGGACTGCGTCCCTTGCATAGCTTCCAAAAGACCCAGGTCAACCTAAAATGGGGGTTGTTTTTTTAACAGCTTGTCTTTATGATAGACACGAATAACCATTATCACGGAGGGTCACATGGAAATCACCACCGTTAAGATCGATAAACCAGAAGATGTCAACTTTATCCTCGGGCAATCGCATTTCATCAAAACTGTTGAAGATGTACATGAAGCTTTAGTCAATGCTGTCCCGGGGATCAAATTTGGCATCGCCTTCTGTGAAGCTTCTGGCAAGTGCCTGGTAAGGTGGTCTGGCACAGATGAAGCCATGATTGAACTTGCCAGGAAAAACGCTCTTTCCATCGGCGCAGGGCACTCATTTATTGTGTTTCTGGGGGAAGGATTTTATCCTGTCAATGTTTTGAAAGCCATCCAGAATACCCCGGAAGTCTGCCGCATTTTCTGCGCCACTGCCAACCCGACCGAGGTGCTGGTCGCCGAGACTGGACTGGGGCGCGGCATCCTTGGCGTGGTGGACGGTTCCATGCCTAAAGGTGTCGAAGATGAGGAAGATATCGCCTGGCGAAAAAGTTTCTTGCGGAAAATTGGATACAAGATCAGTTAGAAGACTATAACCCTAAACGCGGTTAAAACCAAAAGCCCCGGTGTTTTCAAGTCTCCGGGTGCTTCATTCTTTTGCAAAAACCACGGTCAATTTCCCGTCCAAGTAAAATGAGCGCGCATTAAAAGGCGCATCCCCACGTTTCATTTTTTGGGTGCGTCTCAGCAAAACTGGCAGGTCTTCCACAACTGGAAGATCCAGGATATTCGCGAAAGGAAGCCATTCCAGCGTTCCTTCAGAAGATCCTATCGGGTCCCCCTGCGGGGATTCACCAATGAAAACATAAATCCCGATGCCTGGGTTCTCGCCCGTTTCCACAACAACTGTCCCGCATAACCACAAATCAACCGACAGGCCAGTCTCTTCCAGCAATTCGCGCCGCGCTGCAGACAGGATGTCTTCGCCAGGTTCAACATGACCGCCAACGCCGTTGTATTTATCCGCCCACAGATGCTTGGTTGACGCCCCCTTAATTAATAAGACCCGGGACCCGCGCTTGACAAAAATCAGGACACGCGGGATCAGCATGTAACGATCGCGGGTGACACCCTGGTCAGATATTGGCATATTCATAATCGCATGGGCAAGATCTGTCTTGCCCATGCGAGTTTATTTCACCAGTTTCCGGACAGACTCAAGCTGCCCTGCGCTGCCCAATTTTTCGTTTTTATGAGCGATGAACTTGGCATATTCACTTATAAAGATCTTGCCGGGATCGCGCAGGTCGAACTTTTCGGGGAAGTCGCGGAAGAACTCACGGTGGACACGTGTCCAGACCAGGCGCCCGTCAGTGTCAATGTTGATCTTGGTAACACCCAATCCAGCTGCGCGTTTAAACTGATTCTCATCCACTCCTTTGGCGCCTTTTAGATTGCCTCCGGCTGCGTTAATGCGGGCCACTTCTTCCTGCGGGACGGAACTGGAACCATGCATCACCAGCGGGAAATTGGGCAGTCGCTTCTGGATCGCCTCGAGCACTTCAAAATGCAGACCTTGCGAACCGGTGAACTTGAATGCTCCGTGGCTGGTTCCTATGGCACATGCCAATGAATCTACCCCGGTTTTCTCCACAAATTCTTTTGCCTGGTCAGGGTCAGTCAGCTTGGCATTTGCCTCATCCACCTTGACGTGCTCCTCAACGCCCCCCAGCTGGCCGAGTTCCGCTTCGACCACAATCCCCTTGGCATGTGCCGCGTCCGCGACGCGTTTGGTGATTTCGACATTCTTCTCAAAGGGTTCGCTGCTGGCATCAATCATGACCGAGGAGTAAAAACCGCTTGCGATGCAGTCGTAGCAGGTCGCTTCGTCGCCATGGTCCAAATGCACGGCGAAAATGGAATCCGGGAAGATGCCGTCCGCGCCTCGGATCAACGCTTCGAGCATATTCTTATGCGTGAACGAGCGCGCCCCCTTGGAAATTTGGATGATAAACGGCGCCTGGCTGTCCACATTTCCCCGGAACAGGCCCATGGTTTGCTCCAGGTTGTTGATGTTATATGCTCCGATTGCATATTTGCCATACGCGGCAGCGAAGAGTTGCTTGGTGGTTACGATCATTTTAAGCTCCTTTATTGTATTAACGACTTCAGTCGTTATATGTGGTTAGAGATGCTGTGACCATTTGTTGCGACATTCATTCATTATACCAAGTCCGAACCGGTATACAACTTTACCCCGCAAATGACGTAAATCCCTTTGAGCACGTTGAAGTATAATAAATTACTATTGAAAATTAACCGACCATCCTTTCAGGAGGAATAACCATGAGCGATCTTTTTGATACAGTAAAAGGCGGACAGGATATCTTTAAAAAACTTCTGTCCTACATCCCCGGGTTTAGCGGCTACATTGAGCGAACAAACCGCCGCGCCGCCGATAAACTTCTGCGCGAGCAGGTTGCTCTGAAGTACAGTGAACTGGCAGGCCGCACCTCACGCCTGCAAAAAGATATCGCCGATGCCGGTCAGATTGACGTCCTCGATGACATCGACTCGGTTGGTTTAAAACTGCGCACCTTTGCCGATCGAATAAAGAATGCTTCCTACGGCTATTCCGGTTTCTTCGATGCCGTAAAGATCAACGAGAAAGAACTTGAAAAAATATACACGTTCGACACAGCCTTCTTCACTCTGGCTGACCAGATTTCCAGCGGCCTGGATAATGTCGAAACTGCCGTGGCCGGGGATGGGCTCAAAGCTGCCATCCGTGCTGTAAATGACCTGTCACGACAGGCGGGTGAAACTTTCGATCGCCGTTACCAAACCATCATCGGCAGCGAAGAAGCCAGCAGGTAATCCCCTGCCAGTTCATGCATTGGTTGCACTGAGCATTAACATCATCATCACAAATGCCGACAGAATACGATTATCTGCTGGTTAGACTGCAATCCGCGTTGAAAGGGAGCTATCAAAAAGAGATGCGTGAGGCGGTCCAGTCAAGGAGTAAAAAATGGGAAAAGTAGTCTGGCATGAGTACGTTGGTTCCTGGTTCCTTTTTATTCTACTTTGCCTTACGATTATCGGCATCCCGGGCGCCGTGCTTTACCTAATCGAGCATATAGTTACAGTCGAGGAAGAATTGGAAAATCCTTCCAAGTTTATGGATAATTTTCGCGCCGGAAAGTATAGGAAATTGAAAGGTAAGTGAAACAGCAGGAACCAGAAATAGGGCAGTAAAACATAACAAGAGGGATTTATCAAAGTAGCACAAGATGGCATCTTGAGCTACTTTGTGGTTTAATTACAAAATGTGGACTGAATATATTACCCCCGTTTCTCGTGAAGAAACGTTGCGCTTCCTGTCAGAAAAACGTGAAAAAGCCCGCCTGATTGCCGGGGCTACCGACCTGATGCTTGAACTCGAACGGGGAGTCCGAAAAGGTATCCAGACTTTAATTGACATCACCCGCCTGCCGGACCTTGACCGTATCACTGTCGACGAAGATGAAACCATCCACATTGGACCATTGGTAACCCACAACGCAGTAGCTGCATCCAGGCTGCTGCGCGAGCGCGCCTTCCCATTGGTCAGCGCTTCTTGGCAGGTGGGTGCTCCGCAAATCCGCAACCGGGCCACGGTGGCTGGCAACCTGGTCACTGCCAGTCCCGCCAACGATACCATCACCCCGTTAATGGCTCTGGGTGCCTGGGTATCTCTGGCATCTGCTAGGGGAACTCGCCGTGTACCCCTGGAGAATTTTTATACAGGGGTCCGCAAGACGGTGCTCCAACCGGACGAAATGCTGGTGGATATTGCCTTTCCTGCATTGAAAACCGACCAGCGCGGGACGTTTTTAAAACTGGGACTGCGGCGTGCCCAGGCTATTTCCCTGGTCAACACCGCACTCGTCCTGACCCTCGACACAAGTCGTGTCATCTCTGCAGTTTTAACGTTGGGTGCTGTTGCCCCCACCATCATCCATGCCTCCGAAGCCGAGTCCTATCTGACTGGTAAAGAACTGACCGATGAGATCATTGATCGCTCTGCTGAACTGGCAGCCAGCGCAGCCCGCCCGATTGATGATATCCGCGGCTCAGCAGCCTATCGAAAGGCCATGGTCAGGGTGCTGGTCATGCGCGGGCTGCGCACTCTGCGCGCTGGTCAGGAGCAGGATCTGGTACCGGAGACCCCGGTGCTGTTGTGGGGACGACAGACTGAAGACCAAATATCATCGCCCAGTGTGCTTAGTACATCTTCTGGCAAGTCCATCCGCACAACAATTAACGGCAGGGAATACACTTTCATGACCGGATATGAGAAATCCCTGCTGCGGCTGCTGCGGGAGGAGGCTGGTTTAATAGGTACGAAAGAAGGGTGCGCGGAGGGCGAGTGCGGAGCTTGCACTGTTTTCCTGGACGGCAAGGCGGTGATGGCTTGTCTCGTCCCCGCGCCGCGTGCTGATGGGGCTGAGATCGTCA
>DASVKG010000023.1:0-30646 GCA_036385495.1 Anaerolineales bacterium | reverse complement strand
CCGATTTCGATCTTGGTTATTGACGGGGATGCAGCCAGTCGCAACTATTTGGCAGTAATGTTGCATAAGAGCGGCTACACTGTTCTTTTGGCGTCTCTTGGTCGTGAAGGCCTGATATCAGCTTGGAGAGACCAGCCAGATATTATCGTCCTGGACCCTGAGATTTCTGATGTGCCTGGATTGGAGATGGTGACCCGCCTACGTCAGGATCGACGCACATCTAAGGTCCCATTAGTGGCACTCAGTAGCCGGCAAGATTCTCAAGATATGAACACACTCCTTACAGCTGGATGTAATGATTACCTGACAAAATCCAGCCAAGCCCTGCCGCATCTTTTGGAATTAATCCCGCGTTTATTGCGCGGAAGCCCCACAATCCCCAGGAAACGCGGAAACCTTGTGGTCTTTTTGAGCGCAAAAGGAGGTACAGGAACTTCTTCCATATGCGCGAATATCGCCATGTGTTTGGGGAGTGAAAAAACCGATACCCGCGTTGCAGTGATGGATCTGGTTCTACCGATCGGTTCAATAGCCGATATTGTCGGTTATAACGATAATCTGAACCTGGTTACGGTAGCGAAGGAGGATCCAACCAAGACTAGCGCGGCCTATTTCAAGGATAATCTCCCATGGGTGCCAAATTGGTATTTCCACCTGCTTGCTGGTTCTCCGGATCCTGAGTCAGCAAACCAGCTTGTAGTTAACCGCCTTGAAGGAATATTAAATTCCATCATTGAAACCTATGATTACATCCTTGTTGATTTGGGCCGCGCACTTTCTCGTATCAGCCTGCCGATCATCCAGCTGGCGGATGTGGTAGTTCTAGTTATCGGCACGGATCTGTCTACTGCTATTCTGACCCATACGGTTTGGGAATATTTAAAAACCCAGGGAATAGACCCGATGCATTTATATCCTCTACAGAACCGTGCCGTAGGTCTGGAAGGTTTGACAAAAACAGAACTCGAGCAGATGACAGGATTGCAGATCCGGTTGACGTTGCCATACATGAGCAGTAATTTTACTGTTGCCAATAACCGTCATGAACCTGTTATCGCCAAATTTCCAAACGACTCCTCTACGTTTACACTGAAACTGGCCGCGAACCAAATTGCGGAATTGAGCCAACATTCACACGGATAGGGAATAATTAAAGAGGGCGGCCACAAAACCGCTGGCAATTATCCGGAGAATCTCATGACAACTGAATTTGATGATAATGGTAAATTCTTTACGGATATTATTTCAAAGACCCCCTTTCCGGTCTTGATCCAGACGGCTATTCACCGAATCCACGGGAATATCCATATCGGTCAAGGCCGACGCCTCAAAGATGAACTTGACCTTCCGGAAAAGTTTATTGCGGTTACAGAAGCTAGTATCTCTTTGCCAGACGGCCAAGTTCTGTATCAAGCCAACTTTTTGGCGGTGCGGCGAGACGAGATTCTTTGGGTAATGCCCGATAACGAGATTGCCGATCTGACGAACGGAAGCGCAAAATGAATGTGTCGGAAGTAAATGCTTCTGCCGGTTCGTTTGCTCAGGATTACTCAAAGCTGCGGGAGTACCTTATTGCAACAATCACACAGGATATTGGAGCGGCTGCCTTCACACCGGAAGACCGGCAAAAAGCAATTAAAGATCGCCTAGCAGAAACGTTAACCCGGACGAAATTGACCCTTTCTGATTCGATCCGGAGTAAGTTACTTCGAGATATCTTGGATGAAATCACCGGATTCGGTCCGATTCAATCGCTGCTTGATGACCCGGATATCACCGAGATCATGGTCAACGGGCCTAAAAAAGTATATATTGAAAAGAAAGGTCGTCTTGAACGGTCGAGTGTCGTTTTTGAGGATAATTTTCACATCCTAAAAATAATTGACCGTATAGTTTCACCGTTGGGGCGTCACATTGACTCCGATAGTCCGATGGTGGATGCCCGCCTGCCGGATGGTTCGCGGGTAAATGCTGTTGTTCCACCTTGTGCTGTGGACGGCGCTTCTCTTACCATCCGAAAATTCCGAAAAGAAAAATTATCAATCTTACAGTTGATTGAACTAAATACACTGACTCAGGGGATGGCTGATTTCCTACGGGCGTGCGTGCTTGGTCGCTTGAACATCATTATTTCAGGAGGCACCGGATCTGGGAAAACCACGTTTCTGAATGTCCTATCTAGTTTTATTCCGGAAGATGAACGAATTGTTACCATTGAAGATGCGGCCGAATTACAACTGCAGCAAGAACATGTTGTTCGTTTGGAAACCAAATTAGCCAATGTGGAGGGCCATGGTGTGGTGAGTGTTCGGGAATTGGTGCGCAACTCACTTCGCATGCGGCCTGATCGGATTATCATTGGCGAATGCCGCGGAGGCGAAGCCCTAGATATGCTGCAGGCAATGAATACCGGGCATGATGGTTCACTGACAACCGTTCACGCCAATTCGTCACGTGACGCCCTTTCACGACTTGAAACTCTGGTGCTGATGGCTGGAATGGACTTGCCGATAAAAATTGTCCGGCAGCAAATTTCCTCTGCGGTGGATGTCATTGTCCAGATGTCACGCGTGCGAGACGGTACGCGCAAAATTACCGCGATTACCGAAGTAGCCGGTATGGAAGGGGATGTGGTGGTTTTAAGCGACATTTTCAAATTTAATCAGAGTGGCGTGGATGCGGAAGGTAAAATTCTCGGCCAGGTAAAGCCAACGGGTATTCGTCCCCTATTTGGTCCACGCTTGGAAGCGGCTGGCTTTAAACTTGGTGCCGAGATATTTGGCGCAACAGCAGCCGACATCCTAGCAGCTCGACAACGGCGTTAATGTTTAATGGGTTTCTGCTATAATGCCTTTGTCTTTTCTGTGTTTTTGCGAGGAATCTCATGAGTATTCAAGTCCAAGTTAACCTTCGTTCAAGAAAATTAGGTGTTTTGATCCTTGACGCGCGCCAGTCTGCGCGTAAGACTATCATGGAATGTGCGGTTGCAGTTGGGGTGACGGAAGGCATATTCCGCGCCTGGGAGGAAGGCAGCATATCTCCTTCGCTTCCGGAGCTGGAAGTGCTAGCCTATTCCCTTCGCCTACCCCTACACCGCTTTTGGAGCAATGATGCCACATCAGAAGATGCACCGCCCGCAGAATCCCTGAACCTGCCTGCGTTTGTGAGCATCCGTCAACGTTTGATCGGGGCACTCCTCAGACAGATGCGGGAGAAGAGCAATATGTCTCTTAATGCTCTTTCGGAAATGTCAGGCATCGCTGCAGATCGCCTCAAGGAATATGAGTTGGGTGAACGTCCCATTCCCTTACCGGAATTGGAAGGATTGGCCACTTTACTGGGGGGGCAGATCGAAATGCTCTTTGATAAGACCGGTCACATCGGAATTTGGATGGTCCAGCAAAAAGCCATTCAGGATTTTTTGCATCTTCCCCCTGAATTGCAGAATTTTGTTTGCAAACCGGTTAATCGCCCCTACTTAGAACTGGCGAAAAAATTGAGCGGAATGTCAACCGATAAACTGCGATCCCTGGCTGAAGATATATTGGAAATTACATTCTGATATGGAAAATAAACCTACCCCTCTAGAAATTGCAGATCTAGCCAAACATATTTATCAAGCTGGCGATTATCCGGGTGCAGTCCAGGGTTATGCAGAAGCCGCGGATGCATATGCTGCGGTTGGCGATGCGCTAATGTCTGCCGAGATGAAGAACAACCAGTCCGTTGCCTTACTACGTGATAAACAGGCGCAGGCTGCCTTGGAAGCTGCCCAGGGCACAGACCTGATTTTCGCTGCAACCGGTGATAACCGTCGACAGGGGATGGCGCTAGCCAACCAGGCCTCTGCCATGGAAGCACTCAAACACATCAGGGAGGCAATTGAATTATACACGAGGGCTGCTGACGCCCTCGATAAGGCAGGGGAAATTGAATTACGCCTGGAAGTGATGCAATTGCTCTCTGCACTTTATTTACGCCGAATTAAATTTTATGATGCGATCATCACCCTTCAGTCCGGATTGATTGCACTCAAGAATCCGACCCCGAAACAGCGCTTCATGAAGAAGCTCCTTTTCTTCCGGCTATGATTGTTGGTGTGGACCTCCAGGTTCGTCCGGCCGTTCTCACCGACCAACGTCAAATTGCCAATTTAATCCATTTCAGTTCGACAGTTCACCGACACTTGGATTGGCGCAGCCCGCTCGAGTGGATTGGCTCCCCTCCTTTCTATGTTCTCGAAAGCCGGGGAGAGGTTGTCGCTGCTCTGGGTTGCCCTCCGGAACCGCCATCCGTGGCGTGGGTGCGGCTATTCGTTAATTCTGGACGAATTCCTGTTCAAGAATCTTGGCAGGTGCTTTGGGATAGAGCACATTCTGATCTGGTTCAAAAAGGTCAATTTGTCACGGCTGCCATTGTTTTGCAGGAATGGTTGCGCGACTTGCTTCTTTCCAACGGGTTCACCAGCCACCAGTCCATAGTCATGCTTGAACGTGATGGGGGCGCTCCAATCGAGAAGGCTTTGCCTCCAGAGATTATCATCCGTTCGATGATGCCGTACGACCTGCCTGCAGTTGCGGAAGTAGATACTTCAGCGTTCGAATTTCTCTGGCAGAATACTTTCCCGGTATTGGAAAGAGCCTATCCACTAGCTGTATGGCCAACCTTGGCAGAGATGAGTGGTGAGGTCATTGGCTACCAGCTCAGTACTCGTAATCCGCTCGGAGTGCATCTTGCCAGACTTGCTGTCCGGCCAGAAATGCAGGGAAAAGGCTTGGGATATGCCCTGGTAGCGAGCCTGATTCAGCAAGCCGGACGCCACGGCATTTCTCACCTAACTGTCAATACACAGAGTGATAACGGAACATCACTTGCTCTTTACCGGCGGATGGGCTTCCGTGAAACTGGGGAACGTTATCAGGTATACCAGTTGCTTCTTTCAGCATAAAAAGATGGGTTACTCCTGAAGAAGGTGTTATACACAGATCTTTCCTGAATGAGATTTGGATTAGAATAATCCGTTTAAATTTGAGAAAGGGGGGTTATGTCTGGACAAACCTCTCCGATTATGGGAAAATTCCAAAGTTGATCCGTCCGTGTTTTGGGAATATCCTTGAGCCACCCTGTATCGAAAGACTCGAAATAAATGGAATTTTTAGTGAAATAATTGCGTATACCTCTATAAAGGAGATAAGAAATGAGTAAACGCCAAGAAATCCGCCAACGCAGACAACGGGAGAGAACTCGCAACCGCATCCTGGTAATTATTCTGGTAGCGGCGGGTGCACTTCTGATCGCTTTTGCTTTCATCAGGCCGTTGATATCAAACACTCAAGCAATTGCCAATGCGACTCAAGTGCCGGTAATAGCCATAACCCCGAGGGCATTCGTTACACAGGTGAATGGGGTTCACCTTGGAGACCCAAATGCAAAGGTTAAAATTGATGTATATGAAGATTTCCGATGCTCTGCCTGTTTGAATTACACTCAGAATTATGAACCCCAAATCATTCAAACCTACGTGGAAACTGGAAAAGTATATTACACCTTCCATTCGTTTATTGTAATTGATGGAAATGATGGCACAGATGCATCCTACCGGTCAGCTAACGCTGCCATGTGCGCCGCAGAACTGGGACGTTTCTGGGATTATCACGATACGCTTTTTGCGAATCAGGTTACTGAAAGTGCTTCCCATTTTACGGATGGACGTTTGGTCACAATGGCTCAGAATCTTGGTCTAGATATGACGGCTTTTAACCAGTGTTACCAAGCAAAACGATATGCCAGTGATATCCAGGCTGATATCTCACTGGCTCATTCTTTAAATTTATCTTTCACACCGAGCATTTTGGTAGATGGGACACTGATCCAATCATTTAATCAATTGACTTCGGTCATTGATGCTGCGCTGGCAGCCAAATAGATAGCCCTTGATACCTTCCCAGGGACGGAAATCCGTCCTTGGGGTTTATTTAATACCCAGAAGTGCAAGGATTGCTACAACCAGTGGGGCGATTGCAAGCGAAGGTAAAAAATTCCCAACCCGAATGGGCTTGATTTCCAGGAGACTGCTAAGGGCAATGCCTAGCAGGAGAACCCCGCCAACGGCAGTCATCTCAGCCATCATTGCTGGGGTGACTATGGCATTCAACTGTGCCGCCAACAGGCTAATGCCACCCTGAAAAAACAAGATAACAAACACTGAAAATAAAACACCCACTCCCAACGTTGAAGCAAAAGCCAGTGCGGCGAATCCATCCAGAACTGACTTTATTGCCAGCAAGCTGTAATCCCCATTCAGGCCATCCTGGATCGATCCAAGGATTGTCAGGGGACCAACACAGAAAACGAGCGATGCGGTTAGAAAGCCACGGACAAAGTCGCTTGTGTGAAAAACGCGACTGGCCGGAGTGATCTCGGCGGAACTTCTTTGATCGTTTTCAGGAATATGCCCCTTTTTACTGCCAAATTGAGTCTCAAGCCATTTACCGATGTTCTGCAGGCCTTCCTCGATCTTCCACCATTCACCGAGAAGTGCTCCAATTAACAGGCTGCCCAAAACGATGAGCGGGTTTTGTGTCTTCAGAAAATTGTATAGGCCGTAGGCTAATGTGAACAACCCCAATCCGTCGATGACAGTCTTTCGCAAGCGGTCGGGCAGGCGCGAGCCAAAAAGAAGGCCGACCGTTCCACCAGCCAAAACAGCAGCAATGTTGAGAAGGGTTCCAATCATTTTTTCGCCAAGGTTGTATTGTGCCCCGCATACTGGTTTTCGAGCAGTTCCAATGCAAAACACAAGGATGAAAGCCGGTTTAAATACTGCAGGATGATCGGGTTTTGGATTTCACCCGCATCAACCAACTCGACCACCCGCCGTTCGGCGCGGCGGACAATTGTCCGGGATATTGCCAAGGCTGCACCAGAGAGCGAGTCGCCAGGCAGGATAAATTCTGCGGGAAGAGGGATCACGGCTGAGAGGCTGTCAGTTTGAGATTCCAGCCATTTAACGCGTGGCAGACCCAAGTTACGGAAATGGTCCGCATTTTCAGGTGTTGCGGCGATCTCAGCCATCAAGGCGTATAAGTCACGTTGTATATCCGTGAGGATGGGCTTAGTCTGCGGAGCCTGGCACAGTGCGCGGGAAAGACCCAGCGCGGCGGAGGCTTCGTCAAGTGCGCCGAGTGCCTCGATACGGGGATGGAACTTTGGCAGGCGGCTCTCGCCAAGTAGACCTGTGCTGCCATCGTCGCCAGTGCGTGTGTAAAAAGTGGGCATATTGAGATTATAACCAGATTGGAAGAAAATGCAGTCTTTTCGAGTAATTTATTTAATGCAGAAATTGACTGCCACGAATGCAAATTTTATATGCAATAGTGGAAGGGTTCGAAAACTTTCCGTTCATAGAGAATGTATGCCCAAGGAGTCTCGCCCGAACTCATATTTCTTCTTCGGGCGAAGAACATTTCTCCCACGAGGTATAATGAAACCATGGAAACCAAAGTTGAACTCGAAATTGCTCTAAAAGAAGCGATGAAAGCTGGCGACGATGTGGGCAAGCGTACCATTCGAATGGTACTGGCGGCGATCCGTCAGGTGGAAATTGACCGGCAGGTGAAACTTGATGAACCAGCCGTGATGGCAATCATACAGAAGGAAATTAAGACACGCAAAGATGCGGTTGAAGAAGCGCGTGGAGCCAACCGTCCTGATATTGTTTCAGAAACTGAAGCTGAGATAATTGTCCTTCAAGGTTACCTGCCTCAGGCAGTTAGTATTGAAGAGCTTAAGGCGCTCGTAGAAGCGGCTATTGTTGAGGCAGGCGCAGCCTCCCCGGCAGACATGGGCAAGGTGATGAAACTGCTCATGCCGCGAGTTGCAGGCCGCGCTCCCGGCGACCAGGTTAGTGCAACTGTCCGGCAATTGTTGCAGAAATTAACTATGCGAGGATGACATCTGTCTGTTCCCGACTGGAAAATTAGATGGAATCCCCTCACTCCTCACGATTTTTCTTCCTCCGGAACCTTCTACCGACCATAGTGCTGGCATGCATCAGCATCTTGGTATATGTTGCAATTGTCCAGCCTTGGTCCTTACGCCAGATCAGCTTGCAACTTTCTGTAGGAGATGTGGCTCCGCAGGATTTGCGTGCCCCGCGTAACATTCAATATGCCAGTGTTGTGTTGACCGAAGCGGCGCGCACAGCTGCCGAGCGAGCCGTGGTCCCTGTTTACAATCCACCAGATACGGCGATTGCGCGCGCCCAGCACGATTCGCTAAATTCCATCCTGGGATCTATTACCGCTATCCAGTTAAACCAGGAGACCACGTTTGAGCAGAAGAAAACTGGAATTAATGCAATCCAGGGTCTCATTCTAAAGCCTGACTCGCAGGATGTTCTGCTGGCATTAACCGACACACGCTGGGAGTTGGTGCAGGCAGAGACTTTCACCCTGTTGGAGCAGGCGATGCAGAACCCTATTCGATCTGAAAAACTGGATTCTGTAAGGCAGAGTCTCCCCTCGTTAGTAAGTCTTACCTTAACTGAGAAGGAAGCGGCACTGGCAGTCGAAATAGTTGCGCCTCTGGTAGTTGCGAACAGTTTCTACAGCCCTGAACTCACCGATGCCGCGCGCCAAGCGGCACGTGAGACAGTCGAACCGGTAACCCAATCCTACGTTGCTGGGCAGACAGTCGTCACGCACGGGCAGGTCATTACCACAGTTGACTTGGAGGCCCTAACTGCTCTCGGCATGGTGCAAGCCAATAATCCAGCATATAACTATCTAGGTGCTGCGGCTCTGGTGGCGCTTTCGGCAATATTTACAGCCCTATATTTTTTCCGCAGAAAGCCGGTAGCGAATACTGACCTGCGCAGCCAAATTCTGCTGGCCCTTCTTTTCGCCGTTTTCCTGGTTGGAGCACGAGTCAGCAATCCCAACCGGACAATCGTACCCTACCTTTTTCCAGTTCCAGCGTTTGCGCTGCTGGTCTCAGCACTCTTTGGGATGGAGCGCGGCCTGGTCTTTGGCTTGCTGATGAGCCTTCTGGCCGCTTATGGGATGCCAGAAGCTTTTGGTCTCCTACCGTATTACACGTTGAGCAGTTTGTGTGGCGTATTGGCGCTTGGACAAGCGCGGCGTGTGGGGCAATTTCTATATGCCGCCATCGCCATCGCGGTAGCCGGTATATTCATGGTGGCCGCTTACCGTCTGCCTTTTACTGATCTTGATTTAGTGGGGCTGGCTACCCTGATGGGCGCGGCGGTTTTTTCCGGAATTGCATCAACTGGTATTGCATTGCCGATGCAGTATTTATTGGCTCAATTTTTAGGCCTGACAACCGCTCTGCAATTGCTCGAAATTTCTCGCCCGGATTCACCCCTGCTGAACTTTTTCCTCCAGCGCGCTCCGGGGACATACCAGCATAGCTTGCAGGTGGCCAACCTGGCCGAGCGGGCCGGTGAAAGCATCCTTGCTGATACATTATTGCTCCGGGTGGGTGCTTTATTCCACGATGTGGGAAAATCAGCGAACCCCCTTTTCTTCATAGAAAACCAACCGCCAAACCAAATTGATTCCCATGACGAGCTTGATCCCGAAATCAGCGCAGAAGTAATTATCCGACATGTGGCCGATGGGCTTGGCCTTGCCCGCAAATTCCACTTGCCGCGCCGTTTGCATGATTTCATCGCAGAACACCATGGCACTCTCGTCACCCGCTACCAGTATAACCGTGCTCTCCAGGCAGCGAAGGGGGACGTTTCGAATGTGGACGCGACCAAGTTTCAATATCCTGGTCCGTCCCCGCGTTCGAAAGAGACTGCCATTCTTATGCTAGCCGATGGCGTTGAAGCGCAGGCACGCGCTGAACGGCCAAGAAACGATGACGAGGTGCTAGAGCTTGTCCGGAATGTGATTGAACGTTGCCAGAAGGATGGGCAGTTGGATGATACTCCCCTATCCCTACGCGACTTGGCGCGAATTGGCGAATCTTTTGTCGCCACCTTGCGTGTAACCTACCACCAGCGGCTGGTGTATCCAAAGGAACAACTTGTTTCGCAGCCCTTCCAAGCTGTGGATGATTCGATCTTACCGCGGTCTCCCGTCTTGAAGAAACACAAATGATAAATATCGAGATTATTCCTGATTTCAGACGAGTCTTTATGCCCGCCATCCTGGAACGAGCTGCCAAGGCTGCCTTGCTCCAACAGTCAGCGCCCGAAGCAGACCTGACACTGGTCCTGACCGGGGACACCCAGATCCAGGCACTCGACCGAGAGTACCTCGACAAGGATGTACCCACTGATGTCCTGTCGTTCCCCTCCTGCGAAACAGATCCGGAAACTGGCCGTCGTTACCTGGGTGATATTATCATTTCCGTCCCGCGCGCCGAAGCCCAATCCATTGCAGCGGGGCATTCTCTGGATGCGGAATTATCTTTGCTGGTTATCCATGGCGTACTTCACTTATTGGGACACGACCATGCCGGAGCTAAGGAAAAAGCCCGAATGTGGGCGGCCCAATCCGAGGTCCTGACGCAACTTGGTATTCCTCCAACAATCGTGTATGAATAAAATTCAGAATTTTATTGTATCGCGTACACATGCCTTCTTACATGCTTTTCGAGGATGGTGGTACGTTATCCGCACCCAGCATAATACCTGGCTTCATGCCATTGTCACCACCCTTGTAATGCTGACGGCGTGGTGGCTGCATTTGGTGATGCGTGATTGGGCAGTGTTACTTCTAACCATTGCACTGGTTTGGACTGCAGAGTTCATCAATACTGCATTGGAGGCGGTAGTGGACCTGGCAAGCCCGCAGCAACATCCCCTGGCAAAGGTGGGTAAGGACGTTGGCGCTGCGGCTGTGTTGATCGCCGCACTGACTTCGATTTTAGTCGGTCTGCTGATCCTGGGACCACCATTGTGGGAGAAATTGAAAGCAATGTTTGGAATTTAATCTCGACAATAGACAATACCCAAAGAATGGGAACAGACTGGGGTAACTAGATAATCGTGTTTTTGGCCTTTTTCCTTGTGGTGAAATGGAGAAAAAATGTCCCTCTCTTTTCGATTTGGCACCGTCGGTTCTCCTAAAGCCACACCTCCCAAACCTGGCGGGACTGTGGGGGGGATTCATTACGCGGCTTCCATAGGTCTGGATGCCCTTGAACTGGCCTGGGTTCAGGGCGTCCGAGTCAGCGAGACAGCCTGTGCGGCAATCAGGGAAGCAGCTGAGGCAACTGGCATGGCATTATCCATCCATGCGCCTTATTACATCAACCTTAATGGAGATAATGAGAAGTGGCCGCGTTTGCGCCAATATCTTATCGATGCTGCCTACTTTGGAAACCTGGCGGGAGCGAGTGATATTATTTTCCATCCCGGCACTTACTTTGGTCGACCGGCAGAAGAGGTGCTCAAAGTGACCATTCCGCGTTTAAAGGACTGCGTAGCCGAACTGCGTACTGCTGGAAACCCGGTTACCCTGCGGCCTGAGATTAGTGGTAAAGCGGCCATGCTTGGATCGCTTAACGATGTGCTTGAAATGGCGAAAGCCATCCCAGGTGTTGTTCCATGCATAGATTTTGCCCATTTGCATGCCCGGCTCGGGGATGGAGCGATGAATTCTTATGAAGAATGGATACGTGCGCTGGATGATTATCACAAGTCACTCGGTGATGAAGGTATGCAGAATATGCACATTCACCTGTCGGGTATTAATTACGGTCCAAAGGGTGAAAAGAATCACTTGATCATGGAAGAGGCTGACCTGGATTTCAGGAGCTTGATGCATGCTTTGCACACGGCGGGAGTGAAAGGCCGCATAATGTGTGAAAGTCCGGTTTTGGAAGTGGATGCACTGAAATTTAAGGAGTTGTGGATAGAAGAGAGCCAGGAAGTGAACTCAGATTAGTGAAAGTGACCCCCAGAAGACTTATTTCCCTACTTGCTGTTATTGACGACACCCATATAATATCTGGCGGTCTTATTACATAATCATATGAGATAATTAAATGGAATCTTAATTGTATCAATTGTGTTCGCATGGATTGCATATCAATATAGATGTGATTGGACATTAAAAGGAGTGTATATGGATATATATCTTGCTTCCGAACGTGCATATCAACTCATTCCACAAATTTCTTTGGAAGTGGCGCGTGATAGGCTCGAACAGAAGAAAACCAGCCTAGTGACAGGCATGCTGGGGGCATTAATCGCTCGCCCCAAACCGGATGATATACAAATTGTGTCCTTCGAAAGTCGGATGGAAGCCTTTTGGCTGATCAGCGTTTTTGTGCACACAGTATATGAGCGTAGTCAGACTTACACCATTTCAGTAAGAGGAAAAGAAGTTCACCATGTAACTACGCTCGGTCAGGATCTGCCGGTTAATACTAAAGCCAATGGTGATTCCAGTTTCTCACTCGCCGGAGTCGAACACTGCGTTGAAGAAATCCGGCAAAATTACACCTTCGATGGGTCAGGAAAGAAAATGGACCTGAGTAAATACCAGTCTTATGCAAAGACAGAGATCGCGGATCTAGGACAGTTCTCACCCGTTGGTGTATTAGTGGTTCCGCCTGAAGCACATGCTTCGACAGTCGTACGGGCGGTACTTGCAGAAGTAATCAAACCGGTTCAAGCGCAGGTGATCCATGAGGAGAAGGTGACAGTAGAAGCACTTGATATAAATTTTCGACCTGTCTACGCGTTTGAGTATGAATGGGTGCCAAAAGGGAAACGGGTGGTTCTGGAGTTCGATGGGCTCACCGGAGAAGTGCATACGGGGGGGAAGAAGATGAATGATCAGATCAAGGGCATGATCACCCGCGACCTAATCTTTGATGTGACTGCGGACGCAGTGGGATTGATTGTTCCGGGAGGAAGTATTGCAGTGAAACTAGTCAAAGCGGTTGTGGATCGTGGAAAATAAGATGGGGCTGTCGGATGAGTACTTGGGAATAATGATGCAACCTTTATCTGAAACAAGCCAAAAAGGTTTAGAGAACCCCATCTGCGACTATGCAATGTAGGCTTTAGAGATCGTTATCCCCTCGTTTATATGATGCCCATTCTAGGGGATTATTCCGCCTTGATCAGTGAGCCACAAAAGTCGCACTCGATGGTTTGATCATCCATCCAACTGGCGTCATTTTTATGGATAGGCGCACTGCATTTCGGGCAATTGGTGGGAAGTTGTCTCAGAGGAGGGGCTGTCACCTCCCGTGCGGGTACGGATCCTACCTTTGATCCGAATTCGCGTATCAAGGTATCAGCTGCGGATTTCATCCCCTTGTTGGTAAATTTGTGAGTGATATTTACATAGAAGACAGATGTCCGATTAGCCATCTGGGATTGGATAAATAAGTTAAGGGCAATGCGGGAATGATTCAGTGCTGCTTGTTCGTTCTGGCTATCGGCGTAGGCATGGGCAGCCTGGGCATGCAGGTTTGCAGCCCGTCGAGGATGGGCTGCAGTCTCCATTTCGCTCGCAACTTTTGCAAAGAGGGGGGCAGCCTGACCGGGCAGCCCGCTGGCGATCAACTGGTTGGCTTTGCTCAGAGTCTGCATCTGATCGGGATTGATGGTGCTAGCCTGAAAAGTGGCTCTTCGAAAACGTCGGAACATAAGTGCCTCCTTCGTCTAGGTTTTTTGCGATAAGGAATTGTAATCCCATTTAATGACGCGCAAATACTGAAATATGCAAAACCTCCGGGTTCTCTGAGGACCCGGAGGTAATTATTCTTTACGCAGCTTTCAAAACTGGTCTAAACTTATAGCCATAAATCAGCATGCCGCGTTCGTCGCCATCTGAACGCAACCGACGGGTTACCATCTCAACCGGCATCCCGATCTCGGGGTGTGTTTCCCCCAGGTCGGTTAGCTGGGCTGTGACCAGTGGGCCTTCTTCCAGTTTCACAAGTGCCACTGTATATGGGGCAGTCTCGTCGAAACCGGTAGGGGCTTCGTAAATCGTGGTAAACGAAAAAACCTCGCCACGTCCGCTGAAAGCGAAGGAAGTTTTAGCTTCCTGTCCGCAAGCGGGGCATATATCGCGTGGAGGGAAAATTTTGGTATCGCAGTGCGGGCATACTTCACCGACCAGACCATACCGTTGCTGATTAAGTCGCCAATGGCGCGGAATTTCCATATGTATTACTCCTTAATAGACCTCACTAAGGATTTTACCCTGACAGTCTATCAGGAACTATCAGCCTTTTACCTTTCCCCTTTTCCCAATCAAAGCCTTAGAGCATTTTTTCCAGGATGTGAGTCACAGCGATAGAGGCAGGCCCGCCCAAACATTGAATGAGAGCATAACGCGCCCCAGCAATCTGATTAATCCCAGCCTGACCTCTTAGCTGTGCCGTTGCTTCGACGGCCTGGTAAATGCCGGTTGCACCACCAGCGTTACCGCGCGCCTTGAGGCCTCCAAGAGTGGCACAGGGAATTTTACCTTTCAACGCGATGGATCCATCTCTGGCCATTTCCCAGCCTTTGCCACGTTTGGAAAATCCCGCAGCTTCCAGCGAAAGAGCCGCGAAGATTGAGAAGAGATCATAGTATTCATACAAATCCACTTGCTCGGGAGTAATACCAATTTTCTTGAATGCATGCTCGATCGAGGCCTGAACAGCTGAGAACGATAATAGATCGCTGCGTTCTGCCAAGGCAAACGTGTCCGCGGCTACTGTTGAAGCAGCTAAACGGACTGCTGGATGAGGAAAACCTATTGGAAGCAATTCGCGCCTGGTAAGAACCAAGGCAGCTGCACCGTCGGCGTTCGGAGCGATGTCGTAAATATTAAGAGGGTCGCTGACGACTTCAGCTTTCGTGTAGATATCCAGTGCAAGTGCCTTCCGATACATTGCATACTTATTCCCAGATCCGTTGGTGTGAGCGGTAAGCGGAAAACCTGACAACCCGTCCACCGGGATTTGGTTCTCATGCATATAACGCCGAGCTAGGAGTGCAGCCTGGGCGGTGAGCGTCAACCCGTGGATAGACTCGTAATCCGCGTCGGACTGGGTGGCGAGAGCAGCCTCCAGGTCAGGACCTATAACGTCGGTGAATTTTTCCACTCCAACAACCAGCGCTACGTCCACGAGCCCACTTGCGACAGCCAGATAGCCTTGTCGTAATGCTGCACCTCCGGAGGCGCCTCCAGCCTCGACTGTCTCGGCTTCGATTCCGGTCAGACCGGCGTAATCGGCCAATAGGGCACCCAGGTGGGCTTGGCGGGACAAAGTGGCGGCAAGCATGTTGGCGACGTAAAGTACCTGTGGTTTCAATCCTCCCGAATCCTGAAGTGCAGCTTGAATTGCATGCAACGCCATCGATCGAAGGGATGTGTCCCAATGTTCGCCGACGGGGGTTTGTCCGATTCCGGCTATGATGATATCGGTCATAATCACTTCATTGCAATCTTGCCGCGGAAGCGGGCGTACGTAGCGTAATCTATTTCTGTACGGCGGGTAATGTAGTCCTGCGTTTTGAGAGCCTTGTCACGCCGTTCAGGCAGCTTGTCGGTTACGGTAATATCGAACGCATCCGACCCTGCTCCGGAACCGAAAGAAACCATCAGGATGTGGTCACCAGGTTTGGCTATGTCCAACGTGGCGGTCAAACCGATGATTGCAGCCCCGGCGTAGGTGTTGCCAATAACTGGTGACAATAATCCAGGTTTGATTTGCTCTGGCGTAAAGCCAAGGAGGGACGCGGTGCGTTGTGGGAATTTTGTATTTGGCTGATGGAAGATTGCCCAGGTGTAATCCGAGGCTTTGGTCCCCAGCGATTCCATCAGGGTTTTCCCTGCAGCAATACTGTGCTTGAAGTAAGCCGGTTCGCCGGTGAAGCGGTTGCCGTGCTCGGGGTAGTGCTGGTATTCGCGCCGCCAGAAGTCCGGGGTATCGGTCACGTAGGAGTAAGAGGCGTTTATGGTTGCCAGACTTTCCTCCGCCGGACCGATGACAAAGGCAGCTCCGCCGGCCGCAGCGGTGTATTCTAATGCATCGCCAGGTTTGCCTTGGGCTGTATCAAGACCGGCAGCCACAGCGTAGCGTGCCATCCCCGATCCTACTAGCCCCATCGCCATTACCATTGCTTCGGTCCCAGCCTTACAGGCGAACTCCATGTCCGCTGCTTGGACGTGTGGCGCGGCTCCGATGGCTTCAGCAACTATCGTCGAGGTGGGTTTTACGGCGTACGGGTGTGATTCAGATCCGATCCAGACCGCACGGATTTCCAATGGATCAATCCCGGCACGTTTCAACGCGTTCCGCACCGCTTCGAGCGACATGGTGACTACATCTTCGTCCAAGCCGGGGACGGCTTTTTCCTTGATGGGCAATCCGGAAGTTCGACCGCCAACCCAAACACGGGCGACTTCCCTGGCTGGTAACCGGTAACGCGGTATATAGGCTCCATAGCCAATGATACCAACGGATTTTGCAGGTTTAAGAAGTATGGGGGATAGTTGAGGAGTTGTCATAAATATACTTTTTCCTTAATGAAGGGGAAGAGGGGACTCTGGAATATTATTGTCAACAATAATTGATAGTTGAAAATCTTTAATTTGTAATAACCCATTTCCTTGGCGTACCGCTTCAAACATGATTGGGTAACATTGAGGCCCTCTCACCGAACCATTGGATATATAACCGAGAAGACCGTCTGTTATCGAATTGAATAAATCCCGCAGTGGATAAAGTCTATCGTCGAGAAATATCCAAAACCGCGTTGTAACATGAAGAAATAAAGTTTTTCCATTATCTTTATATGTAATTGATCGATTAATGAAATCATTTAATTCATTTGGTATTGGAGTCAAACATGGTACTGGTAGTGGAGTAATAGTGGGCATTGTTTCAAGGGTTTCATATTCAAATGTCGACTCCGAAACTGCGGTATCAGAAATTAATGTATTTTCATCTGTTGGTATTTGTGTGGCAATACGTACGGGTTGTGATGATCCACAAGCAGATAATAAGATGGCAAGTATGTAGAGTAAATCAGTATCACGTGGCATAACTATTTGAGCGCTTTTAAAATCTCCTCCGCCCGATCAATTCTCACAGATTTCTCGGATACCATCTTCGCGGCTACTTCATCTATTTGATTACCAGTTGCTCCAGCAGCAGTTGCTACCTGCCGGGCGTGCAGAGACATATGTCCGAGTTGGATGCCTTCAGTTGCCAATGCGCGCAGGGCTGCCAGGTTTTGCGCCAGTCCGACCGAGGCGACGATCCCAGCCAGTTCGGAAGCGGTTTTGACGCCCATTAATTTTAACGCAGCTTTGGCTGCCGGGTGAACATTGGTCGCTCCGCCCACAATGCCAATCGCCATCGGCATTTCAAGTTCACCAGTTAGATTCCCATCCACATCCATTCCCCAAGTGCTGAGACTGGTGTAACGACCGTCACGGGCGGCGTATGCATGCGCCCCTGCCTCGATGGCACGCCAATCGTTGCCGGTAGCGATTACAACTGCATCCACGCCGTTCATGATGCCTTTATTATGTGTGGCAGCGCGGTAAGGGTCGGCTACTGCGAAGGCCCAAGCCTCGATAATCCCGTTGCGAACCTGCTCCCCTGAGAATACACGACCGTCTGCATTCTTGAAACCAAGGTCTTTCAACAAAACTGTACAACTAGCTTTAACCAGACGTCGATCTGCCAGATTAGACAGGATGCGCAAGTGGACACGTCCGCCGGTAATCTGCTCGATTTGAGGAGCCAGTTTTTCACACGCGGTGTTAACAGCGTTGGCGCCCATGGCATCCCGCACGTCGTATATTAAATGCACAACCAGGAATGGTCCGATGGGGGAATCCTCAATTACACGTATTTCCAAATCGCGTGCACCGCCGCCAAATTTCTTCAACACCGGATCTAGCAAATTGACCTCAGCGAGCAATTCTAATTTGTGTTCGAGCAATCCCATGCTGGCAGTCATCAAATCTTTGACATCCAGCACCTGCATCTGACCAATCATCTCCGGTGCTGAGCTGATGAAAGTGAACCCGCCTGCGAAGCGTACCAATTTGGCCATAAACGAGGCTCCGGCTACTACGGAAGGCTCTTCAATCGCCATAGGGACGAGCACTTGGCGACCATTAACAACAAAGTTCAACCCTATTCCAAGCGGAAGGCCGAAGGTTCCAACGGAATTCTCAATCATGTGATTTGATTGGTCTGAAGACAGACCGAGTGTCTGGAACGCAGCCAATTCCTCGGAACCAAGTCCGGCTGCCTCTGCCAATCTGTCAAGCCGTTCACCAAGTGGCAAATTATAAAATCCTGAGATGCGGGAGGTGGTCATGCATCTATTTTATCAGGACCGGCTGGCAAAATCTATCAAACTTGTCATAAAACAGATATGTAGAGTAAAATTATCCATATTGAGGTATCCACATGCTCCTGACTCGTGAAGAGCTTCAAGAAAGATTAATCGCGTTACACCGGGCGAGCCTGGAACTGGTAAAGGAAGTCTCGCTCGAAACTTTATTGGAAAGAATTGCCGCGCTGGCCTGTGAACAGGCTGGGGCAAAATATGCCGCGTTAGGAGTGTTGGACGATGAGGGGAAACTCAAACAATTTATTACCGTAGGCATGACAGCTGAACAAATAAAGCAGATCCCCCACCCACCACGCGGGATGGGTTTGATCGGCGCATTGATGCATAGCGATAGCGGTAATATCCGGATCCCCGAGATTGAAGATGACCCGCGAGCAGTCGGTTTCCCTCCAGGTCACGCAGAAATGCATGCGTTGCTAGGAGTGCCAATCCGCATTGGGGGAAGGCAGTTGGGCCAGATCTACCTGACTGAAAAAAACGGCGATACTGAATTCAGTCCCGATGATGAAAAGATAATTGAAATTTTGGCCACATATGCGGGTACCGCAATCGAAAATGCCCGGCTCTATGAGCGATTGCAGGAACGTGAGGCGACACTTACTCGCCGAAATGAACAACTGGCTTTAATCAATCAGATTGGTTCAGCTTTAGCTTCCTCTCTTGAACTAGAAGAAATCCTGAACAAGACTCTGGCGCTATTGATGGCTCATTTTCGTGTAGAAGCTGGTGAAATTTTCCTGAAAGAAGAAGACGACGAGAGTCTGCGCCTTGTTCTACACCGGGGTGAGGCTGCCGAAGCCTTCTGGATTCGTAACCGTTTCAAGATTGGAGAGGGGATGGTCGGCCAGGCAGCACAGACACTCCTTCCGGTAATCAGTAGTCATCTCGAAAGGGACGAGCATGGCACCCGCCAGGCAGTGGTGGAGGCCGGGTTCAAGCAAATTGCCTGCATTCCACTTACAGCTCGCGGGGAAGTTGTTGGTGTGTTGACCATTGCAACGCGCAGCCGTAAGACAATCTCAAAGAGTGAACTCCAATTGCTGGTTTCGGTAGCTGCTGGAGCCGGTACGGCAATTGAGAATGCCCGCCTGCATTCAAATGTCCGCCGTCTGGCGGTGCTGGAAGAGCGCGAGCGCATCGGGATGGATCTCCACGATGGTACCATCCAATCAATTTACGGGGTTGGTTTGGCGCTGGAAAACGCGCGCGCGTTATTGCGAGAGAATCCGAAAAGTGCCGAAGAACGTTTAGAGAAGGCGATTGAAGACCTGAACCACACCATCCGCGATATTCGCAGTTACATTCTTGACCTTCGCCCACGCCAGTTGCAGGGGGAGAGTCTTATTGAGGGGTTGGGGCGGTTGGTCTCGGAGTTCCGTCAAAATACAAAGTTGGAGGTCAGCCTCGCAGCGCCAAAGGAACCTTTGTCTGACCTGCCACAGATGCATGTCATGTCCCTCTTCCACATCTGCCAGGAGGCCCTTGCCAATATCGCCAAACATGCCAAGGCCTCCAAGGTCACAATAGATTTGTGGACCACATCTGACCGCGTCTTGTTGGAAATCTCTGACAATGGGCAGGGCTTTGACCTCGATAAAACAAACAAGACTGTCGGCCATGGTTTGGCAAATATGCTCACCCGGGTGCAAAACGTGGGCGGGGATGTGGATTTCACTTCCGCCTCTGGCGAAGGAACATCCATTCTTGCATGGGTCCCTCGCCTCCCGACCCAGCCAGTTGTCTGAATCCCACTTAATTATTCAACGAAACGCTTGATTGTGCGTTTCACGTTTCACACTGTCAGAAATAATATGAAACTGGGTTTTTTAAGGTTGGGTGGAAGCCTCTCTGGAACCCGATAATTGTTGCTGGCAGACCCCAAGCTATGGGGATTAACGATCCTCATCCGGCGGCTGTGGGGGGGGGCGAATTGCGCAAATTCAACCTGATGAAATTTATTTCGGAAAGTCGTGTTAAGGTTGGACACACCTTAAAAATTACTATGTTTTTAAGATAGCGTAGGTTTGGCGTATGGAATAAATTAGCTTTATCTGCTAGAATGAACTCGTGAAGGATAGCGGGCACTATCCTCCCCCCAAAGAAGAAAGTTGGTATAACCGAATAGTAAGAGAACTTCCCACTGCGAAAGCAGTGGGTTGTTATCCCTATTCCAAAACGCCGAAAATCTGTAAGTTTGGAGGAAGAGATGGACGCCGAGCAAGCCTGGCAGTCAGCATTGGGCCAACTCCAAATGGAGATGCCAAAGGCATCTTTTGATACTTGGGTTAGAGATACTCATATCATTTCTTATGATGACGGGTCGTTTACGATCGGTGTGCGGAATGCCTATGCCCGTGATTGGTTGGAATGCCGTCTATCCAGCACAGTGACACGCTTATTGATGGGCATCATGAACCGCAGTGTAGACGTGGCTTTCATCGTCAATGCCACAGTGAATAGCGAATCAGTAGCAGAACCGGCCGGAGTGAAGGAATTTTCCTCTGCAGAGCAAAATATTCCACAAATGCCGCGCAGTGTTACACTTAATCCCCGTTACACATTTGATAATTTTATCGTCGGTCCGAATAACCGCCTGGCACACGCAGCTTCACAAGCCGTCGCTGAGAGTCCGGCCACGGCTTATAACCCCCTGTTCCTCTATGGGGGCGTGGGACTTGGAAAGACTCATTTATTACATGCCATCGGGAATTACTGCCAGGAACATGGGATGCGAGTGCTGTATGTCTCTTCCGAAGAATTTACAAATGATATGATTAATGCAATCAGGTCGCATACGACCCAAGCCTTCAGGGACAAGTATCGCTCAGCAGACGTGTTGTTGGTGGATGATATTCAGTTCATTGCCGGGAAGGAATCCACTCAGGAAGAATTCTTCCATACATTCAATACTTTGCATGGACAAAATAAACAAATTATCGTTTCCTCAGACCGCCCTCCCAAGTCGCTGGTGACCCTGGAAGAACGTCTGCGTTCGCGTTTTGAATGGGGTTTGACTGCTGACATCCAACTTCCCGACTTGGAAACCCGCCTGGCAATCTTACGTTCAAAATCCGAACGATTGGGCCATGCAGTACCCGCTGAGGTGATGGAATTAATCGCACGACGGGTCCAATCAAACATCCGTGAACTGGAAGGGGCGTTGAATCGCATTGTGGCTTTTGCCGACTTAAGTGGCATGGACTTGACCCCCCAGCTGGCCGAGGCTGCACTCGCTGACCTACTGCCCCAACGCAGCGACGTGAAACCAGGTGCAGTAGTGGACATGGTAGCCAAGACCTTTAATTTGTCTGTTGACCGCCTGCTCAGTCCAGATCGATCTCGGGATGTGGCCCTACCGCGCCAGATTGCCATGTACCTGATGCGTGAGACCAATATCTCTTTACCGCAGATTGGATTGGCACTAGGCGGTCGTGACCATACCACAGTCATGTATGCCTGTGAGAAAGTGGCCGATCTGCTCGAACGGGATGATAAGGTTCGGCGGCAGGTGGTTCAGATCCGGCAGCAGTTATACGCGTGATTCCTTTGTGAATTGAAAAAAGTCGCCCCGCCTGAACAGCCGGGGCGACTTTATATTTCCTGTTTCAGATAAATTCAGGAGGATCTGACATATTCAATCTTTTACGAATTCTCCACCGCTGATTTTCCGGTCGAGCACGCGACGGTCCTCGTCGAAGTTGATGACCACTTCAATCCGTTGGAAACAATGCTTGTTGCCAATCAGTACTTTCCGGCATGTGAATAAAGACTTTCCACGATCAGAGAATTCCTGACTGGGTTCGTTGTTGACATTAACCTCCCCCTGGATGGTTTCACCGCATCGATCGCATATTACAAAAAACCGATAAAATGTTCCAATGGGTGAGGGAGGAAAGAAAAGTTTAGTAAAGAATCTCATGGCAACTTCCTGTTTGTGCGGAATTTGGCATCCACATTACCTAGTTATTTGTTTCTGAGGCTGGAGAATGGTGAAGATGCCGAACAATTGGTTGATTTTCGGCGGCTGTGCATCCTTGAGTGAGGCGTAGCGGACTCCCAAGCGATCCAACCGAGCTAGAAAATTACCCAGTCTATTGAGGAAACCTTTTAGGTCTTTCTTGTTTTTCGATGTCCAACCGGTTTCGGCCATAGCGGTTAGCCGGGGATAAACCTGAAAATCGAGGCGGGCGCGGTTTGGGACCCATTCGGACCAAAGTGGAAATTCCAAACCAAGGATAGCCTCCGCCTCGCTTTCGTCCAAATTTTCCGGGATCGGTTCGAACTTGTATGCCAGGCTCAGGGGCATCAGGCTGTAACTGTGGTCCAGGTATGTTTTGAGATAAGTGGACATGACAACGGATATCTTCCCGTTTCGTATGGCTTCGAGCAGTCGCTGGCGGTCCCTTGCCCAGAACTGGACGACCGCGTTTTCAGCGAGTCCATCCTGCAGGATCTCATTCCAACCCATAACAATGCGTCCCTTAGAGTTAAGATATGCGGCAATACGGTTGGTGAAATATACCTGGAGCGAATGTTCATCGTTTAACTCTTGCTCTCGAATGCGCTGCTTGCAGTTTGGACAGTTCTTCCAGCGTTTTTTTGGCGCTTCATCCCCACCTATATGTATGTAAGGGGAGGGGAAGAGGTCCAGGATTTCATCTAAGACTTCTTGAAGGAAGATGAAAACAATTTCCTTCCCAGCACAGAAAATATCCGGGAAAATGCCAAAGTGCGTGGCAACTTCGAATGGGCCTGAGCTGCACGCCAATTCTGGATAAGATGCCAGGGCTGCCAAAGAGTGACCTGGCATTTCTATCTCTGGCACAATCATAATATTCCGTTCAGCTGCATAGGTTACAATTTCCCGGATTTCTTCTTGGGTATAAAAGCCTCCGTGCGGAATTCCGTCATGTTTTTTCCTAAAAATTGTGTTGCTCGACCCTGCACGATTCGAGCCGACCTCGGTCAGTTTGGGGTATTTTTTGATCTCAATCCGCCATCCCTGATCCTCGGTAAGGTGCCAATGCAGAACATTCAGTTTTTGCAGGGCCATCAAATCAAGCGTCAAACGCATGGTTTCTTTGCCGTGGAAATAACGGCCTTCGTCAAGCATGAAACCGCGCCAGGAAAAACGTGGTTTATCTTCAATGAGAACACATTCGATACTCCAATCCACGCCGGCTACTGGGTTGCGTTCTTCGATTTCGACCGGGAGGAGTTGGCGAAGGGTCTGGATACCATAAAAAACTCCCGAGGTTTCGGGCGCTTTTATGACAACATTATCAGCCTGGACCTCGACCCGGTAACCTTCGCGTCCCAGTCGATCCAGATTTGGGTCCAGCCGGAGATGGATACTATTTTTAGCAGTCAGACTGTCAGACAGGATTCCCACTGGGAATCCTGTGGGAGGGGCGAGCAATTTACGCAAATAATCCGCATTCCATCGATTGGCAGCATCAGTCAGTATGCAAATTTCCCTCTTCAGCCGAAAGGTTCCTGTCCGGCGTTGAATTATTATCGGTAAAGGGATGATTTTCCCTGCCGGGATGATATTCATGTGACTATTGTACATCGCCTTGCCTTGATTTATGGTATACTACCGGCGCTCCAAAATAAGGAGCTACATTCTGCCTGGGACGGGCAACAAGCGTCCCTGAGCGGGTCAGTTAATCCCGCTAAACTTTCAGGTCCTTTAGGGGTGGGACCCAGTTATTAGGAGAGAAAATGGCTGTTGTCTCTATGAAAGCGCTGCTGGAAAGCGGCGTTCATTTCGGTCACCGGACCAATAAGTGGAACCCCGGTATGAAGCCGTATATTTTTACCGAGCGCAATGGTATCCATATCATCGACTTGCAGCAAACGGTGAAAGCGATAACCAATGCATTCAATGCCATACGTGATTGCGTTGCGACCGGTGGTGTGGTGATGTTTGTTGGCACGAAGCGCCAGGCGCAGGAAACCGTACACGATGAAGCCATCCGTTGTGGCATGCCTTATGTCACAGAGCGCTGGCTGGGTGGCATGTTAACCAACTGGTCCACGATGCATCAGCGTATTGTGGAACTGGAGCGCATGGAGAAGTTATTTGCTACCGGTGATATTGAAAAATTGACCAAAAAAGAGGCCCTGCTTATCCAGCGACAAATCACGCGCCTGAATATCCATCTCTCTGGCGTTCGTAACATGATGCGCGTCCCTGACTTGATATTTGTTGTGGATGTTAGCCGTGAATATGCCGCTGTCCATGAAGCCAATTTATTGAATATCCCTGTAATCGCACTCGTGGATACGAACTGCGACCCAAACAATGTGGACTTTGTTATTCCTTCCAATGACGACGCGATTCGAGCCATCAAATTGCTTGTTTCCAAGATGGCTGATGCTGTTGAAGAAGGCAAGGCACTTCGTAAGGATGAGGAACTCGAAGCGGAAGCTGCCGCGTCGCGGGTAGGTGAATCTACGATGGATTCAGTTAAGGTACCCGCAAATGTCATTGATATCGAGGAAGAGCTTAAAGATGATGAATTGTTGGGTGAAGCCACCCTGGCCAAGCTTGCGCCCGCGCCCGAAACAGAAGAAGTCACCCTGGATGAAGTTGTGGTTGAAGCAACTGCGACAGATGAAAAAAAGGTCGACGATGATGCCGGGAAAGATAAGGAAGAAAATAACTGAGGAACTGGCATGGAAATTACAACTAAAATGATCAAAGAATTGCGCGAAGCCACAAAAGCTGGAGTATTGGACTGTCGCAAAGCCTTGGAATCTTCCAACGGGGATTTTCAAAAAGCTGTAGACTTCCTGAGAGAAAAAGGCATGGCCACCGCAGCAAAGCGTGCTGACCGCCAAGCTTCGAATGGAATTGTTGAACTTTATTCCCATGGAAATGGCCGCGTGGGGGTTATAGTGGAGGTTAACTGCGAGACTGACTTCGTTGCCCGCGCAGAGCAATTCCGCAAGTTTGCTCATGAAGTCGCTTTACAGGTAGCTGCAGCTGCTCCCCAATACGTAAAAGAGGAAGATATTCCTGGGGATGTCCTGAATCATGAAATCGGCATCGCCAAAGCACGCGCTCTTGAGGAAGGCAAACCCGAAGCATTACTGGAGAAGATCGCCCAAGGTCGTGTTGAAAAATTCAAGGACGAGACGGTGTTGATGCGTCAGGCTTATATCAGAGATGACAAAGTCACTGTTGGGAAGCTCCTTCTTGAGCAGGTTGCTGCACTGGGGGAGAATATAGTCATCCGGCGCTTCGCTCGCTGGGAATTGGGTGAGGTGAGTGAATAATTAAAAAGCCAACCATTAGGTTGGCTTTTTTCTTGCCAGATTATGAGAGGAGATAATATGTCAGATCTCAAATTCAAACGTATATTGCTCAAGCTTAGCGGCGAATCCATTGCAGGGCCCAATGGCTTCGGGATTGATCCGGACCAGGCCGAGGCGATTGCCGAACGGGTTAAAGCAGTCCACAAATTGGACGTAGAGGTAGCGATTGTAATTGGGGCCGGCAACCTATGGCGTGGTAAACAGGGTCTCGACCGAGGTATGGACCGCGCAACCGCAGATTATATGGGAATGTTGGCAACAGTAATGAATGCAATGGCGTTGATGGATGCCCTGGAACGAACTGACGTCTTTACACGCGTCCAATCGGCGATAGAAATGAGGGCTGTGGCTGAACCCTACATTCGGAGACGTGCCATCCGCCACTTGGAAAAGGGACGCGTAGTCATTTTCGGTGCAGGGACCGGTAACCCGTTCTTCTCCACCGATACAGCCGCTGCTTTAAGAGCGGTTGAGATTGACGCAGGTATTCTGATTAAGGCAACCAAGGTGGATGGTGTCTACGATGCCGACCCGCAAAAGAATCCAAGCGCCAGGAAATTTGATACTCTCAGCCATATTGATGTTCTCAACCGCCGACTGGAAGTGATGGACAGCACTGCCATCTCCCTCTGTATGGACAACAACCTCCCAATCCTGGTTGTCAATCTATGGGATCCATCTGTATTAGAACGCGCGGTACGCGGAGAAAAAGTAGGGACGCTGGTGACTACCTAGAACGTCAGTTTTGATAGTTGTTTGATATATTTTGCCAGGGCCGTCCGGTGAAAATTGCCTGCGACCCTGTTTGCTATCTCAAAAGCTTTGATTCTTGAACTCCTCGTTCTATTGGCGTTTTTTACGGTTTTAAGGTATCCTTATGAAAGATAAATTTTACATCCCAGGAGGCCGACGTGATAAGGGACATTCTTAAAGAAGCTGAGATACGAATGCACGCCGCAATCCAGAATCTGGATGATGACTTGGCTGGCATCCGCACTGGCCGCGCTACCCCGGTATTGGTGGAAAAACTGCCCATCGAATATTACGGAACGCCCACTCCCTTGATGCAACTGGCTTCCATATCAGTACCTGAGCCACGTGGCCTCCTAATAAAGCCATTTGATCCATCTTCGTTAAAAAGTATTGAGCGGGCGATTCTTGCGTCAGATCTTGGACTTACTCCTAACAACGATGGGAAACAAATCCGTCTGAATCTGCCTACTCTCACCGAAGAGCGGCGTCGCGATCTAGTTAAAGTTGTCCATGGCCGGCTGGAAGAATGTCGCATTGCCGTTCGAAATGTGAGACGTGAGCACCATAACGATATGCGCGATTTTGAAAAGGAGAAACTTATCTCCGAAGACGACCTGAAGCGCGGTGAGGAAGAACTTCAGAAAATCACAGATCATAATATCGAAGAGATCAACAAACACGGCCTGCATAAAGAACAGGAGATCATGGAGGTGTAGTGACGGTTTAAAATCGTTGCTACCACATTTATGGCAAAGAAACCCAAAGCCTCCCTGTCTCGGATCCCCACTCACGTTGCAATTATCATGGACGGGAATGGGCGTTGGGCGATTTCTCGGGGATTGCCTCGTCTGGCAGGTCACCGTGCCGGCACAGAGAATTTGCGCCGAATCATTACGGCCTGCGCTGAGTTTAACATAAAATATCTCACCATCTATGCCTTTTCTACCGAGAATTGGGGCCGTCCGCGTGAAGAAGTTGACGGACTGATGCATATCCTTGAGGATGTAATCGATAAAGAGTTGGCAGAACTGAACAAAGAGGGTGTGCAATTGCGTCATATCGGACGCCTGGAGCGGCTGGATCCGAAACTCCAGGAAAAGGTCCTGGAAGCCATCGAACTGACCAAAAACAATAACCGTCTGATTGTAAATGTGGCATTTAATTATGGAGGGCGCGATGAAATTGTGTGTGCCATCCAGCGGATTATTAAAGATGGCATCAAACCCGAAGAGGTTAACTCCGACCTTGTCAGCCAATATATGTTTACTGCGGGGGTTCCGGATCCGGACCTTATCATCCGTACTTCTGGCGAATTGCGCGTTTCGAATTTTATGATCTGGCAGGGGGCATATTCTGAGTGGTATGTTACGTCAGTTTATTGGCCCGATTTTAATAGAGAAGAGCTCCAAAAAGCATTGAACACATTTTCTAACCGTGATCGCCGCTACGGCGGTTTATCCTAGACGATAGAGGATTAATCTTTAGATGTTGAAAAAACGTACGCTTGCCGCCCTTGCCTTGGCGGCCATTGGCGTCCCCGCTATGATTATGGGGGGGCTTCTTTATTTTGCGTTGATTGCGATTCTACTTGGGATTGCCACTTGGGAATATGGACAAATTTTTCATACTGCTGGCTACAACGCCTCCACACTTCTGCTTGTGGGAGGTGTTGTTTTACTTATCGCTCTCAGGGCATATTTGCCGGTCTTGGCACCAGCTGGCCTGACATTACTAATCCTCACAGCCATGACCTGGCATTTGTTTGATTATGAAAAGGGCCGCAGCTTGGCTGCTGCTGACTTCGCAGTCACGGTTGGCGGGATTGTATATCTGGGTTGGATTGGGGCCTACCTTATCGATATCCGCAATATGCCGGATGGACTCTGGTGGCTGGCACTCGTATTACCTGCAGCCTGGTTGGCAGATTCGGCGGCTTATTTTATTGGGAGACGCTTTGGCAAACATCAGCTTAGTCCGCGATTGAGTCCCAAAAAAACTTGGGAGGGATATTGGGGGGGAGTCATTTTTGGGACGATTGGTACGGCCGGACTGGCCGTTTTGTGGCACAGCCTTGGAGGTCCGGCAGTAACCTGGTGGCAGGGGGCATTGCTGGGAGGAGCGCTATCCATCCTGACCACACTGGGCGACCTTGGCGAGTCCATGTTTAAAAGACAGGCGGGAGTCAAAGATTCGAGTCAAATCATCCCTGGGCATGGTGGAGTACTGGACCGAGTGGATTCCTGGCTATGGGCGGGTGCGTTGGGATATTTGCTAATTGTTTGGTTCTTTCTTTAGGAAGATACTACCGGGGAGCACTTATATGATCACTGAACCTACTCGCAATATGGCCCTCGAACTAGTGCGCGTAACTGAGGCGGCCGCATTATCAGCTGGTCGCTATATGGGACGGGGAGATAAAATTGCAGCTGATCATGCAGCTGTGGAGGCAATGCGGCTTGTATTAAATACAATAAACATGAATGCAGTCATTGTTATTGGTGAAGGGGAGAAAGACCATGCCCCCATGTTGTTCAATGGTGAACATGTAGGCAACGGCAGCGGAGCAGAAATGGATATCGCGATCGATCCAATCGACGGGACGCGCCCGTTAGCCAAAGGGAGCTGGAGCGCTCTTTCGACTGTAGCCCTGGCGCCGCGCGGGACGATGTATGATCCCGGTCCATTTCTTTATATGGACAAAATTGCCGTTGGGCCGCAAGGCAAAGGAAAAGTGGATATTAATGCTCCAGTGAAACACAACCTCACAAAAATTGCGAAAGCGGGTAGTAAATCTATAGAAGACGTGACAGTGGTAATACTCGACCGCCCGCGGCACGAGAAGTTGATTGCTGAAGTACGCCTCGCCGGGGCGCGCATTCGCCTGATCCCGGATGGGGATGTGGCTGGTGCTTTAATGACTGCCTGGCCAGATTCTGGAATTGATGTTCTGTTGGGTATTGGTGGCACTCCGGAAGGAGTGCTGTCTGCCTGTGCTCTCCGTGCAATGGGCGGCGAGATCCAGGGCAGATTGTATGCCCGCAACGATGACGAACTGCGCCGCGGGCGAGACCGGGGCTACGATTTTGAAAAAGTACTGACCATGAATGATTTAGTCTCGACGGAAGACGTTTTCTTCGCTGCCACAGGGATTACTGATGGTGAATTCCTGGATGGAGTGAAATACTTTGGATCAGGAGCTCGTACAGATAGCTTGGTGGTACGCGGGTTGACCGGCACTGTTCGTCAGATCATTGCAACCCACCGCTGGGAAAAGCTTAACCGTTTCAGTGCCATCAAGTATTAAGCGGAATATTATGCATCCAATTTGGCATAAAATACCATTCAGCATCATTGTGATACAATCCATCCTCGAATATACTCTTGCCGGAGGAAAATAACACCCATGGCCAAACAACGTATCTTACTGGTTGATGACCACGAAGTTGTCAGATTGGGGTTGAAATCGCTCCTGGAACGCCATCCGCAATTTGATGTGGTTGGCGAGGCTTCTTCGGCGCGCGAGGCTATGGAAATTGTGAACAGCACCCACCCGGACGTGGTGGTAATGGATATCCGACTACCGGGGACTTCCGGTATCGAGGCTTGCGAGGAAATTACCGGGCGATTTCCGGAAATTAAAGTGATTATGTTAACTTCCTATGCTGAAGACGAGATGCTTTTCTCGGCAATTCGGGCTGGGGCTTCCGGATATATTTTAAAGCAAATTGGCGGTGAGGATCTGGTCCGGGCGCTCGAGGCCGTGGGGCGTGGCGAGGCAATGCTCGACCCGACGGTGACCCAAAGGGTCTTCCAGGAAGTGCGCCGCGCAGTAAAAGATGAGGAAGCCTCTGCTTTCGCCCACCTAAGTCAGCAGGAGAAGCACGTCCTGCTACTAGTCTCAGAGGGCAAGACAAATCGTGAAATAGCGAAAGCGCTTTTCCTTGGCGAAGGAACTGTGCGCAACTATGTTAGTAGCATCCTCTCTAAACTTGGAGTGAATAACCGCGCCGAAGCCGCTGCCTATGCGGTGGGTCATAACTTGCGCGAGTACATAGCGATGTAGTGATAGGTCCTTCCGGGTTGACAAAATCTTAGTTTCGGATAAAATACAACCCGCACGCCGAAGTGGCGGAACTGGCAGACGCGCTAGGTTCAGGGCTTAGTGGCCTTACGGTCGTGAGGGTTCAAGTCCCTCCTTCGGCA
>DASVKG010000022.1:0-33687 GCA_036385495.1 Anaerolineales bacterium | reverse complement strand
GAAAACCCAAACACTCTACTTCTTCTCGAAGGAAAAGAAGGCGGGTGTTCAGGAGGTGGTCCCCCCCGGTTACAAAGTGTCCGAGACGGCCAATGGACTGCCGGTGCTGAAGAAAGTCTGATCCTGGAATAAAATCAAAGGCTCCCCTTAAGGGGAGCCAATGTTTTTTATGGGGCAATGGTTTCAGGGTTGAAACACGGCTGGTAATCCGCGCCAACGATAAGAATATAGTTGATATCCGCCTGCATCGGAGCAGAAACGAAAGCCTCCGAGGGCAGGCCGAGAACGTTCAACATCGAACTGATGATGGTCAAGTCGGGGTTAATAGAAAGATCATAGAGCAAGGAATTGGGATAGTCCTGCCGGTCAGCTGGGGCGAGACTGGTGTTGTAACCAACATAGTTCAGGCGCTCAGCGGCAAGAGAGTCCCAACCGGGATTCGAAGTCCCGTTGCGGACTTCGACGGTCAAGGGTTGGACGTCGGTGGTGCGGGGGGCGAAGGCAAGGGCCTGCTGGAGCATGGACTGGATGGCTGGTCCGTTGGGGAGCAATACACTGGCACCGCCGGGCGTCATCCAGCTGGTAACCAGGTATTTCCCGATGTAAAAGCTGCGAATATCAGCATTGGTCAGGTGCAATGCCAGCGGGGCAAGTTGCAGGAGGGTAGGCAGAGTCAAGTCAGTGATGATCGAGGAACTGAAGTCGTTATAGAGTTCCGGGATTTTGCTGATGGAATTGGTTTTAAGAGCCTGGGTGTAAAGGGCGCGCAGGACTTCCTGCGAACGGCGCCCGCGGTCGAAATCACTGGAGCGCTTGCGAGAACGGGCGTACCAGAGTGCCAAAGCACCGTCCATGTGGACGACACCCGGGCCGACAGTGTAGAGGGACCAGTTATTTTCGTCGTTCGGATCCAAGCTGGGGTCGATCAAGTGCCAGTCAGTGTAGGGGCAAAAAACCGGCACATCAATCCCACCCAACGTATCCACAATTCGGCTGAAACCGTCAAAGTCCACGATCGCCAGGTGGTCAATGCGGAGTCCCAAGTTGTACTGGATGGTATCTTTGAGCAGGGCAAAGCCACCGCCGGGATAGTTGTACTTGGGCATTTCGCCGTACTCGTAGGCTGCGTTAATGCGGTCCATACCAATGGTGGGAATATAGACATACAGGTCGCGCGGGACCGAGATAAGCGCCACCTGCCCGGTCCCAGGCCGGATTACAACAATGATAATGGTGTCAGTTCGGAAGTAGGTCTGCCCAGGGCGCTTATCGGAGCCGAGCAGGAGAAATGTGACCGTACCATCACTGGTCAAATCAATGGATGGATCAGGTGCATAGGGAGGGACGTAAAAGGACTCCGGGGTAGTCGTGGGGGGAATTAAGGCATTGGGATCTAAAGTATTTTCCAGCGGTGGGGGTGTTGCAGTAAAGACAGGCGAGGGGAGGAGGGTTTCAGCACCGGCGACGGGTTGAAAGGGGGTTGGGGTGGGAGTCGCATCCGATGGCACTGTGACCAGGTACAGGGTCGTAGGCGTGGAAACAGCCGCCAAGGTCTGGCCTCCGCAGGCGGAGGCCAGAAATAAGAGCAAGCAGGCGAGGTTGATAATGCGGGTACGCATGGAGAAAAGTGTGATCTAACTCTCTACCAATCAGCCATCACGGGGTTGGAGGTATCTCGGTTGGTGTCAGGGTTGGTATTTCAGTGGGGGTAACGATGCCGGTGGGTATGCCGGCTGCCGGGTCGTAAGTGGGGGTGGGCGTTTCGGTCTCGGGGGTTTCGAAAGGCAAGTAAAAGGTCGAAATTTCAGTTGGCAGGAATGGGTCATAGAAAATGGTCGGGAACGGAACGACCGGAGCCCATGGCGGAACGTAGAGGAGTTGTCCGATGCGAATATTAAAATTAGGCAGGCAGTTGGCGCGCTGGATCACCGTATAGGGAATGCCATAGATCTGTCCCAAGTGGTAGAGAGTATCACCTTTTTGGACAACGTAGATAATCCAGGTGTGAGGAGCACCGCATGGGACCGGGGTATGGGTTGACAAGGGCGGAAGGTAAATTACCTGACCAGGCAACAAGGTAACCGTCCCCAAACAGTTGCCCTGGCTGATCGCGGCACTGGTAATTTTATAGCGGAGGGCCAAGGTTTCCAGCGTGTCGCCGGACCGAACATAATAGGCCACCCAGCCAGAAGGCGTAGGGCAATTGGTGGGCGAGGAGGTCGGAGTGGGGGTCCAAGTGAAGATCCGAGTGGGGGTCCAGGTGGAGATCCGGGTGGGGGTCCAAGCGAGGGTCCCGGTCAGGGTCCAAGTGGGTGTCGAGGAAGGTATCGAAGTAGGTGTCGAGGTGGGTGTCCAAGTGGGAGGCGGGGTGGGAGGCAAGGGAAGGGGACAAGAGTAAGGCACAGCAGTGGGGCATATGTAGATAATCAGAGGGGTGGGAGTCGAACCTTGTGAAGGGGATGACTGCCTGGAGGGGGTGGAGGACGGCGACAGGGTGGGAATGGGCAGGTGTATGGTCCCCTCAGCCTGGGAAAGCGAAAGAATTCCAAAGAGGATAGCGATGGAGACCAGCACCAGGAGGATGACCCAGAAAATCTGCCGTGGATTCCGCATTTTATTGCTCTTAATTTCTCCTTGTTTCCATTTATATTTCTTCTTCCGCCTTGAGCAGAACCGGCAGCAGAATGCTGAATGTGGACCCGCAACCGGCTTCAGTTTCGACCCAAATGCGACCGCCCTGGGCTTCGACGAGTGCCTTGGCAATGGAAAGACCGACACCGGTATCCCCCAGTCCCTGAATGAGTGAGTGTTCGGCACGATAACGGCGGGCGAAAACACGTGAAATATCGCCGGAAGCAATGCCTCCGCCGGTATCCGTCACCTGGATGGAGATGAAGTGCTCATTTAACTCGCTTTGTATCAGGACCCGCAGGGTTACAATCCCTTCGGCCTGGGCAGCTCCGGTGGCATTTTGAAGCAAGTGAATCAGGATCTGCTGGAAGGCATCCCGGTCAGTGCGGATGAGCAGAGCGGAATCGGGAATATCCAACCGCAGGGTGATGTTTTTTTCACGTATCTGGGCACTGGTGTAAGCCATGGCGTTGTCAATAATGAGATTCAAGTCAATTGATTCCGCCTTGAACTCCATCCTGCCAGTCTCAAGATTGGTAATCTGGATCAGATCGTTCACCAGACCGCCTATGCGGTCGGTGGAGGCTTTGATACGTTCAATGAACTTGCGCTGCAGAGCGCCAAGGACACCCACAGATTCGCCCATCAAAAGGTCAGTGTAGCCAATGATGGAAGACATCGGCTGGCGCAATTCCTGAGAGATTGAGGCGATAACATCCACCTGTTCACTGGTGATGGGCGATGAGGGACGCTCTTCCAATTTCACGATATTCGCATTGGCACCTGCCAGTGCATTTTGCATGCGTGCCAATTCCTGGAGGGCTTTGTGCAGTTCACCTTCCAATTGGGCTGAGTCGCCGGAATAGTCGCTCACGACTCCGGTCTGGCGCATCTGTGCGACTTGTGTTTCCAGGGATTCAATGATTTTCTGGTATTCTTCCTGCCTAGCCAACAAGGCAGAAATTTGCACGGAGTCGCCGGACGAGACGTCAACTTCGGCGGCCTGGCGCATTTGTTCGATTTGGGTATTCAGGGTTTCAATTGTTTTCTGAGATTCTTCCTGTTTGACCATCAGGGCAGTAATTTGTGCGGAGTAGCCGGACGAAGTTTCAATCTCGGCAGCCAGGCGCATTTGTTCGATCTGAGTATTCAGGGAGTCTATTGTTCTCTGTGCTTCTTCCTGCCTGGCGGCCAGGTCGGCAATATGAGCAAAGTCGCCAGCTTCGGCTGCCTGGCGCATTTGTTCGATCTGAGTTTTTAACGAATCAATCGTTCTCTGGGAATCTTCCTGCATGACCATCAAAGCAGCCATGTTCTCAAGCTGAATCTGCGCCTGGGTTTCCCTCTCACGCAGCTTGTCCAACTCCTGGGCAGCCTGTTCGTAATTCTTTTTTGCTTCCTCAGCCACGTCCTTTGCAGACAAGGCATCGTGGTTCGCCTGGTCACGTTCGTTTTGCAACAGGGAGGCGCGCTGACCACGTTCCAGAATTGGGATAAACAGGGTTGACACATTGGTGAGATAGTCCTGGTCTTCAGCGCTCCACAGACGGTTGGAATAAGGGGAGAGGATCAGGATGCCGCCCAAAGGAACATCTCCGGATGTGATGATCGGGACACTCAACAAGTTACCCGGGTTGCTCAGGTTGAGCATCTGCCCCAGGGCTTTTAGATCCGAGGATGTACTGCTGGCAGGTAAACGCAAGGGACGCCCGCGCTGGACGGCGTTGGCAAGAAGGGGTATGGCGTCTTTCTGGACTGGTGAACCTTCCAGGTTCTCTTCGCGGATCAAGTCGTAACCACAAGTTATATAGAGGTTTTTGTCTTCGATCAGGGTGATCAGGAAACACAGGTCGGCCAGCATGGCCTGGGCAATGCCGCGCGTCAAGGCACAACCGATTTTTTCAGGATTGCCCTCAGCAGCCAGGGACATCAAGGCGTGGAGGGTCTTTGGATCTGTGCTGTAACGCCGCCGTTCCTGGGGGGATTCCCGGGCAGCTTTATCGGTCTTGGCACCCCGCGTACCCTCTGAAGTATCTGTGGCGAAGCGCAGCACAATCGTCAACAGAAGGGGGAACATGATCAGTTGGGTCAGCCGGACAACCCCGGGAAAGTTTCCGTCCATCCTCCAGATCAGGCTGACCAGGTGCCCAAAAGAAGCAAGCAGCAGGATGACCAGACCATTGCCCCAGCCATTCGGCCTGCGCCAAACGAGACCCAGGATGCCAAGCAGCGCGGCTGCCAGGCTGATCCCCTGCCAGATTGTTTCAAAAAGCGAGGTGTTGAAACTTGCCCCCTGGTTCGGTGCCGAAAAAGCCAATGTCAGCCCAACGAGGGCCAACACAAGTAAATTGAGAAGTATGGTGGCATAATCTGCCAGCCGGACCGGTTCCGGGAACGCCCACAGCCAGATAATCCAAACCAGCGAAATTAATGTTATTGCCCGGTCGAGCGGGGGCAGAACCATCCTGGGATCTAGCACCCTCAACCAGGTGGGAGCACCTAAAATTAAAAGGATAACCTGCAAACCGAGTAAAATGCCGAGGCCGATGACCGTCCGCCGAGCCTGGGGAAATTGAGTGGAGCGCAAGAGATGGATTGCTCTTTGCAGCGTTCCCGCAATCGAGACCACCAGTACGATATGGTAGATCAGATTCCCCGGCGGGGTCGTAAGGAGCGTAAAAAAATGATTAAAAAATAGACTCATTGGCGACTGCTTGAGTAATTATACTTCTTCCTCGATAAGTTTATACCATTTTTGTCAGAGAGGATATACCATTTTCATGGGTGTTTAGACATTACCATAAATAGGAAATAATTCTGGGGATCAGGCGGGATTCCCGCCCCGAATCTCCCCAATTTACCTAGTTTAGGCGGCAATTTCCAGAGAACCGGTTTCGTGATTTATAATAGCTAACGTAATTATGAAGAAGAAGTTCGGAGCAACTCATGTTCTGATCCTGATCGGGCTGTTGACTATCATTCTGGTCCCGCGACCCATTGCCGGCGCCCTGGACCTGAAGCGGGCAGATCGTTTTGACGCGGCTGGAGACGAGGCAATTGCCGCGGATGCTTACGCATCGGCTGCGGAACGGATTCCGTGGATGCCATGGCTATGGGAAAAGGCGGGTATGAAGGCAATGCAAGGAGGCGATGAGGAAAAAGCAATCGTCTTCTTCAACAAAGCTGTTGAGCACAATTCGATTTCTGCGGTGGGATGGCTTACCCTGGGCAGCGCTTACCAGAAGCATGGGGACCTATCTTTGGCATTTAAGGCATGGGAACTAGCTCTGCCGCTCGCCCAAGCAGACAGCTACCTGGCCTCCGCGGAACGTGCCAGAGGCAACTTCGCAAAGGCAATTGATTACTGGCGAGCAAATATTGCCCTGGAGCCGGAGAATTCCGCAGCCCACTACTCCCTGGGCCTGCTGCTTGCCGCGACCGCACCCGAACAAGCCCTGCCCGAATTGATAAAAGCCGTCACTATAAGTTCTGATCTTGACCAGCCAGTGCAGAGTCTACGGACAGCATTGAACACCGCTTTTCTCTCGGATGATCGCGCTTACCAGTTCCTGGTCTCCGGGCGCGCTCTGGGAGCGCTGGGTGAATGGGACCTGGCTGCTGAAGCCTTCCGCAATGCCACAATCGACCGCTCCAACTATGCCGAAGCCTGGGCCTGGCTGGGTGAGGCAAAGCAGCAACTGGGTCAGGATGGCAGTTTCGAAATCGAACAGGCCCTGACCTTCCACCCTGAGTCGGCCATGGTCCAGGGACTTTACGGCATGTTTCTTCAGCGCCAGGGAGAGCCAGACGCCGCACTGGCCGCGTTCCATAAGGCGGCAGACCTGGAACCGGACAACCCCGGCTGGCAGATGGCCCTGGGCAGCGGATCCGAACAGACCGGCGACCTGGTTGCGGCATACGGGTACTATTCCCATGCGGTTGAACTGGCCCCGGGCGATGCGTCAACCTGGAGGGCTTTGGTGACCTTCTGTGTGACCAATGATGTGGATGTGGAGCTTACCGGCCTGCCTGCCGCGCGCAAGCTGGTGGGCATGGCCGCGAACGACTGGCAGTCTTTTGACCTGGCAGGCCAGGCGGAGTTTTTACTGGAGAACTACCCCGCTGCGGTGGTTTATTTTAAAAAGGCCGTGCAAATGAGCCCCATCCAAGCTGCACCGGCCCTGCACCTGGGGCTGGTCTATTTGCAAACCGGCGAGCGTGAATCAGCGTATTCCTACCTCAACCTGGCCAGGACCTTCGATCCCGACGGTCTCCTGGGATGGCAGGCAGGACGTTTGTTGGAGCAATATTTCCCCTAAAGTTTCTTCTCCCAAAGGAGAGGATCAGGAGAGTGCACACAACCATGAAAATTTTGCGCGGCCTGTTCCTGTTCGTCTTTTTAACAGCCTGCCAGAGCTCTTTTATCGCCGACGTTGTGACGCAATCGGGACAAGCCCTTTACCACGACGATTTTTCAGACACGGGCAGCGGATGGCCCCAGATGACCAGCTCGATTGGCACTTTGGAATACGCCAACGGTACCTACCGGATGCTGGTGCTGACCCCCGGTTACGACCTGAGGGCTGTATCAGGGCATCGTTATGGTGACGCACGAGTGGAGGTGGATGCAACCCGGCTGTCAGGTCCGGTATACAACCGATTTGGTCTGACCTGCCGCTTCCAGGATATTAATGATTTTTACTTTTTTGTCATCTCCAGTGACGGATACTATGCCATCGGCGAGATCAAAAATGGTGCCACTTCCCTAATTGGGCAGGAGATGATGGCTTACAACAGTATCATCCAACAAGGTGGCGGCGCCAACCACCTGCGCTTTGACTGCATCGGGAATACTTTAAGAGGATATGTCAACGGGCAAGCCATCGCGATCACTGAGGATGCTAATTTTTCCGGCGGCGATGCCGGCCTTATCAGCGGGGCGTTTGACGAAGGCAACGTGGAAGTGAGTTTTGACAATTTCGTGGTGTATAAACCGTAGTTCGATATTCATTATTTGTTATGTGTAATTCGTTAACATGAAAATTTTCCTAGACACAATCGGCTGCCGCCTGAACCAGGCGGAAATCGAATCCCTGGCCCGACAGTTCCGGATGGCGGGACATACGATCGTTCCAACTGCTGGCGAAGCAGACCTGGCGGTGATAAACACCTGCACAGTCACCGTCGAAGCCGCCTCGGATTCGCGGGCAGCCATACGACGGGCAAAACGGCTGGGGGCGGGCGACGTTATCGCTACCGGCTGCTGGGCCACGTTGGAACCGGAGCAGGCCGCGGCGCTAGCCGGTGTCACCCGCATCGTCCCCAACCTGCAAAAGGAGAACCTGGCAGCTGACCTGCTCGGTCTGCCGCAGGAGTTCTTTGACCTTGAACCGGTTGCACGCCAGCCGCTGCCCGGCCTGCACAAACGCACACGAGCATACATCAAAGTCCAGGACGGGTGTGACAACGCCTGCACTTTTTGCATCACGAGGCTGGCGCGGGGGGGTTCGCGTTCCCGCCCATTGGATGAGATCGTAAAGGATATCGAATCTGCACAGAATGGCGGGGCTCATGAAATTGTCCTGACCGGGGTCCATCTCGGCTCGTGGGGGCTGGACCTCAAGCCTGCCTGCCGAATACAAGACCTGGTTTCTGCAATGCTTGACCGGACGTCCATACCCCGCCTGCGCCTGTCGTCGCTCGAACCTTGGGACCTGGAGGCGGATTTTTTCAGGTTATGGCATGATCCCCGCCTGTGCCGGCATCTGCACCTGCCCCTCCAATCGGGGAGCGCCAGCGTGTTGAGACGCATGGCCCGCAAGACCACTCCAGACAGTTTCGCAGCGCTGGTACAGTCAGCAAGGGCGGCCATCCCGGAGACTGCCATCACCACGGATGTAATCGCCGGTTTCCCGGGCGAGACAGACGAAGAGTTTGCCGAGACGTTGGAGTTCGTCAAGTCGATGCACTTCGCGGGCGGTCATGTTTTCAGCTACTCGGCCCGTCCCGGCACCCCGGCGGAACGCATGAAGGGACAAGTGCGAAGCGAAGTGGTAAAGACCCGCAGCGCTGAATTGCGCTCGGTCCTGGCCCAATCCGCAGAAACCTTCCATCGGAAATTTATCGGAAAAACAATGCCTGTCCTGTGGGAAGCTACATCCATCCTGACAGATGCAGGCTGGCAAATCGAAGGGCTAACGGATAACTATCTACGCGTAACAGTGATCGCACCTGAGCCGTACTGGAACAGGATCGATAAAGTATTCCTGAAGACCGCGAGCGCCAAAGGGCTGTGGGGGGAACTGTCAGATTTCATATAGCTGCGTCTTGAAAACACATAAATATCTGTATAATTGAATAAAAAGAAACGCATTGAGGAGGATAGAATGACAGCTCAACTCATAGACGGAAAAGCAATTGCCCAGAAAGTGCGCGACGAGGTTGCCGCGCAAGTAGCCAAACGCAGCGCAGCCGGGAAGCCCCAGCCCACCCTGGCAACGGTGCTGGTAGGCGACCGGCCAGATTCGGCTGCCTATGTTTCATCCAAGGGGAAAGCCTGCGAGGAACTGGGAATGGGCTCCATCAGCCAACACCTGCCGGGCGACGCCACCCAAGAGCAGGTGGAGACACTGGTTAGAAAGTTGAATGCCGATAAGAAAGTCAATGGCATCCTGGTGCAATTGCCCATGCCGGCTCAAATTAATGAAGAGCGCGTCCTATCCCTCATCAGCATCGAGAAGGATGTGGACGGTTTTTCGCCGCTCAACATCGGCCGCCTGGCGCAGAAAGGCCGCGAGCCGCTGTTCGTGCCGTGCACTCCCTATGGGTGCATTTATCTATTGGAACAGGCCGGGGTGAAAATTGAGGGAGCGAATGCGGTGGTCCTGGGACGCTCGAACATCGTCGGCATGCCAGCTGCGCTGTTACTCATCAGCCGGAACGCCACCGTCACCGTCTGCCACTCGCGGACCCGGGACCTGCCCGCCGTCATCCGGCAGGCAGACATCCTGATCGCTGCCATCGGCAAGATGCAGATGGTGCGCGGCGACTGGATCAAGCCCGGTGCGGCGGTCATTGACGTGGGAATCAACTCGGTCCCCGTGCTCAACCCGGATGGCACGCCCGCCATCAGTGAAAAGACGGGTAAACCCAAACAAAAACTGGTCGGCGACGTGAACTTCGAGGAAGCCAAGGAAGTTGCCGGGTTCATCACCCCTGTCCCCGGCGGGGTTGGCCCAATGACGATCGCCATGTTAATGAAGAATACCCTGCGAGCGGCAGAAATCCAGAACCCGTAGCAAGGTGGAGTGATATTCCTCCCAGGCGATAAGGTCTATTCATAAAGCCAAGTTCCATCCAGCACCACCCAGCGTGCTTACCTACCGCTCCAGCAGGTGGGAAAAATTATCTCCCGCTTGAAAGACTACACTGGAGAATTAGGGGGCCTAATTGGCGCTAGAAATACCTCCCCAGAGAAAGGTATATTGAATAGCCGGAATTTCCGAGATTGAGGGGAAATTGGTATTCAACGAGAGTTACTCATGCGGGATGTTCCGCTCTGCCAGGCGCGCCAGCCGCCCGGCAATATTTTCCACCCAGGCATCCGGGACTCCATCCGCAGCTTTGGACTGCAGTCGCAGGTCCACGGGGTCGTTGACATAATCCACCGCCATGAAGCAGCCATTTGTTGTCAGGGCAATTTCAGTCGAGAACAGGTGCAGGCGGCAGACCAGGGAAATGCGGCGTGCCAACTGGAACAGGCCGACCAGTCCGAAGCGGAATCGTTCATCGGCGGAAACGCGGGTATAGACGTGCGTATGCTGGTCCCACCAGCAAGGATAGACAGCACCGTCGCAAACCAACACCCGGAACCAGGCTGTGCGTCCATCCAACACCCGGGGTGTGACATGCGCTTGCAAAAGGTATTTCTCACGCGGGTATTGCTGGCGCACAGACAGCACCTGATCCTGAGAAGTAGCCTCCAGCACCACACCTTCCCCACCACCCAAAGAGGCAGGTTTGATGGCAAACCGCCCGCCGAGGGGACTCAAATCAAGCTGCGTCAGGTCGGGCCGTTCCTGACAGGAGGAGAGCAGAATGGTGTAGGGTGTATCCAGTCTGCGACTGACAAATTCCAGATGCATGGTAGCTTTGTCTGCGGACCATGTCGTCATTTCCTGGGGATTAATCCGGAAAACGCGAGGCTGGCGGGCCCGGTCCACCAGCGGCTGGAAGCGGGAATCGGATTCTGAAGCCCGGTCAAAGAAACAAGCGAAGGAAATTTCCCCAGTGGCAAGACCCGCCAGGGTGGCATCAAGATTCTCAATAGTAACCGAGAAGAACGAAAGACCAACTCTCGTACATGCGACTTCGAGCAGATGGACGAAGTCAGCGTCGAATTCCCAGTTCCAGGCGAGGCACAGGGCATAGCTGGTCATAGTAAAGGCATTATAAAACGGAAAATGGGAAATGACAAAAGTAAAACCCCGCCTGATGGCGGGGTTTTATATCTATGTTTATGGGGGTTCTGCCTAATGAAAAGCAGACCTTCGTGCTCTAGCGCTCTACTCTTGGCTTGGCAATGTTCACTTTCAACTCGTGTTCGCTCAGGGAATAAGCGTTGAACATGCTAATCGCCTTGTCTGCATCGGCCTGGGCAGTCATCGTGACGAAGCCAAAACCCTTTGACAGACCGCTGTCGCGGTCTTTAATGATATCAACCGCGGTTACAGTCCCGGCTTGTGTGAACAGGGTGTTCAGTTCTTCCGAGGTGGTTGATTTGGCCATATTTCCTACATACAGTTTTACATCCATTTTGTACTTCTCTCTCCGGCACAGCCGGTAAAAAAATGACCACCATCCCCATAACAGGGTCGGCGGCCAGGGCACCACACAAAACCAGTTATCCAATTTAAAACTGATAAAATGAGTATAGCACAGTTAATACCTGTAGACGCGGGACTTGCTCCTGGGGCAAAGGCTGGTTCCTGCCAACCCCACAGGGAGCGTTGTAATATTTTTTAGCCCCCGTACTTAGTTATTCCCGTTCCAGGTGGTTCCAAAAGTCACGGGATGGAGTCGGGTGCCTCAGTCGGATAGGCCCGAAGTAGTGGCTGGCAAAGGAAATAGTACGGGCAGCCATTACCTCTGGATCCGTCCGCCAGACTCTCCGGAGGCAAGCGCCTGAACCTCCTCCACGGTACAATTATTCATGTCCCCGGGAATGGAATGTTTCAGGCAAGAGGCCGCTGTAGCAAATTCAAGCGCCTCGCCTGGAAGCATCCCACCTGAAAGTGCATAGATCAGCCCGGCAGCAAAGGCATCACCCGTGCCCACCCTGTCGACGATATCAGTCACTTCGTAATGCTTGCTCACCAGGAACTCGGTGCGATTGTGCAGGCAGGCGGCCCAGCTGCTGTTATCGGCGGAATGACTGGCGCGCAAGGTGACCGCCTGAACTTTAAGGTTGGGAAAGGCAGCCAACACCTGCTCGCACAGCTGGCGATAACGCGCCAGATCCACCTGCCCATCCTCCAAGTCCTGCTCCCAGCCCCCATCCTCCAGGGTGATGCCCAAGGCGCGCTGGCAGTCCTCTTCGTTGGCAATGCCAATGTCAACCTGGCGCACCAGCCCGGTCATCACCTGCGGAGCGGACTTGCCATACTTCCACAAATTCTTTCGATAATTGTAATCGCACGAGACCGTCAGTCCCAGCTTGTGAGCGGTTTCCACGGCCTGCAGCGAGACTCGAGCGGTATTCTCGCTCAGGGCCGGGGTGATGCCGGTAATGTGGAACCATCCCGCACCCTCAAAAATTTGCGCCCAGTCAAATGACTCGGGGGCAGCTTCCATGATGGAGGAATGAGCGCGGTCATAGATGACGCGGGCTGGACGCTGGTTTGCCCCTGCTTCCAAAAAGTATGTACCCAGACGCCCCCCCTGACGCAGGATGTTGGTGACATCCACCCCCCGGCCTCGCAGGAATGTAACACAACCATCGCCGAGAGGGTTCCCGGGCAGGGCCGTGACAAATGACACCTGCCGCCCGAACTGTGCCAATGATACTGCCACGTTTGCTTCACCCCCACCAAAGGTGGCTTCGAGTACGGGCGATTGCAGCAGACGTTCGTAGCCCGGAGATTTAAGCCTGAGCATCACTTCGCCAAAAGTAACAATTCGCCCGTTCATAGCTGGCCTCCCGCCTGGCGGGCTTCCTTAACATTCACCATCGCTTCTGCAGCAAGCCGGGAGACCATCCCGAAAGCTCCTTCAGACAGCAATTTCGGTGCCACCATCCAACTACCTGCCACAGCATGGATGAAGGGTAATTTTAACCAAGTGCCCATGTTTACAGCATTGATACCCCCTGTGGGGATGAACTTCACCCCCGGCAAGGCGGCAGACATCGCTTCAAGCATGGGGATGCCCCCCAAGGCTTCAGCCGGGAAGAACTTGAGCACATCCAACCCCCGGTCCATCGCCATAAGTGCTTCGGTAGGCGTGGCAATCCCCGGTACGACTGGCACCCCCTGAGCGAGACACCACCCCACCAGCATATCATCAAAGCCCGGGGAGACGATAAAGCGCGCACCCGCCTCCACAGCCCGGGTGGCCTGCGGCACCGAGAGAACCGTGCCTGCGCCCACCAGCATATCAGGCTGGATAGCAACAATCTTGCGGATGGACTCTTCCGCGGCTTGCGTACGAAAGGTGATCTCTACGCAGGGCAGGCCGCCCTTAAGCAGGGATTCCGCCAAGTCGGCAGCCTGCCCGCTATCTTCCATCTTTACCACCGGGACAACCCCCAGTTCTCCCAGTCTCTCCAATATATTCATGGTGGTAACTCCAATTTCCAGACCAGGTTTGCTCAGCCGCCGTCGGGCAGGCTGCCAACCTGCAGTACCATCTCAATCTCAACCGGAATGTTACCCGGCAGGATATTCACGCCGATGGAGGTGCGGGCGTGTTTCCCGCTCTCCCCGAAGACTTGCTCCAGCAGGTCGGAGGCGCCGTTAATCACTTCAGGCTGGCGCTCGAAATCCGGGGCGCTATTAACGTAGCCATTGAGTTTGACTATGCACTCCACCCTGTCCAGGTCACCCAAAGCAGCTTTAGCCACGCTGAGCAAATTGAGCATGGTCTGGCGGGCTGCAGCATAGCCATCACTGAGAGTTATTTCCCTCCCCACGCGTCCCTTAAACAGCAGTCCCTCGGGGGTGTAGCAGGTGGTACCCGAGAGGAACAGCAGGTCGCCCACCTGCCTAGAGGTGAGATAGGCTCCGACCGGCTTCGGGGAGGCGGGCAAGGTCAAACCGAGCTCTTTCAAGCGGGCTTCAACTTTCATAAGGGAGCTCCTCTCGTAAAAGGGCTTCCCCAGCAGTGCCGAGCGTGCTGAGACCACTGAGGAAGCCCGGTTGCCTGTAGCGGCACTTGTCGCGACAGGATTTTTCACCGTTGTTTTTTAGAAAATGCTGTTCGGGTCGTAGAACTTGATAACGTTGTCGATTGTGATCAAAGGTGATGGCAGATATGTATCTTTTGGAGCAGTACCACCCGCCAAGATGATCATCAACCGGTTGAAACCGGTACGCCCGATCTGCTCAGAGCTGTTCAACCCGGTGCAACCGTAATTGCTGCTATTCAGGATTTGCAGGAGAGCCTCTTTCTGCCCATCTGCGGCGCACAGGAACATCTCGGCTGAACGGCCAGCATCGGCAATGGCGCGCTGGGCACCGAGGCACATGGAGTCATTCTCACAGAAGACCGCGTCGATCTTGGCATTGGCCGCTAACAGGTTTTCCATCTGCTTCAGCCCGCCGTCCTCGCTCCAAGTGCCGAAATCAGGGGCATTGATGACGGTGAAACCGGAGGATTTGCTTAAGATTGAGAGCAAACCATTGGTACGGTTCAAGCCGATGGAGTTATCGGCAGGGCCACCCTTGATGACCACAACCACACCCTGTCCGCCAAGGCGATCAGAGATGAACTGGCCGTCCTGCTCACCGATGGTGGTGTTATTGGGGCCAACATAACTGGTATAGCCACTCTTCCACTGGCGATCGACAAGCACCACGGGGATGCCGGCGGTATTGATGGAATCCATCGCGGAGGGGAGCTGCTCGAGCCAGGCGCCACTGATGATGATGCCGTCAACCTTCTGGGTAATGAGATCTTCGATGTCCGAGTTGAGTTTGGCAGCGTCGCCATTGGCATCGGTGCTGATGATGGTAACGTTGGAGTACTGACTGGCTTCACTCTTAATGGCATCGTTCATGCCGATGAAGTAGGCACAGCACTGGCTGAAATTCGCTACCCCGATCTTGAAGTTTTTGGTGGTGGTGGTGCCGGGGCCCGTGGTTGAGGGGGTGCAAGACCCCAGCAAAAGAGCCACAACGAGAAACAGACTAAAAACTACTAGTGAGCGCTTCATTTATTTAATTCTCCTTCTCTTTCTGAACTTGAATAGGATTTGATTATTATGGAACCACGAGCCTGCCACATGTATGCTTCCGCCTTTAAATCACCTCCTTTATTATTCCAAATTCCAAATGCATTTGGAAGGAATGCGCCAGTGATTATTTATCCTTGCGGCGGGCCAACACTGCAAAGAGAATGATCAGGCCTTTGAAGATTTGCTGGTAGTAGGATTGCACATTCAACAGATTGAGCAGGTTGTCGATCACCCCGAGGATGACAACCCCACCAAAAGTTCCAAGGACGCTGCCACCGCCGCCGCCGAGAATGGCGCCTCCGATTACACAGGCGGCGATAGCATCCAGCTCGAAGCCCGCCCCCACGCTGGGTTGGGCAATTCCCAACCGGGAAGCCAGCAGGACGCCCGCCAATGCAGCACACAAGCCAGAGATGATATAAGCCAACAGAATGTGCCTACGGACATTGATACCCGCCAGGCGCACCGCCTCCTCATTGCCGCCAATGGCCACAATGGCGCGTCCAGCAGTGGTGCGATTGATAAAGAACAGCATCACCAAGAAGGCCAGCAACATGATCAGGCCGGAAAGAGTGAAGGGACCCAGAATGGCTGTTCCGAATATGGTGCGGAAACTGGGGTCCTGAGGTGTGATGGGAGTTTGTGAATAGACATACACCAACCCTCGGATGGCTCCAAGCGTTGCCAGGGTAACAATGAACGGCTGTAGCTTAAAACGTGAAACCATGAAGCCATTGAAGGCCCCCGCCAGACCACCCACGCCCAGTGCGATGAGAATTGCCAGCGGAAGAGGCAGGTGCTGGTTCTGGATCATGCCAGAGACCACGATGGCAGAGAATGCAACCACCGGGCCGACTGAGAGGTCGATCCCGCCAGTGAGAATGACCACGAGCATCCCCAGGCTGATCAGCCCGTTGGTGACAATCTGACGCATCAGATTACTGAGGTTGCGCTGGGTGAAGAAGACGTCTGACATGGTGGCTGCCACCAAAATCAGCAGGAGGAATGATCCGAGGATGGCATAATCTATCCAGCGGCGCTTACGATCCGACCCAGCGGTGCCGCCCAGGAACAAGAGGCCTCTGAGCAAGGTCACCGCGATAGCCAAGATGGTCGGTTTTTTTGCCTGTTGCATACTCATTGAACCACTCCTGCAGCACACGCCAGCAGACGTTCTTCACTGGCCTGGGATTTTGGGAATTCTCCGGCCAGGGCGCCTTCGCGCATTACCAGGGCACGGTCGCTCATGCCCAGGATTTCGGGCAATTCGGAAGAAATCAATAATATACCAACGCCGCGGTCGGCCAGGTCGCTGATAAGACGGTAGATCTCCACCTTGGTGGCCACGTCCACCCCGCGCGTGGGTTCATCCAGGATGAGCACGCGAGCTTCTGACAGCAGCCACTTGGCCAAGATAACCTTCTGCTGGTTGCCGCCGCTGAGCTGGCGGACTAGGCGGTTGATCTGCGCCGGGTGGATGGACAATTCACCCACCTTGGCCCGTACCCGGGCGTCGCGCTCGCGTACGTTCAATAATCCCAGCCAGCTGACCTGATTCATCGTAGCCATGCTGGCATTGTCCCGGATGGAACAGCTCATCACCAGCCCGTCGCGCTTGCGGTCCTCGGTCAGGAAAGCGATCCCCGCCGCCACCGCATCGCGCGGCGAGCGCAGTCTCACCAGCTTACCTTCCAGACGCAGCTCACCCGCGCTGGGCGGGTCAGCACCGAAGATGCAGCGTGCCACCTGCGTGCGCCCACTGCCCACCAGCCCGAACATCCCGACGATCTCACCACGCCTCAGGGAGAGTGACACCCTGTCAAATGAACCTGTCCGACTAAAATCTTTGATCGAAAGGGCTTCATCACCCAAATGTGGCTGGCGCAGGGGGAATAGTTCGCCGAGGTCGCGCCCCACCATCATCTTGATCAATTGATTCTGATCAGTCATGGCGGGCTTCACTGTGCCAATCAATTCACCGTCCTTGAGCACAGTGATCCGGTCAGCTACCTGGAACACTTCCTCCAGCCTGTGGGAAATGTACAAGATAAGGGCCGATTCCTGCTTAAGCTGCTGAATCAGTTCAAAGAGGCGTTTTAGTTCCTCCTGCGAAAGTACCGCCGAGGGCTCGTCGAGGATCCAGATGCGCGGCCTGGTAACGGCTGCCTTGGCGATCTCCACCATCTGCTGCTGGGAGACGCTCAAACGGGACACCTGCGTGCGCACGTTCAACCCGGTAAACCCGATTTTCGCCATTTTTTGTTCAGCCTGCTGATGAGCCAGATTCCAGTCCACCAGCCATTTCAGGCGGCGGTAGGGCATCTGCCCCAGCAGGATATTCTCGGTGATGCTCAGGTGGCGCACCAAGCTGAACTCCTGGTACACCGCTCGGATGCCCAGACGGTGGGCAGCGAAGGGAGTATTGATTACCACCGGAGCTCCGTCCAGGAATATCTCACCGGCATCGCGTCGCAGTGCCCCGGCAAGGATTTTCATCAGCGTTGATTTTCCGGCTCCGTTCTCGCCCACGATGGCATGCACCTCCCCCAGGCAGGCGCTAAAATCCACTCCCTTGAGCGCCTGGGTGCCATCAAAGCTCTTGCGTATCCCACGCATTTCCAGAAAATCAGATTCTGCCATACCTTTCCTTAAGGTAGAGCAACTGGCGGGAAGGCATTATGAACGACTATGGTTTTTTGGTCGGTCATTTCCTCGAGAGTATCATGCACCCCTTCACGCCCATGACCGCTCATTTTGATGCCACCGAAAGGCAGGGTCTCCACCCGCAGGGCGGAAGACCAGTTGATGATCACGCCGCCCGCTTCCAGGCGGTAGGCTATATCCAGTGCCTTGTTGATGTCGTTGGTGAAAACTGCAGATTGGAGGCCGTAGGGCGAGTCGTTGGCCATGCGTACTGCCTCATCGATCGTTGTGAAGCGCACCAGCGGCACCACCGGACCAAAAACCTCCTCCTTGAAAAGAGGCATATCCACCGCCACCTCGCTAAGCACGGTAGGTTCCATGAAACTGCCGTGACGTTTGCCGCCTGCCCGAAGCTTTGCCCCGGCTGCAATTGCCCCGTTCACAAAGGCTTCCACTTCGGTGGCGGCCTGTTCGTTGATCAGCGGGCCAACGTCGGTATCTTCCAGGAGCTGATCGCCCACCTTGAGCGCCAGCGCTTTTTTGGTAAGCAGTTCAGCGAACTTGTCGTATATGGATTGCTGGACCAGGACGCGCTTCACCGCGCAACAGATCTGCCCGTTGCCGCGTGCCAGCCGTCCCAGCACCACCGCAGTAGCGGCCTTTTCCAAATCGGCATCCTCCAATATGATGAGAGCGTCGTTGCCGCCCAATTCCATATGCACCTTCTTGAGATTTTGCGAGGCCAATTCTGCAATCCGCACGCCCACCTCGGTGCTGCCGGTGACGGTGAGGAGCTGGACGCCGGTGGAGCGGGCCAAGAAATCGCCAATCAGCGCACCAGGGCCGGTGATCATTTGGTGGGCACCGTGCGGCAAGCCGCACGGCTGCATTAATTCAGTGATCTTCAGCAAGGTCAGCGGGCAGGCACTGGGCGGTTTCGAGATGACTGCGTTGCCGGCAGCCAGCGCGGCAGCAGCTTTATGCCCCCACAACTCCACGGGATAGTTGAATGGCACAATCGCAGCAACCACCCCAAGGGGTTGGCGGATAGTGAATGCGAAATGGCGCTCATTGCCGCGCACGGCATCCACCGGCATTACCCGCCCAAACAGGCGTTTAGCTTCCTCGGCAAAGCCGCGAAAGATATTGGCAGTCACCAACACTTCAGCGCGCGTCTGCTGGATGGGTTTGCCATTTTCCGAGGCCAGCAGGCGACCCAGGTCTTCAGCATGCGCTTCAATCGCCAAGGCGATCCGATTCAGGATCTCATAGCGCTGGAGCGCCGTCAGCCGGCGCATAGCTTGCTTGCCCGCCTGGGCGACAGCCACTACGCGGGTGACATCTTCCAGCGTGCCGCGCGGTACCCGATCAAGCACTACGCCGGTGCCAGGGTTGCGAATCTCCATCCAAGCCCCATCGGAGGCTTCCGCCCATTTATCATCAATAAACATTTTCATGATTTCCTCGCTTTCGAATTCCTGTGGGGTAAATGTCAATCATTTTATAAAAAGAAATGCCAAGGATTAAATACCTACCCAGCTTCGTTCAATTCATTTGGAACCGGGAAATGTCCGGAAAATCCATGCCGGCGTGACACCCGCTGAGTACTCTCCCATAGCACCGGACCCAGTTGCAGAGCGCGCTGGCGAGTCATGCGATCAAGCGGCCCCGAAATGCTGATCGCAGCGATGGCGGTGCCGGTGTAATCGATGACAGGTGAGCCGACACAACAGATGCCTGCTTCGTTCTCCTCGTTATCCAGCGCAAAACCCTGTGAGCGGACATCGACCAGTTCCGTTCTCAGGGCTTTGGGGGAGGTGATGGTATGGGGGGTACGCGCCTGCGGGTGCTCAGCCAACACAGCCTGCAGGAGACCGGGCGCACTGAAAGCCAATATGGCTTTACCCAGAGAAGTGCAGTACATGGGCAGACGCGCTCCAATGTGCGAAGACATGCCCAAGGTATGCCTGCTCTCGATCTTGGCAATATACACCACGTCAGTGCCGGAGGGAACCGCAAGGTGGATGGTCTCGCCAGTCATTTCTGCCAGCTCATGCAGGGTGGCGTGGCTCTCGCTGGGCAGGTCGCTGTTGGCAAGAAAGGCGCCAGCCAGTTCGATGACCCGGGTGCCAAGCCTGAAGCGGTCCACCCCGGTACGCTCCGCCAACCCCACCGATTGCAGAGTAGCCATGTAGCGATGGGTGGAGCTCTTGGGCATTCCGAGCTGAGCTGAGAGCTCGCTCAACCCAACGCCTGTCTCCGCCCTGGCAGCCAGGATCTCGACGATGTTCATGGCCTTCGTGACCGTGGTGGAAAGAGAGCCGCGCTGGGCATTTTCACGCTTCTTGTTGAGGGAGAAGGGTTTGATGATTTTATGAGATGAAGACATAGCGGGTTCGATTTTGGATTCTTTCAGAAGGGGAACGTGCAGTGTTCCACTATTTGGAACATCATTCCACATTTTAGCACGACAAAAAAGGCATGTCAATAGGTAGAACGAAAGCGAGTAAATTTCGTTGTCAGGAACAATTGGAGAGGTTCAATAAAACACTTGTTTTTTCACTGGTTTGCCTGTACAATCTAAGACAAATGTTCTACGAAATGCCGCACAAACCACCAGGATAGAAAATGGCTTTGAACTTCCAGCAGGTCTTCGACAAAATCAAAGAAATCGGGTTGGGTGCACGGGCGCGCCAGGAAAGCCTGGACGCCTTGCGCGAGCGCGCCCGTAACTTTCTGGTCTCCTGGGCGGATAAAGGAGTGGAACTGCGCGACAAGGTGGAACGCGCCCGCCAGTCCGACCCCAATATCCGCTGCGCCCGCCCGCTAGAGGAACGCCTCGATGCGTCCACCCCGGAACCTGTTTTACAAATCCCCGTCACGCTGCTCGCCGCAGACGGGTCACAGATCCTGCCCGACCGGCACGCTGCACTCCAGTATTCGCTGGTTAACGTGGGCGCCATCGCCATCCAACCCGGCTCCGGGAAAAGCCCAGAGGTATTTACTGACAGCAGCCTGCTCTTCGCCGACGAACTCTACACCGAGACCGGGATCGTGACCGAGGAAGCCATCGAGCACCGCCGTGATATCGCCGAGCGCCGCAAACTGCTCGAACTGGCTCCGGATTATCCCGCCCCGGTCCTAGCCTTGACAGACGGGCCGGTCGAATTGTGGGGGGCAAAAAACGGCGGCGAAGACGATTACCGCAAAAACCTCGAAGTCCATAAATCCATCCTGTCACAATTACAGGCCCAGAACGTGACCGTTGCCGGTTATGTGGACAAGCCCGGAGCGGACCTGGTCGTCCGAACGCTGGAAATTGCCCAGTTCTCCAGCGCTGACGAATATCAGAACATCCGCAAACAACACCCTCTGCGCGGTGTGACCGACCGCTGGTTGTGCAATTTCCTGCCCGGTGGACATCGTTCAGCAGTGTTCGGGCTGCAGTCCAGTTCACGCGTCCATTATTCGGGTGACCTTGCCCTGCATTTTTTCTACCTGAATGTGGGCGAAGGGAAGCATCCCTGGCTGGTTCGGGTGGAGGTCCCCATGTGGGTGGCAGAAGATTCCAGCAAACTTAATCTCCTGCATGCCGCCCTGCTCCAGCAATGCCGGGTGCTGGGGGCACGGCCCTATCCGTACATCCTGCACCGCGCCCATGAAATCGCAGTGGTCACGTTCGAAGAGAAAAAACAGGTCGAGCAGATGCTGGAACTCGAACTGCGCCGCGCCGGCAGCGAGGTCGAGGCAGGTTCCAATAAACAGTCAGCGAAGGATTTGTCGGGTAAAACGAGGGCAAAATGATAAACTCAATCCAGATCGGATATCTATTGCGCGCCGGGACGACCGGATTTGTCGCCGGTTGCTCGGTTTTACAAGGCGAGACTCCGGCCTTCGGCACGCTGGTGCGTGCCCCGCTGGATAAAGACTACAGCGTTTACGGGCTGATTCACGACATCCACATTGACGACGACGGTCTGGTGCGCCAACTCGTCACCGCCGGGAACATCAGTGCTGAGGTGATGCACGACAACCGCGAGCGGCGCATTGTGCCTGTGGAGATGGCGGTGCTGGCAGTGGGATTTGAACAGGGCGGGAAGATTTCCCACCTGCTGCCCCCCCGCCCCCCCTTAAGCCTGGATGTAATCACCCTGTGCCCGGATGCCGAACTGGCAAAGTTTACGAGTGCCGGGAAGTTTGGATACTTTCGCCACGTCCTGCAAGCCAAGGATATCCCTATCGGCGAACTGCTGGCGGCACACATTCTCCAGGTAAAACAAAAGACGAAGAACGAAAAGTGGGTTGAACAAGCCACCCAGGAATTGATCACACTCCTGCGCGACGACTACCCCATGCTGATGTCCGTGCTCGGCGCGCTCGGTGAAGTTGTTTAACAAACACGGACACGAAGAGACAAATCATTCGAGGCAGTGTGTCCGCGTAGTAGAGACTATTGGTCATGACAAAACGTAAATCCACCCAAACCTCCGCCTTTGGATCTCCCGGGCGCTCCGGACATGACTCGTCCGCTTTTTACTCAGGAAAACTCTACGACCACCAACCACAGGGACAGGAGGGGGCTTATGTCGAGAATCCCATCCCTGGCAAATTGCTTGACCGCATCTTTTGCCATTCCGCTGAGGCGATGTCCGAACTCCCGGACTGTTCGGTACACCTGATGGTCACTTCACCACCCTATAATGTCGGCAAGTGCTATTCAGAAGACACGGAAGTACTGACACAGAAAGGCTGGAAATCCTATCAAGAATTATCTAAAGATGATTTTATTGCGACTGTTAATCCCACCTCATTCGATGTGGAATATTACAATTTCGACGAGTTGTATGTTTATGAGTATAAGGGGGAGATGATTAATTTTCGGAAACCACGGAACTCTGTTAATGTGTTGGTAACGCCCAATCATAATATTTTTTGTTTGCCCAGGACTCAGTCTGCCAATCAAAGATGGCAATTTATCAAGGCAAGCGATGCATTACGGTACAACACAGTGATTTTTTTAAGTACAGTGAAATGGAAGGGAACTGAAAACCTTATAATTCCTATCCCCATCGTTCCTTCAAGTCGTCATCCAAAAGTTAAAAACGATGAATATTTACTTGATACGAGTGTATTCTTGGAGTTTTTAGGCTATTTTATTTCTGAAGGGCATCTATCATCATCCGAAACAGGCCAGCATGCGGTTGTAATAAGCCAGAAAAAATATTGTAAAAAAATTAGGGATTGCCTAGCTAAATTACCTTTTAACATTTATGAATTTACTAATGAGAATCATATTACAAAATTTATAATAACCAACAAATCACTATTTAATTGGTTGTCCGAGAATGTTGGTGGGAAATCGAAAGATAAAACAATTCCTGGTTTTTTGATGTCATTTAGTAGGGATCATCTAAAATTACTTTTCGATGCATTAATGTTAGGGGATGGTAGCTACTCGTCTGCAACATTTTGCAGGTATTTTTCGTCGTCTAAAGAATTGGCAGATGATGTTCAAGAAATTTGTTTGAAGGTTGGTTACAAGGCTGAGATCAGGAAATCCTTAAGGAAAGGCGAGTATGAGTATAGGATAGATATAAAGATACCAAATAGAAAAAAAAATTACTGTTCTCCATATCTCGTCACCAGCAAACATGCACATAAGGTTGATTACGAAGGGAAGGTTTGGTGTCTCAGCATCAAGAATCATCTTTTTATTACTAGGCGTGATGGGTGTATAGCTGTACAAGGGAATTCATATGACAAAGATTTGCCACTTGACGAATACCTAGCCTTTCTGCTGCGCATCTGGAAAGAAACAAAGCGAGTGCTGGTCCCCGGCGGGCGGATGTGCATCAACGTGGCAAACCTGGGCCGGAAGCCATATATCCCGCTGCACGCCTTCATAGCAGAGCAGGCCATTGCCCTCGGTTTCCTGATGCGCGGCGAAATCATCTGGAACAAGGCCGCCAGCGCCTCGCCGTCCACGGCCTGGGGCAGTTGGAAATCAGCTAGCAACCCCACCCTGCGCGATGTGCACGAATACATTCTGGTCTTCTGTAAAGACGCTTTCAAGCGCCAGAACCCCGCCAAGCGGGAAAACACGATTGGCCGCGATGAATTCCTGGAATATAACAAGTCCGTGTGGAATTTCGCTGCCGAGCCAGCCCGCAAGATCGGCCATCCCGCACCCTTCCCGGTAGAGTTGCCGCGGCGGTTGATCCAGCTATATACCTTTAAGGATGAAATTGTTTTAGACCCCTTCATGGGCAGCGGACAAACGGCAATCGCGGCGATTAAAAGTAATCGCCATTACATTGGATACGAGATTGATGAAAATTATGTCGCTCTGGCAAATGACCGGATTCTGGAGAGCTGATAATGAATGAAAATCAAAATTCCATTGGCTACATCATCGGCGGGGGACTGAAAGAGTCATTTCGCGCCCGGTTAACCGTCCCCGCACAGGAAGTCCAGGAGGGCGCCTTCGTCGTCATCGAATCCGGCGACTGGCAATTTTATGGTCTGGTGACCGATCTGCAGCTCGGTGCAACGGACCCCCGCTTTGCAGACGAACAAACCGAAGACCGCATGCCACCCGCCCTGGCCCATGCTCTGCAAGGGCAAACCCTATATACCAACCTCGAAGTCCTGCCCGCCCTGATGCTGGAGCGCGGACCCGACCCCGGGTCGCCGGAGTACGCGGCCTGGATAAAGGCAAAAGCTGATAACATGCCGCGCCCGCTGCCGGTGAAGACCGTGCCGCCGCACCACGCGCCGGTCCGCATGGCCTCAGGCGGTGATATCGCAGAGATCTTTGGGGATCCGTCCGAAAAAGGCAACTTCGTCATCGGTACCACCCGCGAACAGGGACACCCCGTCTGCATCAACCTGGACAAGTTCGTCCAGCGCTCGGCGGGTGTTTTCGGCGCGACAGGGACCGGTAAGTCGTTCCTGACCCGCATCGTGCTGGCCGGGCTGATGCAGCACGGCAAGGCATCCGTGCTGGTCTTCGACATGCACAACGAGTACGGCTACGACGACACCGCCTCCGATACCAGCCTGCGCGTCACCGGGCTGAAAACCAAGTTCGCGTCCCGGGTGCGGGTGGTGGGACTGGGTGCCAGGACGACCATCCGCACCAAGACCCCCGACTTCCACCTGCAGATCGCCATGCCGGACATCACCCCTGCCGACATCGAGCTTCTGACCCGGGAACTGAACCTTAAAGAGACCACCCCCACCACCCTTCACGCCCTGACCACCTCGTTTGGCCGGGACTGGTTCCGGCACTTCAAGGGCATGAACCGCGACGAGGTGGAAGTGGAAGATGTGAAGACCGGCAAGGTCAGGAAGGTGCCGCATCCCGACAGCGTGGCCGCATGGGCCGACGAGGCGGGCGCCAATGTGATGGCAGCCGAGGCGCTGCACGATAAACTACGCCGCCTGTTTGACAAGGAGTACATCGTCGAGAAGCCCGCCACAGACTCGGTCGTCGAGATCATCAAATCGCTAGAGGATGGGAAGCACGTCATCCTATCGTTCGGACAGGCCTACGAGACAGACCTGGACTACCTGCTTGTCTCGAACCTTCTGACCCGCAAAATCAAGCAGGTCTGGGAGAACAAGACCAATGAGTACCGGTCGCAAGGGAAGAACGAGCCTCGCCAACTGGTGATCGTGGTGGAGGAAGCCCACAAACTGCTCAACCGCGAGATGGCCGGGCAGACCACCTTTGCCAGCATCGCCCGGGAAATGCGCAAATATTACGTCACCCTTATGATCATCGACCAGCGCCCGTCGCAAATCTCAGACGAGGTCATGTCTCAACTGGGCACGCGCATTTCCGGCTGGCTGGGCGATGAGGATGACGTGCATGCGGTGCTTTCGGGCCTTTCGGGGCGCGAGTCCCTGCGCGGCATGCTGGCACGTCTGCAACCCAAGGAGGAAGTTCTCCTGCTTGGCTGGGGAGTGCCGATGCCGCTGCCGGTCAAGTCACGCCGCTACGATGATAATTTCTGGCACGAGTTGTTCGGGGCGGGGGGAAAGAAGGACGAGGCACAGTTGATGAAGGAGCTGGGATACAAATGATGGAGGATGCGCTCGTGAGAATCGCCGGAGGATTTAACCCCCGGGTCAATCCTAAAGGATACTGGCGTTTCCAGGAGTCTCCATGTCCCTCGAACTGGTCCAAATCTTCGTCCTAATCTTCCCGCCCATCCTTTACGCCGGGTTGGCGCTATGGATCCGCCCGCCGTGGAAAGAGATCGGCCTATCCTTTATCGCCGGGTTCTTGATGGGCTGCCTTAATCTTCTGGGGGATATGCTCGCCTTCCATCAGGGCTGGTGGCACTACCCGTTCACCGACGCCAACCATGCTCCGCTGACGTTCTACCTGGGTACGGTGATATTCTACGGCGCGGGGATCATGGGACTGGTCGGCTGGTGGGTAAGGAAACGGTTTGGGATGCGCGGAGGAGTGATCCTGCTGGTTGCTTTCCCGCTGTGGGGCATCCTGCGTGACTTCGGCGGCTCGGCCCTTTACAACCCAGACCCAGACGATGATCGTGTGGGGGGAAGGGCTGGTTCCTGTAATTGCTGATTTCCTGCTATGGGGAAGCGCGGGCGCGGCCGGGTTCTTCACGATGGCCGGCCTGGATAAATGGTTCTCGAACAACCCGAAATAGAGTGCATCAGTTGACTGCCTTCAAAACAATCCTCTTCATGCTGCTGGTCCCCGGCCTGCTGGTGGGAGCCATGCCCATCTGGCTGGTGCAGACTGATCCGGCATTGTTCTCCTTCGGAGTCTTTCGCTGGCTGGCAGTCCCCTTCTGGGCGGCGGGAACAGCGGTCATGCTGTGGTGCGCCTGGGAGTTCACCGTGCGCGGAGGCGGCACGCCGTCCCCCACCGATCCGCCCAGGGAACTGGTAGTAAGCGGGCTGTACTGCACAGTCCGCAACCCGATCTATCTCGGCGTGCTGGCCGTATTCGCGGGGTACGTGCTCTGGCATCCGTCGCGGGCCATCCTGCTCTGCCCGCTGATCGTGGCTCTCAGTTCACACCTGTTCGTCGTCTTCTACGAAGAACCACACCTGCGCAAGACCTTCGGCGAGGCTTACGAGAAATACTGCAAGGCCGTGCCGCGCTGGCTCCCGCGCCTCAAAAGTAGATGAGGACGGAACCCGAATAGCAAATCCACCAGGTTAATTTTCCGGCAAACCGGAAAGACGGGGTACAATTTATCCATCTTACGTCCACGGAGCAATTCATGGAAACCAAAAAAACCGGTCTGCGAAGCCTGCCCATCAACATCTGGATCGTGACAGCCACCTCGTTTCTCACCGACGTTTCCTCCGAGATGATCGTCTACCTCATCCCGCTCTTCCTGGCCAACGTGCTCAACGCCGGGACAGCGGTCATCGGCCTCATCGAGGGCCTGGCTGAGACTACCGCCAGCCTGATGAAAATCTATTCGGGGGCACTCTCGGACAAACTCGGCAAGCGCAAATGGATCACCGTTGTCGGCTATGCCCTCTCGACCATCGCCAAGCCATTCATGTACTTTGCCGCCACATGGGAAGCGGTGCTAGGCGTGCGTGTGGCCGACCGGCTGGGAAAAGGCATCCGCACGGCACCGCGCGACGCGCTGGTGGCCGGTTCGATCGACGAGAAACAGCGCGGCCTGGCATTCGGGCTGCACCGGGCGGGTGATACCGCGGGAGCATTCTTCGGACTTTTGATCGCCGCCGTGATCGTCTGGCTCACCGAAAAAGGTGCCACCAACCTCACCGGCAACACCTTCCGGATCGCGGTACTGGTCAGCATTATCCCGGCAGTATTGGCGGTGGTGGTGCTGGCCATCGGGGCACGGGACGTGGCCGGGGAAGGCAAATCAAAGGCGCCGATCCTCAGCCTGAAAGGCATGGACAACCGTTTCAAAATTTTCATGCTGGTGCTGGTGCTGTTCACCCTGGGCAACTCTTCCGACGCATTCATCATCTTAAGGGCCCAAGAGCGCGGCCTGGACGTGCTCCAGATCATGCTGATGCTGATGACTTTCAACCTGATCTATTCCCTCCTGGCAGGTCCGCTCGGTGCACTCTCCGACAACGTCGGGCGCCGCCGCCTGATCATCTTTGGATGGATCTCATATGGTCTCGTCTATCTCGGATTTGCCCTCTCGCACACGGGCTGGGAAATTTGGACCCTGTTTGGTTTCTATGGGATCTATTACGCGGCGACGGAAGGATCCGCAAAAGCCCTCATTGCCGACCTGGTGCCCGCCGAGCGGCGCGGGACGGCTTACGGCCTGTATAATGCCGCCATCGGGCTGACAGCTTTCCCGGCTTCAGCCATCGCCGGTGTGTTATGGCAGGGCGCTTTCGGCTGGCAAGGGTTCGGCCCAGCCGCGCCGTTCTATTTTGGCGCGGGACTGGCGCTTTTGGCGGGAGTGTTATTCTGGAGGCTGGTCCCGGCAAAACAATGACGCTCCTTTTTATTTAAAGTAAAAACGAGTGACCAGGATTCCGTCACTCGTGTTGCAGTTAACTAAGGCTTCACTTACTTTAACCCCACCACCTCATACACACCCACCGGTCCACTTTTTCCTTTTACGCGCAAAGGGAAATGCGGGTTGGCTAGAACATCTTTCTTGACGCGCTCGTAGGCTGACTTGCTGATCAATATTTGGTTCCGGGCAGCGTTTTCCTGGATGCGCCTGGCAGTATTAACGGCGTCGCCAATGGCAGTGTATTCAAGGCGCTTTTCCGTCCCAATCCAGCCCAAAACAGCTTTGCCATAGTGGATACCCATACCAAAGGAAAGATGCGCCTCAGGCGGAAGTTCAGCATGAAGTTTTCTGATGGCAGATCGCAGTCCAAAGGCGGCGCGTACTGCCCGCAGCGTATGATCGGGTTGGGGCAGTGGGGCGTTGAACCAGGCCATGACAGCGTCCCCAAGGAATTTGTCCACCGTCCCTTCCTGTGCCAGAACTGCCTCAGCCCCGGCAGCCAGGTACCGGTTCAGCACAGCGACAAGTTCCTCGGGGGAATTTTTCTCACTGAAACTGGTGAAGCCCCGAATATCGGCAAACAGGGTGGTAATCTCGCGCTGCTGACCGCCAATCTGCAGGCTGTCGGGATTGATCTGGTCGAGCACTGCCGGGGAAACCATGCGCTCGAGCAGACGGTGTTGGGCTTCCAGTTTTTTTCGCTCAGTCATATCGTCGAGAACGATGGCAACGCCCTGGGTGGACTGAGCGGCATCTTTGAGCGGCGATAGGTTGAGCCTCCATTCCACCGTGCCGCGGTCTGGCATGCAGTGGGTTACCTCCAACCCCGTCACTGACCTGTCAGTTTCACGCACCGTATCCAGGTGGGCGCGGATGTCTCCGGCGCAAGTGGACAGGACATCATCCAGACGACGGCCAACGATATCAGCAACCCGGTTGCCAAGGATGCCTTCAGCGGCGCGGTTGCACAAAGTTACCCGCTCGTTTATATCCGCAGTGATGACACCACTGGCAATGGAGGCAAACACGTTGTCCATCAGATTCTTTAGGCCTGTTACTTCATCCAGAGTATGGCGGACAGAGGCAAACAGACGGGCATTCTCAATGGCTATGGCTGCCTGGTCTGCAAAGACTTTCAACAAGTCCCGCTCGGCTTCGTTAAAAATACCGGAACGGATGCGGTTGTCGGCGTAGATGACTCCAATAAGTTCGGTCTTGGCCTGGAGCGGTACGCACAGGATGGAACGCAGGTTATAAGCTACGATGGAATCCTGCCCTCCGAAACGCGGGTCTACCTGGGCATTGGTGGTCAGCACTGGTTCGCAGGTGGCAATAACCCGCTCAATGATAGTGCGGCTGATTTCAAACTCATTGGGATTGATCGATTCCTGTTCCCAGTTGCGGGCGATGCGCGTCGCCATCTGTCCCTCGGCATCACGCAGCATTAGAAAGCCGCGCTCGGCCTCCGTCAGGCGGACGATGGTATCCATGACCAATTGCAGGACTTCATCCAATTCCAGGCTGGAGTTGACTGCCTGGGTGGTATTCGCCAATGCCAGCAGTTTGCTGCGCTCATCTTCCACCGTGATCACCTGCCTGCTGACCTTGAAAAGTGTGCTTTCCAGTCTGGATAGTTTTTCCAACATATCCGCGGGCAGGCTGGCACCCACTTTCTGTAAGGTGGAGCGCATTTGGCCGGTCAATTTACTAAGGGTCAGGATTTGTTCGTTTATGGAAGGGGGGGGATCTTTGGGCATCTTATACCTAGTTTACCCCAAGTGGGTGAAAACAGCGAAGTGAACTCGCTAATGCCCTTAATTTTGCTTACGGGAAAACATGTGCAAGAATGCTGTGCGAAAAGCGGTAACCCATCGTCTGATGACTATGCGCAGTGTGTGACGGCCAATCAATTTTTCCGCATGACGGGCGATATTCGGGTGGGCATTTTTCTGGCTGAAGAGGGCGTGATGGTATTCCTCCAGTAAAAATCGGGTCTCATCCGCGACCTCAGGCAGGTATTCGATCAGCGCGGCAGCAGCCTCGGCGGGCGTCTGGGCAGGTGAGGTTTTGGCACCCAGCCTTCGCAGACTCTTATAGACCACGCTAAAGGAGCGCTCGATCGGCTTCAGGCCGGTAAAATATGCCCAATACCTGAGCCACTCCGGAGGAGTGATGGCAAGGCTGGCATAGGCACTGGTCAAAAGGATGGGTAACGATTTTCGGGGAACCTGGCGCGAAGGCCAGAATATTTTGTCAAGCAGGCCGGTCAGGTAGGCTGACACAATTCCAACCAAAATCACAACCAGCAGCCCGAAGAATAGCATCAGGCGCACCAGGGAATTCGGCGGAGCGCCAGCCCCGGAACCTGCTCCGGTTTCCTGGAGCGGGGTGGGGGTCAGGCCAAAGTTGTTCTGTCCGGTTTCTTGTGTAGCGATGAATGGCTGCCCGGTGGGCGTTGGAATGCCTGGAAGGCGGGTGAGCAGCGGCTGGCTGCTGGTGGGCTCGAACTCCACCCAGCCAATTCCAGGGAAGTAGACTTCCGGCCACGCATGCGCGTCCTTCTCGAGAACGGTGTACTTGTCGGGCGATTGATATTCCCCCTGTGCAAAACCGACCACCATCCGGGCAGGGATGCCGGCACTTCTCAGAAGGATCACTTCGGCGGAGGCATAATAATTGCAGAAACCTTTGCGAGTATCAAAGAGAAACCAGACCAACGGATCGGTGCCATCCGGAGGAAGGTCCACCGTTGTTGAATAGGTGATTGCATTACGCAGGTAACTGGTAATAGCAATGGCCTTATCATAGGGCGTATCTGCATCCGTGGTTACATCAAGGGCCAATTGGGTGATCCGGGGAGAAAGGTTTTTTGGAAGTTGAAGATAATTCTCCCGTACCCAGGCAGGGTAAATCATCCCAGCTTGTTGGAGTTGAAGGACGGTCGGATTAAAGACGATGGCATGGATAACATATTGTTCACCGATCAAAATTGGGGGGTCAGCACGGAACATGAGCGGGTCAACAGTATTATTTATGGCGGGCGTAAAGCTCATCACGGAAGGACGGCTGATCCAGATCGGATGAGCGGGTGTGACCAGCAGGCCCAAATTAACTCCGAGAGTAGTAAAAACGAATTCGCTCGGTAGACCGTGCAATTCCGCCAACGGTATCGATAGTTGATCAGGGGTGAAAGGCTCGGTAAGAGCATATACACTCTGCCACTGGTTATTCAGATACTGATCATATGTGCGAACCCGCCAGTAGTAACGGTCTGCCCTCTCGGTGAGCGGAGCGCTAATGCGCAGATAAATATTATCGCCGGTCGCGGCGTTCTGACCAAGAGGCAGATTATCGCCATAAAAATCGGCGACTGTTCCCTGTGGATTACCTTTCAAACCGGAGACGGCATTGCTCAGGTCATGACGCAGCTTCTCCAGCGGGCGAGTAATATTCTCCCAGGCAACCTTTGCAGCCACGTATGGTCGCCCGGTGGCAGGAGTCAGCCAGGCCACGAAAATCAGCAACAAAGCCGCGACGGGTATGGCAATGTTTATGTCGGTCCACGACTCGGAAGAAAACGAGACGTGCTTCGCCTTCCAAAACAGACGCTTGCGGACATAGGTTAACCGTCCAAGCAACAGCAGGCACAGGAAGGCATAAATAGCAAGGATAACCACGCTATCCCCCACGCTCGAATTATAGAGCTGAATAACAAACAATAAGATCCCAGCCGGCACAACCGCGCTGACAAAATCCCCCTGGTTTATCAAGGCATAGCCTGCCAACAGACTGATAATCCAGAATCCAAGTCCTGTGAAAATGATGAACAGGACCGTGTCTGGGACCGGTTGAGAGGATGAAAAAAGGAACAGGCTATTCGCCAGCCGGCCGGACAGGCTGAACATGCGCTCCAACCAGGGGATTTTTTGATAAAATATTCCAGCAGCCACCAAAGGAATTAAAGTGATGGTATAGCCAAAAGCAAGCCAGAAAACGCCACGGGATTTGACCTGGCTTGCACCAAGCCCCAGGCCCAACAGGACTCCGAAGACAGACAGATATACTGCAATCTCCAGTCCTGGAGCCCAGTCGGTGGCAAACAGCCGCTCGGAAACGGTAAGCAGGACCAGGGTCAGGATGACTGCGGATGGGAAGTCCCAAAAACGGGCGAGGCCACGTTTCATTCTTCGAGTGTACAATACTTATCATATAAACGTCAATCTCATTGAAGCTGGCCGGGAAGGCCGGCTGAGATTTCGCGGATCCTTTAGAAAGTGTCCAGCCGGTTTTGCCTCTGATATAATCATCCCGGTATGGGTGCGAAACTAGAACGCGGCTCAATCCTGCACAAACGTTACCGGATCGTGGAAATTCTCGGCCAAGGCGGCATGGGATCAGTTTACCGCGCCGTGGATGAGAATCTGGGCGTGGAAGTGGCAGTGAAAGAAAACCTTTTCACCACAGAAGATTACGCCCGTCAGTTCCGGCTGGAAGCTGTCATCCTCGCCAATTTGCGCCACACCCATCTGCCGCGCGTGACCGACCACTTCGTAATCGAGGAGCAAGGCCAGTACCTGATCATGGATTACATCGATGGGGAAGACCTGCGCGACCGGATGGAGCGCATTGGCCCCATTTCTGAAGAAGAAGCCATTCTTATCGGCGCGGCCATGTGCGACGCGCTACAATACCTGCACTCACGCAAACCGTCCATTATTCACCGCGACCTCAAACCAGGGAATGTCCGCATTTCTAAAGACGGACACATCTACCTGGTGGATTTCGGTCTGGCGAAACTAGTCAACGAAAACCAGGCGACAACCACGGGGGCGCGTGCCATGACTCCCGGATATTCCCCCCCCGAACAATACGGCACGGCGCGCACCGGTCCGAGAACGGATATTTATTCCCTCGGCGCGACGCTTTACGCCGCATTGACGGGCGTCATCCCCGAAGACGCCCTGGCGCGGGCCATAGACAACGTCGAACTAATGCCCCTGCGCGAGTACAATCCGAAAATCTCACCCAATCTGGCTGCCGCGATTGAGAAAGCCATGTCCATCCACCCGGAGGACCGTTTCCAGTCTGCGGAGGAATTCAGGCAAGCATTGTTGAGTTCCAGCGACAATACCCAACCCCCGGAAAGTGAAATTGTCGTCGACCCGCCGCCCCAAGTCCCGGGGTTCAAAAAAAACGGTGAGGTTGCCAACGAAATAACCGGGGAGATTGGAAATGGGCCGATCCCCCATCCGCCATCCAAACCACCCAAGAAAGCGCTCAGCGCCAGTTGGTGGATTTTCTTTTCCTTCTTCCTGTTGACCATCGTGGTTGTTCTTATATTCATCCTCTTCTTCTGGTCGCCGATCACGAAGACCTTTCTGGGCCTGCTGGCTACGTCAACATCTTCCTCATCGCCAATATCCAACCCCGGTACGCCGGCAGTTCAAATTGTGA
>DASVKG010000021.1:0-10054 GCA_036385495.1 Anaerolineales bacterium | reverse complement strand
GCATGAGGCTTGGTTTCGTTCCATTGGGCGGGGGATTGCCCGATTGTTGCGCTGGTTCGTGCCTGGAATTGGTGTAAAACGCTGGTTCCTGGTTTTGTTGGCAGGGATTACACTGCTGGGAACCGGACTGGCATTTTATTTACTGGATGTTTACCGCACAGCCCCCAAGACCTGGTGGCTGCCGATCCTTTCCTTTGTTTCCTTACGTTTCCTGACCCGCCCATGGCGCATCGTCATTTTTGCCAGCATAGGATTTGGACTGACCGGGCTGGGGATTTGGAAACTTAACCGGGCCCTGATGGTCCCGTTCCTGCGGCCTGGCTTGCGGTTGGTGGACCAGGTGACCAATTTCCGCCGCCGGGAACATGGGCCGCGCATTGTGGCCATCGGCGGCGGGCATGGAATTGCGACTGTCTTGCGTGGACTGAAGGGCTATACCAACAACCTGACGGCGGTCGTATCGGTGGCAGACGACGGCGGTTCTTCGGGCGAACTGCGCCGCAGCCTCGGCATCCTGCCGCCGGGTGACATCCGTAATTGTCTTGCTGCGCTCTCTGACGACGAAGCCCTGTTGACTCAGCTATTCCAATACCGGTTTGGGGAAGATACAGGACTGGGCGGGCATTCCTTCGGCAACCTGTTCATTTCAGCCCTGTCAGACATTACGGGTAGTTTCGAGAAAGCGATCGCCGAATCAGGGCGCGCCCTTTCCGTGCATGGGCAGGTGCTCCCGGCAACATTACACAATGTCCGCCTAGTGGCGGACGTCCAACTTCAGCATGCCCAAACCGAGGTGCGGGTGGAGGGTGAAAGCAAGATTCCCATGGCGGCAGGCCGCGTGCGGAGGATCTGGCTCGAGCCAGATAATCCATCTGCGTACCCGCCGGTCATCCAGGCTGTCCTGGCTGCGGACATGATCATCATCGGTCCCGGCAGCCTATATACCAGCATCCTTCCCAACCTGCTAGTGGGTGATCTGCTCGAAGCGATCCGGTCCAGCCGTGCAATGAAACTCTTTATTTCAAACCTGGCTACCGAAAAAGGCGAAACAGACATGTATACGTGCGGGGATCATATCCGTTCCCTCGAGGAATTGGTGGGGTCCGAACTTGTCGACTTGATCGTTTGTAATTCATGGTATGATAAAAAATTGGAAAAGGGTATGCAGTGGGTCAGGGTGGATGAGACAATAGAACACGATTCCCGATTGTATGTTTCTGACCTTGCAGACCACCGGCAGCCTGAGCATCACGATGCCGTTAAACTGGCCGAAGTGTTGATGGACTTATATAATGAGCGGACCGGGCCAATGGTGAAGGAATAAGCAACGCAAAAGCGTTGATATTAAACTTTATCAGAAGGAGAATTAATATGACAGTCAAAGTGGGAATCAATGGTTTTGGCCGGATCGGCCGCCAGGTCTTGAAGGCCATTCGGGATTTCTATCCCGATGCACTGGAAGTGGTGGCTTTCAATGATATCGGCGACATGAAGACCATGGCGCACCTGCTCAAGTACGATTCGAACTATGGCCGTTTCGACGGCACAGTTGAATTCGCCGAGGATCACCTGCTCATTGACGGTAAAAAAGTAACAGCCTACAAAGAGACGGATCCGGCTGCAATTCCCTGGAAAGACCTGGGCGTGGAAATTGTCATAGAATCCACCGGTCTCTTCACCATCAAGGAAGACGGGGTTAACAAGAAGGGTAAGACCGTTAAAGGCGCCGTCAATCATATCACCGCGGGTGGCGCGAAGAAAGTCATTATTTCTGCGCCTGCCGAAGGCGAGGATATCACCATCGTTGTGGGCGTGAACGATGACAAATACGACCCAAAGATCCATCACGTGGTGTCGAATGCATCCTGCACAACCAACTGTCTCGCTCCGGCTGCAAAGGTGGTGCACGACAAGTATGTCATCAAGCGGGCATTCATGACCACCATCCATGCTTACACCAATGACCAGAAGATCCTCGATATGCCGCACTCAGACCTGCGCCGGGCGCGGGCGGCTGCGATGAGCATCATCCCGACAACCACCGGTGCTGCCAAGGCAATTTCGCTCGTGATCCCCGACCTTAAGGGCAAATTTGACGGTTATGCCCTGCGCGTTCCCACTTCCACCGTGTCTGTGGTGGACTTTACGGCTGAACTGGAGAAGTCGACCACCACCGATGAATTGCGCCAGGCTTTCCGGGATGCCGCCAAGCTGCCGCGCAATAAAGGAATCCTGCAGGCAATGGACGAGCCGCTGGTCAGCATCGACTACAAGGGCGATCCGCACAGCGCATCCGTGGATCTGCCCTTTACCAGCGTCCTGGGCAAAACTGAAAACAATTTTATCAAAGTTGTTGCCTGGTATGATAACGAGTGGGGTTACTCTGTCCGCACGGCCGACCTGGCTGCGTTGATGGCTAAATCGCTCTAGACGATCAGGATAGAGATCAGGTAACCAGGCAATTTTCACTGCCTGCTAGCCTGATTTCCTTATTTCCTGGGAAGGTGGAAATTCCATGAATAAAATGACCGTAAAAGATATTGATCTGAAAGGAAAGCGCGTCCTGATGCGCGTGGACTTCAACGTCCCGATGGAAGGTGGCAAAGTCACCGACGATAAACGCATCAAGGCCTCTCTTCCCACGATCAAGTACGTGCTTGAGCAGGGAGCCTCCCTGGTTCTGATGAGCCATTTGGGACGGCCGAAGGGGGGATTCGACCCTGAATTCAGCCTAAAGGCAGCCGCACAGATCCTGGCTGGCCATCTCGGCATCCCGGTCCAAATGGCGCCGGACTGCGTTGGACCGGAAGTGGAAAAGATGGCAAAAGCCCTCAAGCCGGGGGAAGTGCTCATGCTGGAGAATACCCGTTTCCATCCCGAAGAAGAGAAAAACGACCCGGAATTGGCCAGGAAAATGGCCGCGTTGGGAGACGTTTACGTCAACGACGCGTTCGGCTCGGCCCACCGGGCGCACTCCTCGACCGAGGGCGTGGCGCATTTTCTACCGGCTGTATCCGGTTTCCTGATGGAAGAGGAACTCGAATACCTAGGCCGCGCCACCGCCAACCCGGAACATCCTTATATTGCCATTTTGGGGGGCGCCAAGATCAGCGACAAAATACTGGTGGTGGAAAACCTGCTTACAAAATGTGACAAACTCATCATTGGGGGCGGGATGGCAAATACCTTCCTGGTGGCGAAAGGGCTGAACATGCAAGACAGCCTGGTGGAAGCCGGTTCGGTGGACACTGCCAAAGCCATCCTGGCGAAATCGGACAGCCGGATCATCCTGCCGGTGGACGCGGTTATCGCCGACAAATTCGAGGCAGATGCGAACAGCAGGACGGTCGAAATAGACAAAATTACTGCCGGCTGGCGCATGATGGACGTCGGCCCCAAAACCCTGGAACTTTACAAGGGAACCCTTAAGGGCGCCAAATTGATCGTCTGGAACGGCCCGGTGGGCGTGTTCGAGATGCCCAAGTTTGCCGAAGGGACTTTTGCCCTGGCGAGACTTTTGGCTGAATCCGGCGCGACTACTGTCATCGGCGGCGGCGACAGCGCCAGCGCAGTGAAAAAAGCAGGCGTAGCCAAGCAGATGACGCACGTCTCCACTGGTGGCGGGGCTTCGCTGGAGTTCCTGGAAGGCAAGGAACTTCCGGGTGTGGCAGCATTGTTGAACAAAAAGTAAAATCAAAGACAGGACGGGTAACACACCCGTCCTGTCTTTCAAACCATGATCGATCAACAGGACTATTCTTGATTGAACCTTACCCCGGCGTTTTGGGATCATTGCACCCCTGAAGCCCAGAAAAAGCGGCGAATAGTGTCGCTTGAAGCAGGCGGATTAAAAATAAACCGCCGGGAACCTGATATTAAAGCATTATTCGCATAACCATCAGCCTACTGTCATTAAATTACTGTACACTTAACAAAACGATTAAAGAAGGGATAAACCCATCATGCGAACACCATTTGTGGCTGGAAATTGGAAAATGAACAAAACCATTGCCGAAGCGCGCGCTCTCATGGCTGAAATGAGCCCCGCACTTCACGCGATTAAAGGCGTCGAAAAGGTAGTTTGCCCGTCCTTCATGGCGCTTTTCCCGGTGGCAGCACTCCTGGCTGGCACAGATATCGGCCTGGGGGCTCAGGATATGCATTGGGAAGCCAAAGGGGCATTCACCGGCGAAGTTGCACCGGGGATGGTGGCGGAATTTTGTAAATACGTCATCATCGGTCACTCCGAACGCCGGACATATTTTGGCGAAACCGATGAAACCGTGAACTGGAAAACGATCGCGGCGGGGCCCGCGAACCTGGTGCCGATCGTTTGCTTTGGGGAAACACTGGCAGAATACGAATCCGGACGCACGGCAGAAGTAGTATCCCGCCAGATCCGGGTGGGACTTAAGACACTCGATCCAGAATTTGCAAAGCAGATTGTCATTGCCTATGAACCGGTGTGGGCCATCGGCACCGGGCGTGCCTCCACTGCGGAGAATGCGAATGCGGTCATTCGAGATTTCATCCGAAAGCCTCTGGCAGAAATTTACGGTGAAGCGACAGCAGAGCGGGTGCGCGTGCTCTACGGGGGTTCTGTGACTGCAGCTAATGCTACCGAGTATTTTGGATACCCCGAGATTGACGGAGCTCTTGTGGGCGGGGCGAGTCTGAAGGTGGAAGAGTTCCTCACAATTGTGAGGGCGGCTGCACAACGGAATCATTCTAGTAGCTCATAGACAAACAAGGGACGCGTGTGGAATTAACCAGCGTATCAGTTACATTCAGCCTGGAGTGATCCATTGAATTATGTCTCGGCGTTTACTGGCCTTTTATGGTTATTGGCCGCATTAGCGGTGTTTATATTTCTCCAGCGATTCCTACACCGCGAGATCCAGGCGTTCTTCCTGATCCTTACGCGTTCACCAGGCGTGACGCAGGTAATCTTTGCACTGACCTTCTTTCCCGGAGTTTTTCTCCATGAACTCAGCCATTTCCTCTCTGCCAAACTGCTCGGTGTACGGACGGGGAAGTTTTCGCTGATCCCCCAGGCACAACCGGACGGCAAACTTCGGCTGGGTTACGTCGAAACCGCCAGCGGAGGCTTCGTGCGGGATGCGCTTATCGGGGCGGCTCCGCTGGTAACGGGCAGCGCTTTTGTGGCGTTTACCGCCATATATCTCTTGCACTTGTTACCGTTATGGGATGTACTGCGGGGCGCAAATTGGGGAGCGTTCTGGGGTCTACTGAAGTCAGTGCCAAATTCGCCAGATTTCTGGCTGTGGTTTTACCTGACCTTTACAATCAGCAGCACGATGCTGCCCTCGCAATCTGACCGGCATGCCTGGCTGCCGTTGGGATTGTTAGTTGTGGGGTTGGTGGGAGTGGCGATCCTTGCCGGCGCGGGGACCTGGATGCTGACTAACCTGGCCCCGCGCTTCAACCAATTCCTGGGAGCGCTGGCGATGATCTTCGGGTTGAGCGGCGGGCTGCATATCTTATTGATAATACCGTTTTGGTTATTGCATCAGATCATGTCAAAGGCGACCGGGGTGGATATTGGCTGAAACCAGGGGTCAGACCGGGGCCGAAACAAACAATCGGACACTCCTGCTGCTGATCTTTTAATCCTGAATATATTATGTAAGAAATATTACCCCGTCCCAAATTGACGGTCTCCGGCATCACCCAGGCCTGGGAGGATGTAGCCGCGTTCGTTCAGATGATCGTCAATGGCAGCCAGGTAAATGAGGACATCCGGATGTGCCTGTTGCATGGCAGCAATGCCTTCGGGTGCGCCGATGATGCCGACGAACTTTATCTTCTTCACTCCCCAGCGCTTTAAAATATCGGTGGTGGCAACCGCTGAACCGCCAGTGGCCAGCATCGGATCCAGGATGAGACAAACGGATACAGTTGGCTCGACTGGCAATTTGCTGTAATATTGCACCGGTCTGAGCGTTTTTTCATCCCTGTACAGACCGATGTGCCAGACCTCGGCGGTTGGCATCAACTCCCAGATCCCCTCAACCATCCCCAACCCGGCCCGCAAGATCGGCACAAGACCAATTTTCTCTTTTAGTTCCGCGCCGATTGTTGGAATGAGCGGCGTCTCCAGAGGCCGGGGAACGGTGACCAGGTCAGCAGTGGCTTCGTAAGCCAGCAAAGCGGCAATCTCGCGGACCAGTTCGCGAAATTTTTTCGGTTCGGTACGCTTGTCCCGCAGCCGGGACAATTTATGTGCGACGAGCGGATGTTGGGAAGCAAAAATGTTCGACATGACGCCTCCATTTGGGTTCATTATAGCCGAGGTAATATTTTGTGGGGTCGTTTAGAACCACCAAGAGCACGACGATTCACCGGAAATCAGTTTGTGGCTTGACGATTCAGCAGTTAATCGTGTATTCTAAGGGGAAAGGTGGTAATCCTCATGCCGTTTCACATCCTAGTTGTTGACGATAATGATATGAATTTGATGCTGCTGTCTAAAATATTGGAATTGGAAGGCTATCAGGTGTCGACAGCACAAAATGGCAAGGAAGCCATAAAAGTGGCTGTGGAAAACAACCCAGACCTGGCGATCCTGGACGTGATGATGCCGGATATAAACGGGTATGAGTTGTGCCGAAAATTGAGGCAACCGCCTTTCAATAAGAAAATCCCGATCGTGATGCTGACCGCGATGAGCGGAGAGGGCGAACGGACCCAGGCGCTGGAAGCCGGGGCGAATGACATGTGGACCAAGCCATTTGATATGGATTTGTTCCGACAACGAATTGGGGAGTTATTAAAAAAGGATTGAATTTTGGAACATCCGGTCTCGCCATCGGTATTTCAATTGAATTTCATGTAGAAAGCCTGCATAAGCGAAGGGAAATTACCCCGACCAGACGGCCGGATCGTAGGCAGGTAGTTCACAACGCAGTTTAGTGTCTGCGCGGTACCCTAACGCATAGCCGGCTTGCAGAAGCTGGTGAATCTCGCTGGTACCTTCGTAGATCACCGCACCCTTCGAGTTCCGCAAGAAGCGCTCCACATCGTACTCGTCGCTGTAGCCGTAAGCCCCGTGGATCTGTACGGCCTCGTTGGCAGCGTCGAACGAGGCATCCGTGGCAAACCACTTTGCCAGCGAAGTCTCACGCGTATTCCGCTTCCCCTGATTCTTCATCCACCCAGCCCGCAAGTACAATAAGCGCGCCATCTCATAAGATTGCACCATCCTGGCTATCTTCTGCTGAACGAGCTGCATCCTGGCGATCTCACGACCAAAGGCGCGGCGTTCTTTTGCATAACGGATGCTCGCTTCCAGGCTGGCGCGGATCAACCCGGTGGCTCCCGAGGCCACCGTGTAACGCCCGTTATCCAGGCAGCTCATGGCGATCTTGAAGCCTTCGCCCTCCTCGCCGATGCGATTGGAAACGGGGACGTGCACATCCTGGAATGCGATCCAGCCCGTGGAACCAGCGCGCACTCCCAATTTGCCATGGATATCGCCGGTGGTGACTCCCGGACGGTCGAGTTCCACCAGGAAGGCAGAAAGACCTTCGTGAGGGTCGGCTGCCTCCGGATTGGTGCGCCCCACCCACAGGCAGTGGTGGGCCTTGGTAGCCAATGAGATCCACATCTTCTCGCCGTTCAACACGTAATCATCAACTGTACGCCGGGCAGTACTGAGCATGGCTGCCACATCCGAGCCAACCCCCGGCTCGGTCAGCCCGAAACAAGCGATTTTTTTACCCTGCGCCTGCGGCATTAAAAAGCGCTGTTTTTGCTCTTCGGTGGCCCATTGAAACAGAGCCATGCTGTTCAACCCAACATGAACAGACATCACCACCCGCAGCGATGTGTCCACCACCTCCAGCTCCTCGCACGCAAGACCGAGCGCGATGTAATCCATGCCCTGCCCGCCGTATTTGACCGGCAGGCAGATGCCTAAAATACCGAGCTCGCCCATGCGCGGCAGGACGAATTCCGCCATTTGCTGCTGCCGGTCGCATTCCTTGATAATCGGCGCGACCTCTTTTTGCGCGAATTCGCGTACCATTTTTTGCACCATCCGGTGCTCCTGGGAAAGAGAGAAATCAGTCATGCGCTCATTATAGCAAGATTATCGCTCCAAGGTGATACAATTTCTCTACTATTCTGGCAAAGTCACAGGAAAGATTATTAACCAAAAGAACACGAATAAGGAAAAGGGATCCGCTTTTGAACGATATCAGGGTGACCGCGTTGGATCGCCCTGACTTCGTTAATTCAGGAACAGCACGCTGACGATCTCGTGTCCGCGCGCCGCGACGGTTACTCCGCCATCTTTGTCGGGTATTAGCGCGGCCTGTTTTTCCTCCGCCAGGTTGACTTGCTCCACCTTCTTGAAGGGTTTCCATGGCTTGAGGGTCACGCGGATGGCCTCACCGGTGAGGTTATAGCCGCGTACCAGCCAGCCGCTTCCAGCCTCGCTTTGTTTGACAGCGCTGACAACAAATGCCGCTGGCTCGACTTGCACGAACGTACCAGAAACCGGCAGCGTCCCTGCGTGCAGACCGGTGCTGGCGAGACGCATGGGGGTCTCGAAGGCATACGCCTGAGCGAAGGCCTTTTGCCAATCGCCAGCGTGCGGAATAATGGAATAGTCGAACGTCCATATACCGGGTATCTGCGCCCCGGGTGTTTCCAGGAATGGGCCGGCATGTCCCTTGCGGGTGGAGAAATCGTCGCGAGACAACCAGCCGACGCAGCGCAGTAATGTGACGGCGATCTCGGCGTTCCCGGCCGAGTTTTTCAGGACTTCCACTTCTGTCAGGCCGCGGTTGGCGACAGTCAACCCTAACTTGCCATCTGTAACGCTGGTAAATGCCCGCTGCGGGACCTCGGGCCTGGGTTGCTCGACCCAGGTCTCGTCGAAGGGTGGAACCCCAACCTTACGATCGACCACTTCGAAGTGACCGTCGTGGGATCCGGTTTCGGCGGCGAACGGCGCAGGGAAGTGGACGCGCAGGCGATGGTCGCGGGCGCGGTTATCCACTTTCGTGTGGATGTCCACGCGCGGCACGCCGTTCGAAAGGGTAACGGTGGTCGTGATGGGAAGCGCAGTTTGCTCTTTTGAGCGCGACTTCCGGTCCAGGGCGAGGGAGAGGGGAGTAGTGAGGTCCAGTTCGAGTTCGAGCGTCTGCTGGACCGGACCGAGGGTGATGCTGACGCGCTTTAAACGCGCGGCAGTCACACGGTCAGCGGCGGGCGGGGAGTAGTTGTACTCGTCGCCGCAGTCACCGCCGTCCAGGAAGCGGTTCAGCCCGCGATAAGTGACGCCGGTCTGCTTATCCAGGATGGTGAGCGTGCCGTCTTTCAGCGCTTCCACAGCGAAGGTATCATTCTCGATTTTGTACGGCGGCCTGGCGTAACGCTTGCGAGTGGCGAGATTCTGGATGAAGGGCAGGCGGACCAGCGGCAGCAGGGCCTTGACCATCGGACTGAGCCGGATTGGAGCCTTTTCTTCAGCGGGGAGGGCGCGCACCCACAGCGTCCGGTAGCCAAAACCGGGAACGTTCGGAACGGCAACGACGATCTGCGCAGCGGAAGTGGAGCGGACGCGCACGTGAAAGTTGGTAACGGTCGAGTCGGCGAAATATCCGTCAATTTCATTGCGCCTGAGGTTCCAGACCGCGAGATTGGGTTCGCCGCCCTCCGCCATGACGGCTTCGATGAACACCTCCGAGCCGGTGCGACGGACTTTAATATCCTGGACGGTCATCCCGGCGGCACGGCCGTCGCTGATATTCCCAAATGCGGACTGTAACGCCTTGGCGTCGAGATCCATGTTGATGATTTCGTAGCTGCCCACCCCGCGCTCCTGATAGGGCAGGGATGTGCCGTTCTCATCCACCAGCTCTAATTCGGTAATATTTGGAGGAAGTTCGATGGTGGCGGTGACGACGTCAGTGCGGGAGGTGGAAGAGGGATTAAAAACAACGATGGCTGAATGAGCGTTGACTGTGGGTGAAAGGCTGTTAGTGTTTAGCGGTCCATGATCAGTCACCACGTACGCGGCGAGACT
>DASVKG010000020.1:0-26182 GCA_036385495.1 Anaerolineales bacterium | reverse complement strand
TCAATTGCCGGCCTGTATAATTCTTCAGTAGCAGCCATCGTCAGCTTGAATAACTTAAACAGTCAATGCACGAACCTGCAAGTCGGGCAAAAAATCCTGGTCCCTCGTCCCACTCCCACGCCTCCACCCGCTGCCACCGCGACCCTGGAATCTGCCGCGGCTACCCGCGCCGCTTGCCAGACCGCCACATATATTGTCCAGGCTAACGACACCCTTAGCATAATAGCCGACAATTATGGTGTCTCGATGACAGCTATTAAAGAGTGGAATGGGTTAAGCACGGATAACGTTTTCACTGATACCACATTGATCATCCCGCTTTGCATGCGATCTGCCACTCCAGGCCCCAGCCCCACACCCACTGCACCGCCTCCATATCCGGCTCCCAACCTGCTCCTGCCCGCCAATGGGGACATGTTTACCCTGGCGGCCGATACCGTGACCCTGCAATGGGCATCCATTGGTGCCCTACGAGATAATGAACGCTACCAGGTAATGGTGGAAGTTCTCACCGGCGGATCTGGACGTAAATTGACCCAGTACGTCACCGACACCAAGTTCATCATCCCGGTAACATTCCGTCCGCAAGACAGCAGTGTCATCCTCTGGTGGGTTGTAACGGTTCGCCAGAGCGGTACCGATGATCAGGGTAACCCAATCTGGTCCACCGCCGGTGCAGCTTCTGAAATGCGAGTTTTTGGCTGGAGCGGAGCCGGTCCCGTTCCCACACCAACAAAATAATAATTAGCAATCAGGATACCATTCCCCGCGAGTCCGCTCGCAGGGGCATTTTTTTGCTGTTGTATTCTGCCCAATGGAGTTAGAAATGCCGAAACCAACGCTCAATGTGCGCGATTACAATCGTTTTGCGTGGAACCACCAGGTGGATATAAATAACAAATTTACCATCCCGGTTGACCCCCTAATAATTGCCGCTGCCCGGAAAGGGGATTTTATTGTTCTTTTAACCGAGACCAAACCCGTTCCGAAAATATGGTTTCCCCCTTTCCAAGGCCTGAACCTGCTTGGTCTCGCCTGCGGCGGTGGGCAACAGGGCCCTGTTTTCGCCGCATTGGGAGCCATTGTCACTATCTTTGACAATTCCCCTGCGCAATTGGAGCGTGACCGACAGGTAGCCAGCCGGGAGGGATTAAAAATCCGCACTGTCGAAGGAGATATGCGCGACCTTTCCGTTTTCCCGGACGAATCCTTCGACCTGGTCTTCAATCCAGTGTCCAACGTCTTTTGTCCCGAAGTTCGTCCGGTATGGCAGGAAGCATTCCGGGTGCTAAGACATGGCGGTTCGCTGCTGGCTGGTTTCGCTAATCCCGTCTACTATATGTTTGGTACGCACGCTGATGAACAGGAAAATTTGCAGGTCAGATATTCCATTCCGTATTCCGACCTGAAAGACATGGAACCGGATGAGTTGGACATTTGCATCCAAGAAGGCATCCCGCTTGAATTTGGTCATAGCCTTACTGACCTGATCGCTGGTCAGACTGATGCCGGATTTGCCATCACCGGTTTCTTTGAAGATATCTGTCCCGATTCGCATCTCAGTAAATATCACCCAGCTTATGTCGCCACGCGTGCCATCAAGACCTAGAAGGAGATCCATAATGAAAGTAATTTCCGAAGAAAAACGTATTGCTCTCGTGGCGCACGATAACAAAAAAAACGAATTGCTGGACTGGGCTCGCTTTAACCGCGAGACGTTGTCGCGTCATACGCTTTTCGCCACGGGCACAACCGGCGATATGCTTGCAAAAGAATTAGACCTCCCAATTACCCGTTTCTTTTCAGGTCCTCTGGGGGGTGACCAGCAAGTTGGCGCTGCCATTGCCAAGTCTACAGTAGATATGCTTATATTCTTCTGGGATGCCCTCGAACCTCAACCCCATGACCCCGATATCAAAGCCTTGCTGCGCCTGGCTGTTTTGTACAACATTCCAACAGCCTGCAACAGGTCCACAGCGGATTTTATTATCTCGTCGCCTCTAATGGGGCAGGAGTATGAGCGTCCCACGCCAGACTTGGAAAGATATGCTTCCACCCGTCATCCCTTGGATTGAAAACCATTCCTCATCCTCGGACCGATCTGTTCAAATTTATTTCAAGAGCTTCCGAAATCAGGCGATTTCGGAAGCTCTTTTTTACTTTTTACTTTCGAACTTCAATGGGTGTTGGAAATGTGACTACTTCTTGGCTAATTCTTCCAGCATCGCAGTTGTGAGAGACTTGGGTCTTTCGATAGGTTGACCTAGAGCGCGCGCCCATACCAGGTTAGGCATCACACCCAGGGCACGCCCCACACCAAACAACACAGTGTAGAAGTCAAACTCGCGAACACCATAGTAATATTGCAAGGTACCGGAGATGGCATCCACATTGGGAGCTGGATTCTTGGCTTTGCCCTGTTCCTTAAGCACTGCAGGGACAACGTCATATACCAGTTCAGCAAGCCGGATGAGCGTGTCGTCCGGGAAGCGAGCCTTGGCAAATTCGAGTTGCGCGGTGAAACGCGGGTCGGTGACGCGTAAGACTGCGTGCCCGTATCCTGGTATAACTTTGCCACCATTTAGCGTGTCCCAAGCAAATTTGTACAAATCCTCGCGAGGCGGAACACCACCGAACTTGTCGCGCACATCAATTAACCAGCCCAGGCACTCCTGGTTGGCAAGACCATGTAAAGGCCCAGCCAGCCCGTTTAGCCCGGCCGAGAAAGCGTAATAGGCATCCGATAGCGCTGAACCAGCCAGGTGCGTGGAGTGGGCACTGACGTTGCCAGACTCGTGGTCAGAGTGCAGGATGAAGTACAGGCGGGAGAGTTCGGAATAGCCTTTCTCATCCTTGACCCCAAGCATGCGGGCAAAGTTGGCACCATAATCCAGCTTAGGATCATACTTCGGCTCTTTTCCGTCACTATATTTAAGCCGGTAGATGAAAGCCGCAATGGCTGGGAGTTTGGCTGTCAGGTCAAGAGCATCTTCCAGCGTTGATTCCCAGTACATGTCTTTTTTGACGCCGGCATGGTAGGCTTTGTTAAATTTCGAACCACTTTGCAAAGCGAGAACTGCCTGGGAGAACAAAACCATTGGATGAGTGTCTTTTGGCATGGCGCGCAGCATGGCAAAGATATGTGCTGGTATGTCTGATCTTTTTGCCCATTCAGCTTCCACTTCCTCAGCCTGGACTTTAGTGGGAATTTCTCCAATGAGCAGGAGATAAAACAGGCCGCCTACATACGGGAGGGCAGCTCCAGCAGGCTTGGGAAGTTTTTCCAGCACTTCCGGGATGGACATGCCACGGAATTTGATGCCTGTGGCCGGGTCAACAAAAGAGATGTCCGTTACCATGGACTTGATATCGCGCATCCCGCCGTATACCTGGCCAATAGTCACCTGGTCAATTACCGTCTCGCCATGCTCCTTAACCAGCGTCTTGACCCGCTCCCGCCAGGCCGGTAGTTGGGCTGAGAGTTTTTCGTGCAGAATCATTTTAGCCTCCGTTTTCCGGGTGTCGCTGCGAGGAGTCCCGCATCGGCACTATAATTTAACCAGCGATTCCATTACGCCGATACTTTCCTTGACAGCAGCAGCTGATTTATCCAACGCCGATTTTTCGTCTGCGTCAAGTTTATATTCAACGACCTTTTCAAGGCCACCGCGTCCCAGCTGCACCGGCACGCCAAAGAACATGTCCTTCAAGCCATATTCGCCCTTTAAGTACGCAGAAGCAGGTACGATCAGGTGTTTATCCTTCAGGATTGCCTCAGCCATCTGCGCCACTGCCACGGCAGGTGCATAATATGCTGAACCTGTTTTTAGAAGACTGACAATCTCACCGCCTCCCTTGCGTGTACGGGTCACGATGGCATCCAGTTTTTCAGCCGGCAAGTACTCCCGCAATGAGACGCCGGCAATATTCGAGCGACCGGTTAACGGGACCATTTCATCACCGTGACCCCCGAGTACGTAGCAGTCAATGTTCTCCACACTGACACCTGTCTCCAACGCCACAAAAGCGCGCATACGTGCCGAATCCAGGATACCCGCCTGACCCAGGATGCGCTCGCGCGGCAGTTTGCCAATTTTCATCGCCAGGTACGCCATAGTATCCAGCGGATTGGTCAATACGATGAAAAGAGCTTCTGGAGAGTACTTAAGCGCACTTGTAGTCGCGTCGCCGACGATTTTGGCATTGGTTGTCAGCAGGTCTTCGCGGCTCATACCCGGCTTGCGCGGAATACCAGCAGTGATAACAACGATATCTGATCCCTTGGTGGCTTCGAAATCGTTGCTCCCTACCACCGACACATCCTTGCCGATAATCGGCAGAGATTCAAGCAGGTCGAGCGCTTTGCCTTGCGGCATACCCTCGATGATATCCACCAGCACCAGGTCGGCGATTTCACGCTCCGCCAACCAGTGTGCCGTGGTTGAGCCGGTCATTCCGGCCCCGATAATGGAAATTTTCGCGGTCATTTATCCTCCTTAGGCTTGGATTATTAGACTTATACTACGAAATAAACCATATATCTGATAGTACTCTTTGTCACACTCTTATCACATAAATATCTTAACTAATAAAGGGCGGCAGGTGCACTGCCGCCACATCGATTCCATAAAATCAATCATTAAGATTCCTGCTCAAGAAAACGGGTTGCTTCTATAGCTGCCGCTGCGCCCATCCCCGCGGATGTTATGACTTGCTTGAAGTGTGGGTCCGCGGACTCGCCCGCAGCAAAAACGCCAGGAATATTGGTATGCATCCGATCATTCACCTTGATGTAGCCGTTCGCCATTTCCAATTGGCCGGTGAACATTTGAGAATTTGGGGTATGCCCGACAAAGATAAACAGGCCATCTGTCGGAAAAGAGTCTTCTTTGTCGGTCAGGATATTCCTAATTTTGATCGATTCAACCTTATCCACGCCAACAATATCGGTAACAATCGTGTTCCAGATAAACTTAACCTTGGGATTATCCTGGGCGCGTTTCTGCAAGATAGCACCAGCTCGGAAATTGTCGCGTCGGTGGATGATCGTCACGGAAGTGGCAAAGCGTGTCAGGAACAGGCCTTCTTCCAGCGCTGAGTCCCCTCCCCCGACTACCACGACTTTTTTGTCTTTAAAAAACCATCCGTCGCAAGTGGCGCAGTACGAGACGCCCCTGCCTGTCAGACCGGACTCTCCGGGAATATTGAGAAGATTTGGGCTGGCTCCAGTGGAAATGATTAGCGTGTCGGATGTATATTTACCATTATCAGTCACTACTTTGAACGGACGGGCAGAAAGGTCCACGCTATGGGCCGAATCAAATTCAACGCGAGCCCCAAAGCGTTCCGCCTGCTTCTGAAACAATTCGCCCAGCTCAACGCCCCCTACCCCTTCCGGAAAGCCAGGATAATTTTCGATGGAATTTGTAAGGGATACCTGGCCGCCGAGTTGAAGGCCGGTCAGCACCAACGGTTGAAGGTCGGCGCGTGCCGCGTAGAGAGCAGCTGACAGACCAGCTGGTCCCGCGCCAATAATGAGCACTTTGACGTGCTCTGTATTAGGTTTGGATGTGGAAAGATCGCTCATGTTCTATATTATTCCCTTAATTCATTATTATAAATTAGATGCGAAGGGACTGGTTAAGTTTCGTCCAATCAATCTCCAACAATTTTTCCCTTCGTGTCATCTGCCATGGGGGCTGGTCTTAATAATTTTCCAAGGAGCAACATATCAGTTAGTTTGGATTTCGGTGCGTTGTTGCACTCAAATCGACGATGGTCGTGCGCAAACTTCTTGGACTTCCCTTTCGATACCCGCGTTGCGCTGGTCGCCTCAACCTATACTTATTTATGAAGTGTGGATAGTATCCTGTAGAGGGGGGCGAGGAGTGGTTGGTCCAGGCGAACTATTGATCAAATTGATAAGTTGAAATAATAAACGGCTATAATGAGCCGGAGGATTCCTTGCCCACAAACCCGACCCATCAGGCCCTAATCCATGCAGTGGGATTAAAGAAGGTATACAAACGCGGGAGCGAAGAAATTGTTGCTCTCTGGGATACCGATCTGAGTATATTCCCCGGGGAATTCAACATCATCATCGGCCCAAGTGGCAGCGGCAAATCCACACTTTTACACTTATTGGGTGGGATTGACCGTCCAACGCAAGGTGAATTATTCGTCAACGGCGTGAACCTGGTCGCCGCCAGCGAAGGTGCTTTGACCCGTTTCCGGCGTGATAACATCGGGTTTGTTTTTCAATTTTATAATCTTCTACCCTCGCTCAATGCACTTGATAATGTCATCCTGCCCCTGCTGGCAAAAGGGATGAGCTGGAAAGCCTCAAGGGCACGCGGGGCGGCGATGCTGGACCAAGTTGGTCTTAGCCACCGCCAGAAGCACGCGCCCGGTCAACTTTCTGGTGGAGAACAACAGCGTGTCGCCATAGCACGAGCAATGGTGGTCGAGCCCTGTGTCATCCTTGCTGATGAACCAACCGGCGACCTGGACAGTGCTTCAGCTAACAGTATTATCGCACTGATGCTTGAGCTCAAGGAACACCAAGGAGTTACCTTTATCGTCGCCACCCACAACCCTCTGCTTGTCCAAGTAGCCACCCATTCATATGAGTTGGTGGACGGTCGCCTGGCTTCCAATTCTCGTGGATAAAAAAGGTACTTGCCAGCTTGGGATGGATCAGCCTTATCATGCTGGCAGGCAGCTTCTTGCCAGCATGGTGGCTGGGTCACTTGAAACTGGTTCAACTGTTGCATTCTGAATGACTTGATAAGGAGAATACCATGAGAAATCACATTGCTCTTTTTCTATCAATCCTGGTCCTGCTGGCAACGGCTTGCAGCCTGGTAACCGGCACAGGTACAACGCCTCTGGCACCAGCCAGCACGTCGCAGGGGAATGGAAACCAACCGGTTGGCACCCCTCCTGCCAATCCGGTCAGCATTAATGATGGCCTGGGAAGCCTGAACAGCTACCAGATGACCGTAAAATTCATATCCACCGGCCCGGATCCTGCCCAATCAAGCACGACCATAATTGAGACACAGCATTCCAAAGACACAAATGCCTCTTACACGCATCTCAATATTACAGTCGTCGATTCGGCTGGGAGTGCTCCGAATAACACCGATGGCAACATATACAGGATCGGAAACGATCAATGTTCCGGCTCGGGGGAAGATTGGACCTGGACCAGCATGCCTCCCAACGAGGCAGAAATGTTGGATATTCTTACAAACATGCTAAGCCTTACTCCTCTAATCGATACCCCCGCGTTCGTTGCTCAAGAGACAATCAATGGTATTCCCACCAACCATTTTAAGTTTAAAGTTTCAGGACTTGGAGTTACTTCGGGTGCTGATGTAATTGCCAATCAGGGCGACTACTGGCTGGCGATCGATGGGCAATTTATTGTCAAATATTCACTGATACTGGAAACAAGCCTTAATCCTCAGACCAATGTGCTTCACGAAGAAATTTCCATCGATGTGAATCAGATCAATCAACCGGTGAACATTGCCTTCCCCCAAGGTTGCCTGGATGCTTCACTAGTCACGCCGACCCCTTAACTCTCCTATTTGGAAACTCGCGACTCACTTTCCTACGGCCAATCAGAGATATTTATCGTTGGGAGCGCACATCCCAATTTCAATTCAGAGTATCTTTGATTCCCACATCTATTCCCAGACTGCTGGATGGAGCTGCGTCTCAATCTTGTGAAGCAACTATTTCCATCCACGAGATTATCTATTACTTGGTTGCTCTCTATATCCTTTTTTATGGGTTGTTGGTCCGATTGATCGAGCAAATATGCAAGCCGTCACCAACGATTCTGAGATTTCCTGATGTTTTTGCCGGAAGTAGAGAGTGCCTTTCGGTATAACAACAAGACTTCAGCAAGAGCCTAATTTCAAATGGCAGTCTATTTGATCCTTGGAATGACCTATGCCTTTGCAGCTGCGGTACAGCCTGGGCCGTTCCTGGCCTATCTCATTTCTCAAACTCTGGCAAACGGCTGGCGTCGCACTTTTCCGGCTGCGTTTGCGCCTTTGCTCAGCGATGGCCCGATAATTGCATTGGTTCTTTTGGTATTGAGCCGCATGCCAGCCTGGATTATCCAAGCCTTACAATGTGCAGGGGGAATATTCCTCATATACCTGGCCTTTGGTGCATTAAATACCTGGCGAAATTACAATGCGGATGAAACGATTAATAACAAATCCATCCGCCATACTGTATTCAAAGCCGTGTTGGTGAACTTGCTTAACCCGGCTCCCTACCTTGGCTGGAGTCTAGTCATGGGACCACTTTTGCTGAAAGGGTGGCGAGAGGTTCCCGCGTATGGGATTGCCTTGCTGGCTGGGTTTTACGCCGTACTTATATTTGTCACGTTGGGAATTATGCTCCTTTTTTCGGCAGCCAAAAACTTCGGCCCACGGGTCAGCAGAGCGCTGGTGGGTCTCTCGGCGGTCGCACTGGCATTTTTTGGTCTATACGAAATATGGCTGGGAATTGGTGCTCCTGGGTGAGCTAGAACCTTTATATGCAAGCGCCAAAGTTCCTTTCTTGCGGAGTGCAAAAGGGAACTTTTTTTACACAGTGCTTACCCTGTTTTTTCCATTTCCGTAGCTCTCAACTTCTCCACAGCGCGGAAATATTTCAGGTAACGGATGGAGTTGTCATCACGACCCAGGAGCATATCTGCCGCTTTGACGGTTGCCCCAAGTTTCGCCGGGTCAGTGATCGAGCATGTGGCACCCAACTGAATGGCAAGTGTCAGAAATGCCTGGTTGATGGTTGGGCGGTCGGGCAGCCCGAAAGAGACGTTACTGGCACCCAGGTTGATGTTAACGCCGAACTCCTTGCGCAGCAATTCCACCGTCTGGAGGGTAACCAGGGCTGCCTTACTATCCGATCCGACCGTCAGCACGAGCGGATCAATGATGATATCTTCGACTGGGATGCCCATCCTGGCTGCGCGTTCAATGATCTTCTCAGCTACGGCAAGGCGTTCCTCGGGTGTCTTGGGAATGCCATTATCATCCATGGTCAGACCGATGACAGCGGCACCGCGTTCTTTGACCAGCGGCAGGACCGTCTCCAGTTTTTTCTCTTCACCACTGACGGAATTGACCAGCGGCTTGCCTGGTGCGGCAGCCAGCCCTGCTGCCAGGACCTCGGGGTTGGCTGAATCAAGGCAGAACGGCACCTCCACAACCGAGGCAATCAGTTCCACAATTTTTTTTACCGCCGCCACCTCGTCCAGCCCGGGTACACCAACGTTGATATCCAGGACATCTGCTCCCCAAGCCACCTGACTTTCGGCCAGTTGACAGGCATATTCAAGGTTACCTTCGGAAAGTGCTGCAGCCAGTTTCTTGCGGCCGGTTGGGTTAATTTTTTCACCGATCATTACAAAAGGACGGTCAATTCCAATGATGACCTCTTTGGTAGCAGATTTCAGTATTGTGTGCATGAGAACTCCTTTGATTATTTATTCGAAAGGTTGAAGCGATCAATAATGTCGCTCTTTATGGTAATTTACCCTTCGGATTTAATTTCCATTTTCTCCACTGAACCTTAAAACCGTTTCTGCCAGAACAGCCGCGCCAACTGGGAGACAGCTTTCATCAAGGTCGAAATCCGGGTTGTGCAGGAGGCAGCGGATATTTTCACTCCCGGTTCCCAGGGCAAACATCGCACCCGGGGCGAGTTCCATAAAACAGCCAAAATCCTCTGCACCCAATTCATTTTTCCAGGGAAGGACATTTTCCTTGCCAAGCAGATCGACTGCCACGGCTGCAATCAGGTCGGAAGCTGCGACAGAGTTGATCATCGGGGGCGTTCCAATCTCGAATTTGAGTTGGTAATTTCCTCCCAGGGTGAGGGCAATTTCAAAAGCGCGCCGGATCTCGGCATGCAGCTGTTCCTGGACACGTTTCTCTGTGTAACGCAGCGTACCGGTCAATTTTACCCTTTCAGGGATGACATTTTCTGTAAAGCCCCCATGGAGTGAACCAACGCTAACAACTGCTGGGTCAAAAGGATCGAGACGACGAGAGACAATCGCATTTAAGGCCAGGATGACATGTGCGGTGATGTAAAAAGGGTCAATTGTCTGGTGCGGGTGAGCTCCATGCCCCCCTTTGCCAATAATCTCTCCGAACCAGGAATCCACGCCTCCGGAAGCGGGCCCGGACTCAATGCGGATGGTTCCGGCAGGAGTAACCGGATCGACATGCAAGGCAATGACCAGTTCCACGCCATCCATCGCCCCATCCTGTATCATGCGCTGCGCGCCACTCAACCCTTCGTCGTCTGCTACTTCTTCAGAAGGCTGGAACAGGAACCGTACTGTCCCAGCGAATTTTTCACGGCAGAGCAATGCCGCGGCACCGAGTCCCATGGCCATATGGCCGTCATGCCCGCAGGCATGCATCACGCCGGGGTTCTGCGAAGCATACGGCACCTGGTTGGTCTCCTGGAGTGGCAGCGCATCCATGTCTGCGCGAACGGCGACAAGCGGCTTCCCGCTTCCGAGTTCTGCAACCACACCAGTTCTTCCGACGCCTCGTCGAACGCGATACCCCATCTGCTCCAGAGTTTCAGCCACTTTTTCAGCCGTGCGATTTTCCTTAAAACCGAGTTCCGGATGCATATGGAAGTCCCGTCGCCATTCACTCAATTGCTTTTGCATTGCTTGTGCCTTTTCCAGCATATTTCACCTATTTTCTGGACCTATGACTGTCAAGCGAGGGACAACTATATACTTAATTCTTTTTCAGCGGCCATCATCAAGGCATCCAGTTCGCGCTCCTGGGCTGCCTCGAGGGGCGGGACCTGATGGTCGCGCAAAATGCGTTCAGCCTCGGCTTGTGCTCGTTCAACAAGACCTACCCGCCCGGCATTTTCCCAACCTTCCCATGAGCCCCGCTCGGCAAGTTTCGTCAAAAACACTTCGCCAGATTTAAGATATTTCATCGTGTGTTTCTGGCCGAGGAAATTGCGCGTGGTTGCCAAAGCAGCTGCAATCACATCCACTGCCAGCGCATCTGCATCCGCCGCAATTCCTTTCCGGATCCGTAAAATACTTCCGGCAAATTCATTATCAGCAACCATCTGCGCATACGAGCCCATCACCCCTGCCTCCATTTCACCGATGCCGGATAATTCGTCCGCTCCAGCCAGGGCAGGAATGGCGGCGTTCAAAGCGCGCTCGAAACCGTCTTGTGCATCAAGACTATGCGCATTAGTGGAAAAACCATAGACATTAACCGGCAACCCATATCGATGCCCGATTTGCACCGTGCCGGCGGAGGCCATTCCCAACTCGACCCCACCCCAAACGGAAAACCCGGTGCGGGGTTCCATCATTGCCAGCCGCCCACAATATATTATCGGTAAACCCGGCCGGACAAGTTCTGCCAGCACCAGGGCTGCCAGGACCTCTGAATTCTGCTGGGCAATGGCACCTGCTATGGAGAAAGGCGCGGTTGTGCCTGCGGTCGGACACGGCAATGGCGCAAAAGCAATCCCCTGCCGGGCAATTTCCATGATCGCCCCGGCTTCATGGTCTGGGATGGTCAGCGGGCTTACCGGAGAAAGCGACAAAGTCAAACACTCAGCGGGAGGGCCGATCACTTCCGCCATATTTACCGCATAGCGCACCTCAGCCACCACTTGCACACCAGGACCTTGAAGGGGCTTTACTGTATTTGGCAACGAGTGGCGGTACATCGCCAGCGACATCACCCCACCTGGCACTTCCGTGGGGGTAAAGAAAGGTGTAACGGTATGGCAATTCTCCAGCGCATCCAACAGACGAGCGGCATCCCGCACATCTTGAACAACAGCCAGGCGGCGTTTCCCGGAAGCTGCATCATAAATCTGAGGAGCACCTCCCAGGTTATGAAAATATAAGCTTCCATCCCCGAGGGTCCTGACTGCCCCACTCCGCCCGCGGATAGTTGTTTTCTTCCCTGCCAGAGCAATGCACCGTTCCACCAAATCTGGAGGAATTAAGACGCGCTTATCCTGTACTTTGGCACCTGCCTCGGTCAGGAGGGCACGGCTTTTCGGCTCGGTCAGAATCACGCCGGTCTCATTCAGGATGCGTAAACTGGCCTGATGGATGGCTTCGACTTCATTTTCGTCAAGTACAGAGAAACGTATCATCGATCTTCTCCAATGGCTAACTACTAAAGCCGTTACTACCTTTCGAGATACTTCGCTAGAAATGCCACGCGGCGCAGCTCGGAATCCAGCACATTTTCCAGTTTTAGAAACGTATGGCCCTCATCTTCGTAAATTACCAGTTCCACCGACTTGCCCATGTCTTGCAAGGCTTCATGCGCCTCGATTGAATCGCTGACCGGGCAGCGCTGGTCCAGTCTGCCCGCGATCAATTGTACCGGAGCAGAAACTTTGTCAAGAAAGAAATAAGGCGATCGTTCAACCCAAAGATCATGATCATCTTCCGGGTTGCCAAAATTTTCATAATCCCAATGTTGAAGGTCGGTACGAATAAATTTGTGATTTGTAAACCAATTGATGAATGGTACAACTGCCGACCCGGCTGCCCAGAGGTGCGGATATTTCGTCAGGCAGGTCATGGTGAGATATCCGCCGTGACTGCGACCGGTGATCCCAATCCGTTCGGGGTCAGCCAAGTCATTTTGGAGGAGAAATTGAGCCCCGGCAGCGACATCATCATTGTCCACGCCACCAAAATCGAAACGACTGGCTTCCTGCCACAGGCGCCCATAACCAGTGGAGCCGCGGTAATTGGGTACTAAAATAGCCCATCCCCGCGAAGCCAAATGAGCCATTAACGGGTACCATGTCATTTCGAAAAACCAATCCGGCCCACCATGAATCAGGATCGCTGCCGGGCCAGGTTCCTGTACTTGCGGCCTGAACAGCAATGCCGGGATTGGTGTCCCGTCCAAACCTGGGTAGGTGATCTCCTCTGGCATGGAAAAGGGGATTTCAGCCAACTCCTCTGGCAGGGAGTGGGTCAGCTGTGTAAAAACCTCATTTTCAAGAGAGAGTGACCATAAATCGTCCGGATGGCATGGATTATCGAAAGCAAAGATGATATGGCTGCCATCCGGGGTAAAGTGAGGCAGGTAATGGACTCCCGGCTCAACCCGATTCATCAACGGAGACTCACCAGGCTTTTGGACTGCCAGCCAGGAAATTGTACTAAGGTTGAAGACGTACGCCAGCCGTGTCCCATCCGGTGACCAGGTTGGGAACTGCTTCTCCCCATCCCCATCCGTCAGCCAGGCAATTCGTCGTGTGGCCAGATGATAAATCCCGATATTATTAAATCCTTGCACGTCCGATGTAAAAGCCAGTCGGGTACCATCTGGCGACCAGCAAGTCTGCCCTGCATCAATCGGCCCATTTTCATCGGCAATCCTGCAAACTTCGCTACCATCTTCAGCCTTGACGATGTACGAACCGAAATCTATGCCCCCCGCCTCGACTGTCACCGCCAGCCAGAACCCATCTGGAGACCAGCGCACTTTCCAAGCCGGGTATCCGGCATCCAGCACAAGCCTGGCCTCACCGCCCCCGGCAGGAATTATGTATGCATCAAATTGCCCGGATTGATCAGAAATAAAGGCGATGTATTTGCCATCCGGTGACCAGGAGAAATCAGCCTGCAGGGAACAATTTAAATGCGGGGTCAGGTCACGCTCTTCTCCGGTACCAAGATCGTGGACAATAAGGTGATAGGCTTCACTACCATCGAAGTCGACGGTGAAGGCCAGGAGTTGACCGTCAGGAGAGTAGCGTGGGTGAAACTTTCCACCAGGCCCATGCGAAACCCGATAAGGAACCAATTTGCCGAGCATCGTCCGAGGACGGGGACTACCAGGCAGGAATGTTTCATAGATCTCCCAGCGTCCCTCTGGATTCCATGAAAAGGCTACGCGTTCGCCGTCAGGCGAAACATCGAAGCCCATCTCCACTTCCACACAAGGAACGCGCAATAAAACCCCTAGATCAATCATGGCCCTTATTCTTTCTAGACATTATGACAGGCAACCCAATGGCTGGGTGCTCCGAGCCGCCATTGAGGGACCTCGAGGCTGCATTGCTCGGATGCATGCGGGCAGCGCGGATGAAAACGGCAGCCTGAGGGCGGGTTGATCGGGCTGGGCACATCCCCGGCCAGGATAATTCGGCGACGGGCCCGGTCTTTCCTGGGATCCGGCACGGGAACGGCTGAAAGCAGCGCCTTGGTATACGGGTGGATCGGATGCTCATAAAGTTCGTTCCGGTCGGCCATTTCAGCCATCACACCCAGGTACATAACTGCCACCCGGTCACAAATGTGGCGAACCATGCTGAGATCATGAGCTATGAAGAGATAGGTCAGGCCAAACCGGTCCTGCAAATCTTCGAGCAGGTTAACCACTTGTGCCTGGATGGATACGTCCAATGCTGAGATTGGTTCATCGCAAACAATAAACCGGGGGGCTGACGCCAGGGCGCGCGCCACACCGATGCGCTGTCGCTGTCCTCCGGAGAATTCATGTGGGAAACGGTTGATGAGGCGCCCACTTAACCCGACCAACCCCATTAGTTCTTGGACGCGTTCAACCCGTTCCGCTTCGGTTTTGAACAAATGATGGACGCGCAGCGGTTCGCTGATAATGGAGTGGACCGTCCAACGCGGGTTGAGAGAGGCGTACGGGTCTTGAAAAATCATCTGCGCTATCCGGCGGATGATGAGCATTTCCTTGCCCCTGGCAGAACGGACATCGTGTCCATCGATTGTGACCATGCCCGCAGTTGCCGGATAAAGACCGAGAAGTGTCCGTCCGGCAGTGGTCTTTCCGCAGCCGCTCTCCCCCACCAACCCGAGAGTCTCGCCGCGATCGATGGTGAATGAAATCCCATCCACAGCCCGCACGGCACCCACCTTGCGCTGGATGACAATCCCGCGCACTACAGGAAAGTGCTTGATCAGATTTTCAACCATTACGAGCGGCTGAGTCGCGATCATCTGGCCGCTCCAGTGTGGATGTCAACCCAACAAGCAATGTTGTGGTGGTCCTGTCCAACCGGTGTCAAGGACGGGTTTTCGGTTTTGCAGCGTTCGATGGCATACTCACACCGAGCGGTAAAAGGACATCCATGCGGCTCCACAAGGAGACTGGGCGGCGCTCCAGGGATGGATTTGAGCCGACGGTCACGGCGACGGTCCACGCGCGGTAGAGCTCCCAGCAAGGCACTTGTGTAAGGATGGCATGGGTTTTCGTACAAGGCATTTACACCGGCCTCCTCAACGATGAAACCGGCATACATAACCATGACGCGGTCAGCAATTCCAGCCACCACTCCCAGGTCGTGGGTGATCCAGATGACAGCCATGCCAATCTGTTGGCGAATCCTGGATACCAACTCAACGATCTGGGCCTGTATGGTCACGTCCAAGGCGGTGGTTGGCTCATCAGCAATCAGCAAGCTGGGGTTGCATGACAGCGCCATGGCGATCATCACCCGTTGGCGCATCCCACCGGAGAACTGGTGAGGGTAATCTCCCAGACTATGCAAAGGGTCTGAGATGCCGACCAATTCCAATAATTCCACAGCCCGCCCCGCGGCAGCTTTTTGATCCATCCCTTTATGAACGCGCAGCGACTCACTGATCTGTCTGCCAATGGTCAGGACAGGATTAAGGGATGTCATCGGGTCCTGGAAGATCATGGCAATTTCCTGGCCGCGAATTGCTTCCATCTCGTACTCGGATTTTTTAAGCAAATCCATTCCGCGGTACAGTGCCGAACCTGCTGCAATTTCCCCTGGGGGTACCAGGATCAATTGTAGCACCGAAAGCATGCTTACGGATTTCCCACAGCCACTCTCCCCTACCACAGCCAAAGTTTCGCTTTCGTCTACGTGGAATGAAATCCCATTGACGGCGTAAACCGTCCCTTCGGGTGTATGAAAGCGTGTTTTCAAGTCCCTTACGTCGAGTAGGGTAGCCATAGGTTCACACCGTCCGGCTGCGCGGGTCAAGAGCATCCCGGAGGCCATCCCCCAGGAAGTTGATGCTGAGCACTGTAACCAGAATCAGGAAACCGGGAAAGAACCACAGCCAGGGAGCGGTTTCGAGGTAATTATTTGCTCCGTCGAGCATATTCCCCCAGGTGGCTGTTGGAGGCTGGACTCCCAACCCAAGGAAGCTGATATATGCCTCCGCAAGGATGGCATTAGCCACCCCAAGGGTGGCAGAGACTACGATGGGGGCGACGCTATTCGGCAGGATGTGGCGGAAGATTATCTCGATGTTGCGAGTGCCGGTAGCCCTGGCAGCCAATACGAACTCGTTCTCCTTAAGGGAGAGGAACTGAGCGCGTACTATACGAGCCAGGTACATCCAGGAAGTAAGACCAATGATAAGAACGATCACAACCACACTTCCACTAAAGGTTCGTCCAAACAGGTCCACCTCGGGGATCTTACCTCCAAAATACTTGGCCATCACGATCAATAGAAATATTTCCGGGATATTCAACATGGCCTCGGTGATGCGCATCAAAACGCTATCCACCACGCCGCCGTAATAGCCCGCCAAAGCTCCCACCAAAATGCCCAGGAGAGTCTCAACCACCACTGCCGTCAGTCCGATTAGCAACGAGATCTGCCCGCCATAAATTGTGCGGGCAAGAACATCCCGTCCGATCGAATCAGTACCGAAGGGATGTGCAGCAGAAGGGCCTTGCAGGCGCAAGGAGGTGTCATTGTAATTGGCATATTTCTCAGAGATAAAAAAAGAACCAGCCAGGGCGTACAAAACCAGCAAGGCAAGCACTGCCAGACCAATTATGGCTGGTTTATGGCGCTGAAAACGCCGCCAGGTCAATTGCCCAAGGCTAAGCGGGGGTGTTTCCAGGTCATCCGGTGTAAGGGTGGCAATTTGGGAGGTTGTGGTTTCCATTATCCCGTATCCGTCAATCGTAGCGGATGCGCGGATCCAACCACGCATAAACAACATCTGTGATGATCTGGAAAACGATCACAGCCACGGCGACCAGCATCAAGATGCCCATCACAACCGGTGTGTCAGCCCGGTAGACTTGGTCCAGGAAAAGACGTCCCATCCCTGGCCAGGCAAAGATTTTTTCGGTAACGACCGCCCCTCCCAGGAGGAAGGGGAGATCCAAACCGACAATAGTGGCAATCGGCAGAGACGCATTTTTGAGAGCGTGCACAAAAATGACCGTACGGCGCGGCAATCCTTTGGACCTGGCAGTGCGAATGTAATCCTGGTTTAGAACATCCAGCATGGTACTGCGAATGTAGCGACTATAGGAGGCCAGGCTGACAACCGACATGCTGATCACCGGCAAAACCATATGGTAGACAACCTGCACAAAGGTTTTCCCAACCTGCGGATCGAACATTCCGACAGTTGGAAGGTAAGGGAGACCCCAGCGTTTGAAAAGAACAGCAAATATGTACATGGACATTAACGCAATGAAAAAGATGGGCAATGAATAACCGATAAAGGACAAGGCAGTCACCACATGATCCAATGTGGAATACTGCCGTATTGCAGAGTACACCCCCACAACCAAAGCACCCAGGATGACGATCACCTCACCCGTCAACATCAGGATCAAAGTGTTCGGAATTCGCTCGCCGATCACCTGCATGACCGGCTTCCGGTTCACCAATGAAGTCCCGAAATCACCACGCAGGATGCCCAGACGGGTTCCAGCAGTCTCTGCAACGCCATCCCCATCCACGTCTGTCCTAGTCCAGGTATTGCCAACCAGCCAATAAATATATTGCATATATATTGGTTTATCAAGACCAAGTTGTCGTTTTAGGCGTTCATAATCTGCGGCGCGGGTAACCCGCCTTCCCCCCATTGTGGCAACCGGGTCTCCCACGCTCATCATTAAAGCAAATAAAACAACACTGATAATTAAAAGTAAGGGAATGCCCTGGATTAGCCGTTTGATGATATAGCGAGTCACGCCGCGCCTTCCATACAGACGATCGACTGGTGAATTGAGGAGCCGGGAATAACCGGCTCCTCATTGGGTTCTTCCTTGCCGCAATCTATGGAACCAGATCCCACTCAGCAATGTTGTAGAACATTGTCACGCCAGAGAATTTTACATTTTGAAGGCGCGAACCGACGGCATAAACATCCGGATCCTGCCACATGCCGATGATATAAACCTTATCATAGAAAAGCTGGTTGATTTGCGAAATAGTTGCTTGGCGTGCAACCGGGTCGATCTGCGTGGACTGCAGCGTGATCAGCCGGTCAAGCTCTTTATCACAAAGATAGAACCAGTTTTCCCCGGTGGGATTCTCATCAGTCGGGATCTGGTCGCACTTCCAATAATAGATATCCGGATCCGGGAACAGGGGACCGTCTGACCACTCCTGGATATCGTATTTGCCTCTGGCTGCGGGTCCATTATCAGCATAGCTGGAAAAAAACAATGTATCATCCACGGGATTCACGTCAAGCTTGATGCCAACATCAGCCAAGTCTTGCTGCATGACTGCCTGTACATCCTGGCGATCTTCCCGGATCGTGGTGGCATGAGAGATCTCCAGCTTGACACCATCCTTTTCTCGGATACCATCCCCATTACTGTCGATCCAACCGGCCTGGTCCAACAGGGCTTTTGCCTGCTCCGGGTCATAAGGATAGGCTGTAAGCGGAGGGTTGTTATAGTAAGGCAAGGCATCCCAAAAACTTGCAGGAGTTTTGGTTAATCCAAAATGTAAATCGTTGTTGATCCCATCGCGGTTAATGGCAAGCGCGATCGCTTTACGCACGCGAACATCCATCAGAGCCGGGTGACTTTTCCCAGCATTGACCATGAAAAACATAAACTCGTTATAACCGCTGGGTTCGATGACGATTTTCAAGCCTGCATCCTGCAACCCGGGCACATCAGTATAGGAAATAAAAGTGCCCATGTCGGCATCCCCGGCTTTTAACGCCGCGGTCTGTGAGGCGTCGTCAGGGACAAAGCGGATGAAGATCTCATCAATCTTGGCCGGAGTGCCCCAATAATTATCGTTTCGTACGAAACGGGCGAAACTACCTGACTCCCATTCCGCAAAATTATAGGGTCCGCAGCCGACAGTCGGTCTCTTCAGCCATTCAGCATTATCGATCGTTCCATCAGCCGCGTAAATGGGGCTCAAGATATGCGCTGGTAAAATACCATGCCAAAGGTTCGCCAACCAGGGAGCAAATGGATCGGTGAAGTTGACCACCACCGTCTGTGGATCAGGTGCTTCCACCGATGCGATCATGTCATAGGGGTATTGGGTGGCTACCGTGTTCTGAGGGCTGACCGCCATTTGCCAGGTGAAGACGAAATCCTCGGATGTCAGGGGGACATTATCCGACCACTTGAGGTCGTTTCGCAAATGCATGGTGATGGCTTTTCCATCTGCGCTGACCCCACCATTTTCAACACTGGGAATTTCGGTTACCAGGACAGGGAAAGGTTCGTTGTTAACATCGAATTCCCAAGCCCAGTGATCGAACATTTGCCAGGTCGTCCACACGAACCACATACTGCTGTAAAGCGGAGCCAGATTATCAAATTCCTGGGTAAATATTAGAGTTGCAACCTTTTTTTCTGGAATGGCTGTCTGAGAAGCCTGAGGCGTATTCCCAGACACAGGAGTATCCCCATTCGCAACTTGAGTTGTTGGTCTCCCCCCGCACCCGCTCAAGACCAGGCTGGCCACCACCAGGATGGCGAAAAGAGTGTACAAAACAGATTGTTTTTGCATTCCTTCCTCCTTAGTTATGAAAATGGGCTATCAACATATTTATAATAGCAAAAATGCGTCATTTGAACAACTGCTATTCGTTCTCATGACGCATGATGATTATTCAATTCGCGGCAGGGCATCCATCCCGGCTCTGAGGGCCAAAGTCTCCACCATTGACCGCAATTTCAGCTCCAGTTCGGGAGGATAATTCGGGCGTTGGTACGCCGCAATTAATTCTTGCGTCCGAATTTTGGCACGCGCAAAAGTATCTAGACTGCCAGATGCCTGCCAGCCGCGATTGGATTCACGGTCGATGACAGCCGATGGCAGGTATTGTTCTTTTGAGAACAACTCACGCGTGGCCTTTTGTTTAAGGAAATCACCTTTGAAATTGATACCTTCGAACAAGGCTGTTGCAAGCGTTTCGGTCCGTACCTCGATCCCGGCTATAAGTCGTTTGGCCATGGCAATCCCTTCGGCATCCACAACCAGCTTCTCAGGGCTTTGACAGGCCAGAAAGTCGAGCATCCCCGCCCCAGAAATCATGTTGATTCCTGCCAGCGCGCCAACCAGGGCTGTAATGCCGCTTTCCATCCCGGCCTGCGCATCTACGATTTTGGCATCGGAGGCGCCCAGGTAAGCATGGGTCGGCATATTGAGTGATTTACCCACTTGCGCATAAGCCGCGTCGATCATGGACGTTTCTATGGCGCCCATCGGCGTGGTCCCGCGGCGCATATCAAATATTGCGGGCGCACCACCCCAAACAATGGGAGCACCCGGATTGGTTAGCTGATGGATGGCAATCCCGCTCAAACTTTCGGCGGCATGTTGGACCACCGAACCGAGCAAAGTTACCGGTGCAGCCGCTCCGGCTAACGGCATCGAGATCAGTTCCGCCGGAACACGCTCGCGGGCTAATTCAATGAGATTTCCCGCTCCAAAATCACTCCAAATGAGCGGAGGGGATGGACACACGTCGAAGACCGCTTGCGGTTTATCAGCCAACGCCTGACGGCTGCCGGCGAAAATTACCAGCATATCAATCATTGAGCCAAGGGTATTAAGGGAAAACGAACCGGTCACGATCGGTTTCTGCGAAAACAGCAGGACGATGTAAAGCCGGTACAGGTCGCCAATGGCTTTGGGAACCTCATTGCATACAATAGCTGTGGACTGGGCGTCGTATTGCGGGAGCATCTCTGCCACCTTAACCACCCGTACAAGGTCCGGCGTATATGAAGTCTTGTGCTCCAGCGTGTCTGGATCGAGGATGTGAACACCGGATGAACCGGGGTCAAATTGGACTGTATCGCCACCATAATGAACCATGGGATTTCCATTCCGGTCGTAAAGATGGAATTCCGCAGGAACGGTATCGAGCGCTTTGCGAACAATTTTTTCCGGGATGTTGACAACATCCCCCTCCGCTGTTGCCCCGGCTTTAATCAACAAATCGTGCGCTGCGATGGATTGGACTTTTATCCCCGGTTTTTGCATCAACTGGAAAGCTTCATCCAGTATGCGGGCAATGAGATCATTTGTCAGCAGTTCGATTTTTGGCTGCCGTGCAGTCATTTTTTCTCCAGCGATGAAATGATTTTCGCCATTTCATTTGAGATAATTTCGTCGAGTGGATCAGGCTGGTGGGTCTCCAGCGTCTTGCACGCTTTTGCCAGTGCCCAGTCACGCGCATCCTCTTTCTTTGCCTCCCATTCATTAAATGGACGGCGGTCCATGAATTGCGGTAAAAATAGTTCACGCATATGCTTGAGGGTGTGTTTCTGGGACAGGAAATTGCCGCCCGGGCCAACTGCGGCAATCGTATCGAGCGCCAGCGTTTCATCGTCCACAATGATGCCTTGCATCGTTTTGCGGATGATGGAAAAGATCTCACAATCCATCATCATCTCGGCAAACGACCAGATGCGACTGCCGTGCAGAAACCCCACACCCAATAACATATCTGACATAACGATACTCGCCATGAAAGTGGACAGGCTGTTCTCGATCCCTGCCTGCCAGTTCGGTTCTTTCGCGCCTGTGGCAAACGAACCCATCGAGAGCGGAATATTATAAAAATCAGAGAGAACATTCGTCGCTGCTCCGTACAGGAAATCCTCCGGGCCGCCGCCGGTGTACCCGCCAGTCCGCAAATCGGAGGCAGTTTGCGCAGCAGCGTAGAATACCGGTGCACCGGGATAAGCAAGCTGGATCAGCGCAGTTCCCGCGATCACTTCTGCGTTGCCAACCGCCAGGTTGCCTGCCAGGGTAGCCGGACCTGTGGTCAGGTTCGCCGCCATGGTCATGAACCCGGTAGGAAGGCCGTACTCAGCCGCAACAAGAGCTGCATCCAGGCTGCCGCCATCGTGTCCAAGGGGAGGTGCAGAGCATTCCATCAGTGAAAGGACCGGCCGCTGGCGCAGTTTATCCTTCCCGCCAACGATCAACGCTGCCATTTCAATCGCTGCCCGTGCCTCGCGTTCGTTATAAATGGATTCGGTCTGTACGTGCTTCGTGGAGTTTTCCCAAATGGCCTTGATCTCGTGCAGGCCGCGCGTCTCGGGCGGCATATCCTGCGCTGAAACAGGCACCCAGTGGAAACCCACTTGCTCGGTCGCGTCGGCGATGCGGGAAATATCCCGTACATCCTGCAGGCAGGAAGTGCGGCGCTCGCCGGTCTTGATATCGATCACTTCCACGCCGCAACCGTCCGTGCCGACAAATACGTGGTTGCCGTCCAGCGGCAAATCCTGCTGCGGGTCGCGCGCCGCCAGGGAATAGACCGGCGGGCAGGTCATCAAGGCTTTTTCGATCAGTTCCGCCCTGGCACGGACCACCATTTTCTCCAGGTCAATATCGGCACCATGGGCGGCCCAAATATCCAACGCTTTTTTGGATGGGAACCGCACGCCGACTTTTTCGATGATCCATAAGGTGGCGTCATGGATTTTTTTGACTTCCTGCGGCGTTAATATTTCCAACCGCAGTTTCGGGTTGGTGATGGATTGAATCGCTTTCGACATGGCAGGTTCCTTGTTTGCTATGCTGCGCCCACCAGTTGTTTGGCCAGGCCGACCGCGCCGATGGCGTCTTCAGAGTATCCGTCTGCTTCGATCTTTTGAACCCAATCGCGAGTCACGGGCGCACCCCCCACCATCACTTTGACCTTCTTGCGCAAGCCAAGCTTATCCAGTTCGTCTATCACTTCTTTTTGCTTGACCATCGTGGTTGTCAGTAGGGCGCTCAAGCCGACCAGGTCGGCACCCACTTCCTGGACCTTGGCAATAATTTTGGCTGCCGGGACATCCACTCCCAGGTCATATACCTGAAAGCCGGAAGCCGAGAGCATTGTCCCCACAAGTGTTTTGCCAATCTCGTGAATATCCCCCTCGACGGTTGCCAGGACAACCTTCCCCAGCATCGTTCGCTGGACCCCGCGCTTCTGCATTTCCGGTTCCAGGGTGGATACCGCGGCTTTCATGGCTTCTCCGGCCATAACGAGTTCAGGTAGGAAGGCCTCTCCGCAGGCAAAACTTTCACCCACCTTATTGACACCCAAGACAAAACCTTTTGTGATGGCCTCCAGCGGGTCGATGCCGTCTGCAATTGCCTGCCTAGCCAGGACTGTGGCGGCATCAGAATCTCCATCAAGGACGCTTTGCGCCATTTTCTGGAAAAGTTCTTCTGTCATGAGATACTCCTTCTGCAGTGTGGAATGTGGATATTTAATTCTTTTTGGGATACGTCAATTATATAATGACATTGATAATTTGTCCGTCGATTTGGGTGTCAATATGAAATAGAAAAAGACTATCCACTAGAAGATAGTCTTTAACCATGCAAACTACTCTCAAAAATCCACCGGTCGGTTTCTCGTTTCCAGTCAACCAGTTCACCCGGTTTAAACCACAGCGCAACTTCTTTTTCGCTATTTTCCATTGTATCGGAGGCGTGGGTCAGGTTGCGGCCAATCTCTAGAGCAAAATCGTGTCGCAGCGAGCCGGGTGCGGCCTCAGTCGGACGCGTGGCACCCATCGTCTGTCGGATGGCGGCAACGGCATTCGGCCCCGCCCAGACCATCGCCATAACTGGAGCAGAGGTAATATATTCAATCAAGGACTCATAAAATGGTTTGCCTTTGTGAATCGCGTAATGAGTCTCGGCCAGTTCCTGACTGACTATTAAGAATTTTGCAGCTATCAACATCAATCCACGGCGTTCGAGTCGCGTAATCACCTCGCCAATCAGTCCGCGTTGGACACCATCGGGTTTGACAAGCACGAGCGATCGTTCCATAATTTTTCTCCATTTCAAAAAATGATCCCGAGACAACACCAGTCTCGAGATCTGATTTTACCATGGCGGGCAAGCCAAGCTTGCTCTAGAGTCCTCATTTTTACGCTGCTACCCTCGCGACTTCCAGGGAAATTTATATTTGCGTTTTATCGCAATAGTTCCTCAGCTTTTGTATAAGCGTCGAGGGCGTCTTGCAGTCGGTTTGCACGCATGGAGGCATCACCCAGAGTTTGCCATATACTTATATCCACCGGGAACCGGTAGATTGCTTCTCGCAAATCGTGAATGACTTCATCCAACAAGTGGTTTTTTCTAATAAGCTTTGAATACGACTGCATGGATTGTTTAATTTGCTTTGCATCCAAAGCTGTTTGTGCAGAAGCCAGAAATTCTGCATCCGCGTCGTCAAGCGGGACACGCGAAAGCATCCCCGTCCCGCCAAGAATCTGTCGCTGAAAGGGAGTGTCAAAACCAATCGCGGGTGGATTGCCAGTAGTGGAAGGAATGTCCGGATTTGGATTGGGTTTTTCATCCGCTGAAACCCATTCTCCCGGAGTAGTAGGGGCAGGGGGTTCGGAAACTGGAATTGTCTCCTCAACCCATGCAGGCGCTTCCGGCTCTGATGGAAGGTCGGGTTCTATAACAACATCCGTTTCCTTATCGAAAGGTTGCACGGGTTGACTCAGCCATTCAGGTAGCTCTTTATTCGATTTTGGTTCTTCTTCCTGTTTGCTTGCGGGTTCTTGTTCTTTCAACCAATCTGGTAAATCATTAGTAGCTGATTCATCCGCTTGCACTGCTTCGGATTTGGACCGGGCTTTTCCCAGCGCTTCTTCAACATCATGTTTGCTCAGCCAGGAGGTAATGGTGATATCTTCTTCAGATACTGCCAATGGAGGTTCAGGGACTGCTGGTTTTTCCGGAACAGCCGATTCCTGGGTGGGTTTTTGAATCCACTCGGGGGGAGTTGCGGGGCTCTCGTTCGTACCAGGTGGAAGCTCTTCCTTCATGCCCTGCGGTTCGGTCGATGCCAGGCCTTCCAACCAGGCCTCGGTATCATCCTCGCTATTGCCTTGTTGAGTAATTCCATCGGCAGATTTAACTGGTGGGATTTCTTCGGCAGGGGTGGTTGTTTGGGGCTGCAATTTTCCCGGCTTGTCTTTTTCCTCTGTCGCTGATAATCCTTCCAGCCAGGCTTCCCGATCATCTTCGATATTGATCGGTTGAGCATTTCCATCGGTAGATTTTTCTGGAGGAATTTCTTCGGTAGGGGTGGTTGTTGTTTGTGGCTTCAATTCTCCTGGCTGGTCTTTTTCCTCTGTCGTTGACAATCCCTCCAGCCAGGCCTCCCGATCATCTTCGATGTTGAGGCCCTGAGAAGGTGCAACGGTAGATTCAATAGTCGGAATTTCATCGGTGGAAATGGTTGTTTGGGGCAGCAATTCTCCCGGCTTGTCTTTTTCAACAGTTGTTGCCATTTCCTCCAGCCACGCATCCCTATCCTCATCGATATTGAGCAGTTGGGAAGGTTCAACAGTAGGTTCACTTGCCGGAATTACATTGGTGGAATTGGTTGTTGGGGGCAGCAATTCTCCCGCCTTGTCTTTTTCCTCTTTCGATGACATTCCTTCCAGCCAGGCCTCTCGATCCTCATCGATATTGATCGGCTGGGCAGATCCAACTTCAAGGTCAACAGGGAGAATTTCTTCGGTGGAAGTGATTGTTTGGGGCTGCAATTCTCCCGGTTTGGCATTTTGCTCTATCGTTGCCAATCCATCCTGCTCGACTTCCGCATCATGTTCCCTATTGAACGGTTGTCCATTTCCATCGGGAGATTTTTCTGGAGGAATTTCTTCGGCAGGGGTGGTTGTTTGGGGCTGCAATTCTCCCGGCTTGCCTTCTTCCTCTGTCGTTGGCAATCCCTCCAGCCAGGCATCCCGATCTACTTCGATATTGAGCGGCTGGGAAGGTGCAGAGGTTGAATCAACAGGTGGAATTTCTTCGGAAGGCGCCGGTGTTTCTAGAACCAAATCTCTGCCAGGAGGGGTAAACGGTTTCAGGGGAAGTGTTTCGTTCAGGGCAGGAG